>CAJMSZ010000038.1 GCA_905216215.1 uncultured bacterium | reverse complement strand
TTGTTCAGTTATCAAAGTTCGTTGTTTCTGTCTCAGCGACAGCTTATTTATAATACCATAAGCGTTTCGCTTTGTCAACAGTTTTTTTATTTTTTATTTTGTTATTTTGTATCACCGCTCAGCTCACAACCATGTGGCCATTTCAGCGACGTTGTTTATCATATCACGACATCCTTGAATTGTCAATAATGTTTTTACTGTTTATTTATTTTGCACATTTTGCACAATTCTTATGCTACTTATGATTGAGTTTCTGCAATTGTTCCAGTTTATATTCCTTTATTATTTCCATAATAAGAGGAGAACATCATGTTTTTCTTGGACTGAGAGTCTTACATTCCCGAAGCGTACATGCCCCGGTCATTTTTTTAATATCATTGAAATTTTTCGCTCCGTTTTCCAGTGCTTCTATAATCTGGCCTCTGGTCACATTGGAGCAATAACAAATCATTTCATCATCTTTTTTACCCACGTGCACCACCTCCTCTTCATTAAGCTGATTATACCAAACAAGAGGCCTACCTTTCAAGAGAAACGCCTTATTTTATTAACATTTATTAATAAATAGATGTCATCAGCTTCATTACAATATTATGGTCATAGATAACCGACAGAAATGAACTTTCATTAATCATCCTCATCATATTTACGCCGAAACTTGTTGTGTAGAGTATCGTTACTATCACAAACAACAACTCTATTACTATCAGGGAAATACCCGCTCCTAACATTGCCCCCAATAACCGGTTGATAAGTCCAAGTCCCGGTAAACTGGTAACAATATCAAGGGCAAATACGATTGCGCGAATCACAATTGTCGCAATAATAAAGGTAACAAAAAACGCAAAGATATTAATAATCAATCTGGAAAAATACTTACTGATATATTCTACAAATGTAGTTGCTCCCAGTTTTTGATACACCTCACTATTATTATTACTCAACAGCAGTTCTTTAAAAACTTCTGGTAAATTCGAATTTTCAATTGCAGATATCTGGATTTGTCTTGGAATCTCTGCAGAATCAATAGACACACCTTCCTCTTCGCCCGCTCCATGGCCATTTAATATGCCTGGTGAAATTCCAAGTTTTGCCAAGTGCTCGCCATCTACTTTTCCATTTACGATATCTTCTACCGTTATACCATACGATTCCAAATCTTCTTCTGTCACACCTGCTCCGCTCATAATGCTTCGCACCTGTTCTTCTGTAAGTTGTTTGGTACTGCTCTTACTACCCATTGCTTTCGCAATCGCATCTACGCACTGGTTTTCCAGAATTTCATCCATAGGTGTAAGTGCTATAATCGCCTCGCTCACATATGGCGTCACAAATACCACAATCGCTATAGTAAGCACAGTCGCCACCAAAGACACCGCAATACGAAGTGCCCCGCGAATAAGCCCTATTATCATTCCCAATATTAATATTGCTGCAACTACTATCAACAACCAATTCATATCTTTCTCCTATTTGACAAGCCGTACTTCTTCCATTCCGTCATTGCTCACTAATAAATACTTATTGATTCCGGTAAGCGGTAATACTTCTTTTATATTCATTTCCACTTCCCCATCAAACTTCCGGACTCCCCAGGCTGAAAATATCATACATTTCTTTCCATCAAACATAATGACATTGCCTTCAGAAACGCTGATGTTGCTGTATTCACCCACAAATTTCTTAGATATTTTCTGTTCCCCGTTCATATCATAAAGACGCAGTTCCGATTCCTCTTCACCCACATTCTTAAGGACAAATCCAAGATATCCATCATCGTAGAACACCTGTTGAACAGCTTTCTCCAATTCAACTGTTTTGGCAGCCTGCGGTGTATCCTTTCCATTGTATACAACAAAAGAAGAGTCTCCGACAATAATAGATTTTTTATTATTAATAAAAAACGAGGTCGGCATCACCGTATTCTTATATACATCCTCCGTCACCTGATATGTTTCTTTCTCCGCGCCACCGTCCTTGAAATTATAGTACACCACTCTTGTTGCTTCCACACCATCGGCAACGCACAAATACGATACCTGAAGCATTGTTCCATCTGCCGAAAGTGACATTCCAATCGGATAACCTATCCCTGAAAGAGAAGCTGTATGCTCAACCAACACATTTCCCGTAGCATCATAACAAATAATCTGCGGTGACATTCCATTGCGAAGCAAAACGCTGACAATTCCATTCTCAGAAACCGCCGCCATTTCAACAGGATAATTCGTATGTATCTCTCCTCTTAGACCTGATTTGTTAAATACATACAAATCATTCCCCGCCTGGTCTCCAATAACCAACGCTTCTTTATTGCTTGTTACAAATGGTTTTTTAATTTGATAGGACTGATTCCATTTTTCCTCGCCCTTTTTATTAAGAAAGGCAGCCCCATCACGACTATACTTCAGAATTCCATCTGCATATTTGACAAAATTGCTGTTGTCTGTTTCTGCCTCTCCATACTCCTGAATTGTCCGCATCGTACCATAAGTCTGCATTTCCACAAGCATATAGGTACTGATTAAAACAGCAGCTATGGTCAGGATGGAAATTCCTATGTGAAACATCCTTTTTCTCTTATTTGATTGAATTATCTTATCTACATCATCATTCGGCTGACGTACTTCTATCGTTACACTCATGTTGTTTCCTTTTCTGGTTGATAATCCTGTGCCACCTCGCGGCTCCTCTGCTCGTTCGTGGGCTTGCGCTAACTCGCTTCTTGCGCTGCTCCTTCGCGGGCTTGCGCCCTATAAAACCAAGAACTCACAGCCAGTCGCTTTTGTGCAAGCACAAGTGACTGGCTGTGAGTTCTTGGTTTTGCACGGCTTTATGCTTACGCGTACATTATACCACATATTGTTGATTAGGGAAGTAATATTTTCTGGCCGATGAAGATGAGGTTGCCGTCTGTGAGGCCGTTCATGCGGCAGATTGCATCTACGTGGCTAGTGTCTCCGTATACTTTTTTGCTTATTTTTGCCAGTGTATCACCTTTTTGTACGATGTAAATATCTTCGCTCATTTCCTGCATGGTGCTTACTGCACTTTCATCGGAGCCTTGTCCGGTTTCTGTAGTTGTATTTGTGTCTGGTGTTTGTGTTTCTTCTTGATTCTGGTCGGTGTCTTCTGGTATTACTTCTATGTTTTCTGTTACTTCTGCATTGGTTTCCAAGGAGCTGTCATCTTCTTTATTATCCAAGTCGGCCATTTCTTTCATCCGTTCCAATGAGGTCTGGACATCCTTCATTTTGCCATAATTATTCACGGTGGTTACTCCGATTGCCAGAACTGCGATTACCAGTACTGCGCTGACTGCTTTCATCAAACGTGACTGTTTCTTTTCTTCCTGAATAATGATTCGTTCTTTTACAATATTACGAAACTCCTTCGCAGCTTTATCTTCCACATCTTCACTGGGTGTCACGCCAATCTTTTTGCGTTCCAGGATCATATAATTCTGCATAGAGGGATTTTTTTCATAATATATGTAATGCCCATTCATTTCCATAAGATCTTTATATTTATATGCAAAATATTGTTCTTCTTCAGCATTTTTCAGGATAAAGATGGTTCCAAAATGTCCGAAATATTGTTCATGGATTCTGCGGAACTGTTCTTCCATCTGAAGCGCACCATCTCTGCGGATTAGGCACCATCCCATAAGTTCTCCATCCGGGAAGTGCTCTGCCTTCTCATTTTTTGCATACTCCCACGCTTCCCGGCCAATGTGGATATTCATGCCATCTACTGTCAATTCTTCTATCCGTACTGCCCCGGAAACGTAGATACAATCCTGGTCTTCCTGTCTGACGGTATGTCCAATCAAAAAAACACCCACAGGAATGTCTTCTGTTTTATCGCATAGTTGATTGATAAATGTATCTACATAATCTTCTACATATATCTTAGGGGTGTCGCTTACATTACCTATCTGACGTACGTTTTTCGGAAATTTTGTTTCCATGCACATTCACCTCGTCTTGCATATTTTTGCTTATGATAGCATATGCAAAATGACTTTTTTAGCAGATTATGTCAGGTGTTTCCCTATATTTTCCGACACTCTTTTCAATGGCATAAAAAGAATGTGCCCCAGCACATTCTCGCGCTGAGCGCGGTCGCTTGCGACAACTTCGTCTTCGCGCGAGTGCGCATTACTGGCACATAGTGCCTTTTTATTTAGCAGGAAGTTCCACCAGAATTTCCTGCTAAAATAAAAAAAGATGCCTCCTTACTACTAAGGAAACACCTTCTTTTCATTTTCTGTTCTGAAGTTTACTCTTCTGTTATTTCATAAAAGCTTTCACTTTCTCATAAATACCTTCGCTGTCCAGTCCATACTTCTTAATCAGCTCGACAGCCGGACCGGACTCGCCAAATACATCATTTACACCAATCTTCATAACCGGTGTCGGATGATTTTCTGAAAGCACATCACATACTGCACTTCCAAGTCCACCGATGACTGAATGTTCTTCTACTGTGACTACTTTTCCGGTTTCTTTTGCCGCAGCAATCACAAGTTCTTTGTCAAGTGGCTTGATGGTATGGATATTGATTACCTTTGCGTCAATTCCATCTGCTGCAAGCTTCTCTGCTGCCGCAAGGGATTCTGCCACTTCCAGTCCGGTTGCGATAATCGCCACATCTTTTCCTTCACGGAGCACGATTCCTTTTCCAAGTTCAAACTTGTAATCAGGATTATCGTTGATGACCGGAACTGCAAGACGTCCAAAACGCATATAGACAGGTCCCTGATATTCATACGCTGCAAAAACGGCTGCTCTGGCTTCTACATCGTCGGATGGATTAATCACTACCATTCCCGGGATGGCTCTCATAAGTGCAATATCTTCGTTGCACTGGTGAGTTGCTCCATCTTCCCCTACGGAAATTCCCGCATGAGTTGCGCCAATCTTTACATTGTTTTTCGGATAAGCAACTGAGTTTCTCACCTGTTCAAACGCACGTCCTGCCGCAAACATAGCAAAAGAACTCGCAAATGGAACTTTTCCGGTTGTAGCAAGTCCTGCTGCCACACCAATCATATTTCCTTCTGCGATACCGCAGTCAATAAAACGTTCTGGAAATTCTTTTTTGAATATCGCTGTCTTTGTAGCTCCGGCAAGGTCTGCGTCCAGTACCACTACATCCTCATGTAATCTTCCCAGTTCAGCTAAAGCATTACCATAGCTGTCTCTTGTAGCAACTTTCTTTACTTCTGACATAATGCTTCACCTGCTTTCTGTAAATCTTCCATAGCAATCTCATACTGCTCGTCATTCGGAGCTTTTCCATGCCATGAAGCCTGGTCTTCCATAAAGGAAACTCCCTTACCCTTTATTGTCTTGGCAATGATTGCAGTCGGCATTCCTTTGGTTGCTCTCGCTTCCTTAAATGCCGCATCGATTTCATCAAAATCATTTCCGTTAATATTAATCACATGGAAGTTAAATGCTTCAAATTTCTTATCAATCGGATATGGGGAATTGACTTCATCAATTCGTCCATCAATCTGCAAATTGTTGTTGTCTACGATTACAACCAGATTATCCAGTTTGTGGAATCCAGCAAGCATAGATGCCTCCCATACCTGTCCTTCCTGAATTTCTCCATCACCGAGAAGGGTATATACACGATAATCCTCTCCAGACATCTTTGCGGAAATTGCCATTCCTACTGCTGCAGAAATACCCTGTCCAAGAGAACCGCTTGACATATCTACGCCCGGAATATGCTTCATATCCGGATGCCCCTGAAGGTATGAACCTACTTTACGCAATGTCACCATATCTTCCACAGGGAAGAAACCTCTATGTGCCAGCGCAGCATAATAGCCCGGTGCCGTGTGACCTTTGGACAATACAAAACGATCTCTGTCTGCCTTCTTGGGATCAGCAGGGTCAATATTCATTTCTTCAAAATACAGATAAGTAAAAATATCAGCTGCAGATAAGGAACCACCCGGATGTCCTGATTTTGCCGCATGAACTCCGGTGATAATGCTCTTGCGAACCTCATTTGCAGTTTTCATAAGCTCTAACTTATTCATCATGCTCCTCCTGAGTCTTATTCACCGAATACTGCTCTGTAATCAGCCTGGAATTTTTCAATACCAGCATCTGTCAGTGGGTGATGTGTCATCTGTTCAATTACTTTATAAGGAACGGTTGCAATATCAGCTCCGGCAAGTGCGCATTCTGTAACATGCATTGGGTTACGAACACTTGCTGCGATAATCTGTGTATCAATATCACCTGCTACTGCAAAAATTTCAGCGATTTCATTAATCAAATCTGTTCCTCTTACGGAAATATCATCCAAACGTCCAAGGAATGGAGACACATAAGTTGCTCCTGCTCTGGCTGCAAGAAGTGCCTGATTTGCTGTGAATACTAAAGTCACATTTGTTTTAATTCCTTCTTGACTAAGAACCTTGCATGCCTTTAACCCTTCTACAGTCATAGGAATCTTTACAACCATATTGGGATGAATTTTTGCAATTTCTCTTCCTTCTGCAATCATGCCTTCTGCATCTACAGTCGTCGCTTTTACTTCACCGCTAATTGGACCATCTACAATGGAAGCAATCTCCGCAATAACCTCTTCAAAATTTCTTCCTTCCTTTGCAATCAAAGATGGATTTGTTGTTACACCACAAATAACCCCCATGTCATTTGCTTTCTTAATGTCCTCAACATTAGCAGTGTCAATAAAAAATTTCATTTTTGTCTCCTCCTTATTTTCGTCCTCTGATTCCAGAGGATTTTACCTAAACTTCATTATAACGCATTCTTTCATATCCGGTCAATAGAGGCCCTTGTTTTAAATGCATTTATAATTCTGTCCTTCCTTCCAGTGCACGAAGTAAGGTAACTTCATCAATGTACTCCAAATCTCCACCTACAGGAACTCCGCTTGCTATTCGGCTTACTTTAATTCCCGTCGGCTTGATCAATTTGCTGATGTACATTGCCGTTGTCTCGCCCTCCAGGCTGGAATTCGTTGCAATAATGACTTCATCTACATCCTTCTGCAGACGTTCCATTAATTCCTTCAGCTTAATATCCCCGGGGCCGATTCCCAGCATAGGGGAAATCGCTCCATGAAGGACGTGGTAGACACCATTGTATTTCCCGGTCTTTTCATAGGCTGCCATATCTCTGGTGTTTTCCACCACCATAATCACTTTATGGTTCCGCTCACTGCTTGCACAAATAGGGCAGATTTCCCGGTCTGTGAGCGTACAGCACTCTTTACAATAGCGTACGTTATTTCTTGCCTCTATCATGGTTCCGGCCAATTGTTCCACCTGTTCTTTCGGCATGTTAATAATATGAAAAGCCAGCCTTCCTGCTGACTTTGCACCAATTCCGGGAAGTCTGGACAATTCTTCTATCAGTTTTGTAATCTGACTACTGTAATAATCCATGCTTCACACCTCTGTTAAAACATGCCAGGTATGCCGCCGCCGAGTCCACCGGTCAGTTTGCTCATAGCTGATGTATTTTCTTCATCTACTTTACGAAGTGCTTCATTTGTTGCCGCTACGATTAAATCTTCTAACATCTCAATATCATCCGGGTCAACTACTTCTTCCTGAAGGTTGATTTTCTTTATCTCCTTCTTACCGGTTACAATCACTTCCACAGCTCCGCCTCCTGCAGTCGCCGTGAACTCTTTTGTCTCCATTTCCTTTGCCTGTTCTTCCATCTGGCGCTGCATTTTCTGCGCCTGTTTCATTAAATTTGCCATATTGCCAGGCATTCCTCCGCCTGGAAACCCTCCACGTTTTGCCATGGGTATATCCTCCTTTTATTCGTCCTCAATTGTAATATCCATATGAATCACTTTTTCTATATCCACAAAGCTGTCCTCAAAATGTCTGCCTGCTTCCATCTGGCTTACTTCGATTTGGACTTCTTTGCCGATTTTCTGTTCAATTGCTTCCCGAATCTCCTGCTTATGGGCATCGCTTCCCACAAAAGCTGCACTGATTTCGTCTGGAAGCACAATCAGAAGCTGCCCCTGATTGCCTACGCTTAACCGGGCCTGCTTCAGATAGGAACGTAACATTCCCGATGTTTCATTTGCAATACCACGGAAATTAGAAGCCACCTGCTTTACATCCTCCGGGATTGCTTTGGGCAGTACCGGTTTGGGTGCCGGCTTTGCATCCTCTTTTGATACATACACAACCTTTTCACCCTGAGGTGCTTGAAATGCTCCCTCTTCTACCTGCTTTTCCAACGTACGGATTCTGTCCAAGAGACTGTCCTTAGTCTGTTCCATCTGTGGTCTGCACATCTTAATCAGCGTTACTTCCAGTAGAATTCTCTTCTGGGAAGCAAATTTAAGCTGATTCGTCAGTTCAGAAAAAATACGAATATAACGAAGTAAAACTTCTGATTCTATCATTTCTGCTTCTTCTTTTAACTGTACCAGATTCTCCGAAGAAACATCCAGTATGTCTTCCACACCATCTGAAATCTTCACCAGTAGAAGATTTCGCAGATACCAGGTGAAATCTGCCGCCAACTGGGACAATTCCCGTCCCTGCATGATCAGTTCTTCAACCGTTTCCAGAACTTTCGCAACATCCTGGGCAATAATCTGTCTTAGCAGCCGGCTGAACACTTCTGTATCTACCGCCCCAAGTACTTCAAGTACATGCTCATAGGTCAGCTTCTGACCTAGATAAAATGCAATGCACTGATCCAAAAGACTAAGTGCATCTCGCATAGAGCCATCTGCCGCCTTGGCGATGTAACGGATTGCCCGTTCCTCCACGTCAACCTGCTCTTTCTTCATCAATTCCACAAGCCGGTCAGAAATGGTGTCAATAGTAATTCGTTTAAAATCATATCGCTGACAACGCGACATAATTGTGATTGGAATCTTGTGGGCTTCTGTTGTTGCCAAAATAAAAATCACATATTCCGGCGGTTCTTCCAAAGTTTTCAACAATGCATTAAATGCTCCGATAGAAAGCATATGCACCTCATCTATAATGTATACCTTGTATTTTCCCTCTGTAGGCCGGTACGAAACTTCTTCTCTGATCTGACGGATATTGTCCACACCATTGTTGGATGCCGCGTCAATCTCAATCACATTCATAGAAGTATTTTCCGCAATGGCACGGCACATGGCGCATTCGCCACACGGACTTCCATCCACAGGATGTTCGCAGTTTACCGCTTTTGCAAATATCTTGGCAACCGTCGTCTTACCCGTACCTCTTGTTCCGCAGAACAAATACGCATGTCCAATCCGGTTCGCCTCAATCTGATTCTTTAATGTAGTTATGATATGGTCTTGTCCTTTTACATCTGCAAATTCCGTCGGACGGAACTTACGATACAGGGCAGTATATGACATATTTTATTCATCCCTTTCTCCGAATGTTCTTATTATAACCGATTCAACCATTTGAAACAATACCATCAAAACAATCCTTTCAGAAAAAGTGCTTTCCGTACATTCCTCGGATTGACTTTTCTTCCAAACCGCTATACTATAGATTCGGAGTGTCTTTTATATCTCCAAAGCAGAAAAGTATACAGAAAGTCAGGTAATTACATGGAACGTAATGAATTATGCTGGTGCGGAAGTGGAAAGAAATATAAAAAATGCCATCGCATCATTGAGGAGAAAATTTTATACCATGAAGAAAAGGGAGAAATTGTCCCAACCAGAGATATGTTAAAAACAATTCCTCAAATTGAGGGAATTCGAAAAAGTGCGGATTTGAACACTGCTGTTTTGGATCATGTAGCGGCACACATCCATGCCGGAATGAGTACCGAAGAAATCGACCATCTGGTATATGATTTTACTGTTTCACATGGTGGAACTCCGGCTCCTCTCGGTTACGAAGGATTTCCTAAAAGTGTCTGCACTTCTATAAATAATGAAATCTGCCATGGTATTCCAGATGAATCCATCATTCTGGAAGAAGGCGATATTATAAATGTAGATGTATCGACCATTTTAGATGGCTATTTTTCCGATGCATCCCGTATGTTTACCATCGGAAAGGTCAGCGAACGCGCGGAGCGTCTTGTCCGTATCACAAAAGAATGTGTGGAACTTGGTCTTGCCCAGGCAAAGCCTTGGAATCACCTTGGTGATATTGCTGATGCTATCAATTCACACGCGAAGGAAAACGGCTACTCTGTTGTAGAAGAAATTGGCGGACACGGTGTTGGTCTGGAATTTCACGAAGAGCCATGGGTCAGCTATGTTACTCCGAAGGGAAGCGAAATGCTTCTGGTTCCCGGCATGATTTTCACTATTGAACCAATGATCAACGAAGGGTCTCCTGAATTCTTTGTAGACGAAGATAACGGATGGACTGTTTACACGGAAGACGACGGACTTTCTGCCCAGATTGAATACATGGTACTGATCACAGACGATGGCTGTGAAGTATTGACGAAATAAAACGTTCATTATATTATGCGCGAAAGAGTACACTTTCCTACCTTGAAAGTGTACTCTTTCTCTATTTTATGACTATTCTTTTTCCACACATCCTACATAGACGCTTCCATATGGGGCAGTCATGCTTTCCATAGCTGCCTGTGTCACGATCTGACGATTGCCGGTAGCCGGGTCAACATAGGCAACATTGGTCTTATTGTATCCGGTCAGAATGACCACTTGATTTTCCCCCACAACAGCTGCAATCGGAATTTCCCTACTGATACTGTACTGAAGTTCTTCCATGCTGCATCCGGTCAGGTTCATTCCTTTTCCGTCGGAGTAAATCGACATAGCCTGCTCCGTATCCACATTATCCAGTTCATAGGCAGATGGCCAGTTTCCGCGTTCCCACACGTATTCCTGGCTAGAAGAAGTAACTACACCTTTTATGGTATTTGCGTACGAAATGGCTTCGCCTGCTTTGGTAAATGTTTTCTGCAGATGTCCAAATGCATACACATAATATTTGCCTTCCATCTTGGATTCTTCAAACTTCACATTCATCTTTTTGTTCTGCAAGACCTGCTTCGGCTTCAGTATTTTCGCACTTGTATCCTGAATGCCATCTTCGTAATCCAGTCTTCTCACAAGGCCCTTGCTTCCATCTTTATATGAGTCAAGAGTAATGTTACTCTTTTCTGTCTCTGCGCTGCTGGTGATATAATCCCTTCCCGTCGCAACATAGCCAGACTCAGATGTCGTCACGCGGTCCAGTGTAAGTACATTTTCTGCAACAGTAACCTTCTGTGTCCAGATACCCTCTATCTGATATGTCTTAACCGTTTCCTGTTTCTGATTTACAATTTCTACTTTATACATGGGAAGAATCTTTTCGCCTCCGACCAAAGTTCCTTCCTCCTCTTCATGAACAACTCCATAAACGAAATCATTGTTTACAAAGCCAGCAGGCACCAGAACATCTCCATTTTCCGGTACTATTTCAAAACTTTCTCCATTTTCCATATTCAAAACTGTAATCTTTCCTGCACTTTCATATGCCAGAATCGGTGAATCCTGACAAGTCACGTATTGGTCATTTTCCAGCCCACGCACCAGCACTTCTCTGGAATCTTCTTCCGTATCCACACAGTACAGACATCCGTCTAACATCACATAGAGTTTGGAATCTGTCTCGCTATAGTGAATAAACTGACCCAGTTCATTCTTCATGATCTCATAGCCTCTTTTGCTCGGAACAAAAGCCCTCTCAGCTACGGAATTTTTCTCATGATTAAAGAAATACACAGCGATTCCCACCTGACCTTCATGGTCTCCCCGGTTCATATAACCGGAAACATAGAATAGTGTATCCCCATTTTCAGCCACAGAGTCGATATGAATTTCATGTCGATGATAACGGTTTCTGACATCCGCTTTTTCTGCGTCCGCAAAACTGAAAATCAAAGACAGTTCATCCGCCTCTTTGTCGTAGCTCCACAGTTCATTGTTCTGTACAAAGGACACAATCGTTCCATCAGCGTTGTGCTTATATTCGAGGTCTTCCGGTGCCATTCCAAGAACAATTCCATTGGTATCCAGCGTTCCTGTACTGCCGTCAAAAGTCTGGTTCACCATCCGGTCATATGCCATCAGATAGGTTTGGTTATTTATCACGCGCACACGGAAAAATTCTTCCACATCATAGGTCTGTTCCTTTCCTGTATCCACTCCCGCCAAATTTACCTGATACAATAGTGTAATGGATGTAGAAACGGAACTGCATTCTTTGATTTCCCATGAAATATCATCCTTTACGCTCGGCTTTAAGCTGCCCCAGGTGATATAATCCAAACTGGATGCCAGCGTCACATGCTGATACCCCAGAACATCACCATCACTTGTTGTTTCCAGATAGCCGCGAAGCTCCTCTGTTTCTGTCTTTCTGATGGCATTTTCATTGAAAGATTTAACAAAGTCAAGGCAGGTATCATATTCCATTCCTTCCGCATTCTTAATCCGGGTGTAATAATATACGTCTTTCTCCGGCATATGCAGGGTAATCTTCAGAACCTTCTCACTGCTTAACATTCCATTTCCATTAAATTGCAGATTCATGGTATTCTCTACAGAATGGACCGTCTCTTTCTGAAGACACTCCTCCCCATCCAGAGAAAAAACCTGCCATGTCATCTTCTCCACCTGTTCGTCAAAGGACTGCAGATTCATAGTAAGGTTATTATCCGTCACAGGTGTAATCGTATCACGCATAGAAGTGAGCTCCATATCCGTCACGTATCCTGGAAGGGAATTTACTTCGTATCCATTTGTGTTAAAAGAAATTCGCGGAAGAGTTGCGCTCCCCATGTCTGTACTCATATCCGTGTTATCTTTATTTGTTAAATAGCCGAAAAAAATCACAGCTATGATAAATACTGCGCCAAGTACTCCCACGCGCACAATTGTTTTTTTCATTATATATCGCCCCTTATTTTCTCCTTAATTATGATTCTTCCTTTTTCTTTTTCAGCAGTTCTCCCAATGTTGGCTGTACATGAAGCATTTCCTCACATTTGCGAATCGCCTCTTCGTTATTTCCTTTTTTCCCTGTATATACTGCACGTATCAGAATGTTTTTCGGGGTATGCTCCATGTCAATAAATTCCAATATCTGAGTATCATACCCTTCCCGTTTCAAATACTCTGCACGAAGTGCATCGGTAAATAAGGCTGCCATTCTTTCTTTTATCAGTCCATAAGAAAAAATTGGTGAAAGGATTTCATTTTCCATCTGCTCATTCAGTTCATGCTGACAGCAAGGCACAGACAGAATTACTTTTGCCTTCCATCCAATTGCCTTTGCAAGAGCAAAATCAGTTGCTGTATTACATGCATGCAATGTGACAACCATGTCTACTTCATCCGCTCCGGTGTAATCCGCAATATTTCCTTCCAGAAATTTCAGCTTCTCGTATCCATATTTCTCTGCCAGTTGGTTACAGTGCTTAATCACTTCTGTTTTTAAATCCAGTCCGATAATCCGTATCTCGTATTTTTGCAATTCATGAAGGTAATAATACATGGCAAACGTCAGATAAGATTTGCCACAGCCAAAATCAAGAATCGTAATTTCTCTGTCCCTGGGAAGCTGTGGAAGAATATCTTCAATAAATTCCAGAAAACGATTAATCTGACGGAACTTATCAAACTTGCTCTTTACAATATCCCCATTCCGGGTCATAACCCCAAGGTCCTGAAGAAACGGAATCTTGGTCCCTTCCTCTAGAATATAATGCTTGCTCCGGTTATGTGACTTGTCCACTGCCTTGGCCTCACCTGCCTGATGCTTCTTCTGGATTGTCATCTTACCTTTCTTACTTATCATAACCTGATAACGCATCTGGCGGGTCTCCATCTGCATTTGTTTAAATTTATTCATCTGTGATTCCAGATAAGCGACTGCCGCGTCTGCATCCATATTTTTATGAAATGCCTGATTATTCCTGAACTCTTCAAACTGAAACAAGATTTCGTCTTTTTTCTTAATGGGACGTACCTTTATTTTTACTGTATCTCCTTTTTCACGAGGGCTGCTGATAACCGCAGAAATAAAATCCTCATTGATACTTTTTTCTAATATATCCTTTAATTCTTCTGTAACTTGTATTTCCATAATTGACTCCTTGCCTGTAAAACCATATAACAGTTGTTCTACTATTATAGCTTATTTATAGAAATTGTAAAAGACGAAAAAAATCTTAATATGTAGTTAAGATTTTTTCGATTTCTTTTATAATCTACTCATATTTTAGACACATTTTGTAGATATACTAATACCAAGATAGTTAATAAACTATCTCCCCCTCATAAGTAGCCAGATTGGGGCATCCCAATTGGCACACTTTACTCTCATTCCTTTTAGATAACATAAAACACAAAAACCTCCGGGCACAGTCCCGGAGGTTTTTCGTTGTGCAGATTTTTGTACGATTCGTTCTTATGTCCAATCATATCCCCGAATTTCCAGACATTCTCTCACCATTTGTATTTCTTGTTGGTGTCCGGCATCATCCAATGGAGTTTCCAGATAGAGTGGTATTCCGGTAAGTCTCGGATTTGTGATGACATTCATCAATGTTTCCAGTCCGATTTCTCCGCTTCCAATCGTAGCATGGCGGTCTTTTCTGGAAGCAAACGGCATCATGCTGTCATTCAGATGAATGGCTCTCAAACAGGATAGACCAATCTTTTCGTCCAGCTCATCCAGAACTTCTTCCAGATGATTTCCAATATCATACCCTGCCGCAAACACATGACAGGTATCAAGACACACTCCTACTTTCTCCGGATGAACAACTCCATCCCGGATTGCTTTCAGTTCATCAAAGCTGGCACCGATTTCTGTGCCTTTTCCACTCATGGTTTCCAGCAAAACCATAATGTTCTGATTCTCTGTTATCGCTTGGTTCAGTCCTCTGATAATATTTTCTATTCCAGCCTCCACTCCTATCCCTGTATGACTTCCTGGGTGAAAGACAAGATTCTCAATTCCAAGGTTATCCATTCGCTGAATATCTTCCCGGATTACATCACAGGCGAACTCATAAACCTCCGGCTTTGCACTTGCCAGATTCATAGTATATGGTGCATGTGCAAGTATTGGGCCAAAATGATATTCTTTTCGAATTTTCTGAAATTCTTCGATTTCTTTTTCGGATGGATTTTTGAAATTAGAACCTCTTGGATTTCTGCTGAAAATCTGCATGGTGTTGGCATTCATCTTCACAACATTCTGCGCTGTTTTATTTAATCCACCCGCAATGGACATATGGGCTCCCATAACTAACATTTTCATCTTCTCCTGTTTCTTTATGTTTTCGAGATATTTTCTTAATATCTTCTTTAGATTTTTTCCTTTTCTTTTATTGTTTCAACATATTTTGGACACATTTTATAGATATAATAACAGCAAGATAGTTGATAAGCAACTATCTCCCCTCATAAAGTAATGCAATCGGGGATACCCCGATTGCAGCTTTACTCTCATTCCTTTAGATAACATAAACAAACACGAAACCCACTGGTCCCTCAGCCAGTGGGTTTTCGCTGTTCTGTACTTGTTGCAAAATCCGCTTCGGTCAAATCTCGGTCAAATAATTTTCTAAAGAAATGTTGCACCTTTTCTATTCTCTTTCTTATTCTTGTTCTGATTATATGATTTCCTTATACAAATTCTGTAATTTATCCATTTCCGATTTTGCTTTATCATCTGTGACGTGCGTATACAAATCCAGTGTGATTGCTATGGAATAATGTCCGAGGAATCCTTGTACTACCTTTGCGTCAATCCCGGCTTCAAAACAACGCGTTGCAAAAGTATGACGAAGTGCATGTGGATAAAAATGCGGAATCGGTATAAACACTGTCTTGTTTTTCTCTGCCTGCTTTTTTCGTTCCTTATTGATAGATTTTTCTATCCAGTCTAACGTCACTTGAAAGGTGTGTTCTGTAATCGGTTTTCCGTTCTTTCCAACAAACACAAGATTTTCAAATCCCTCTAATGGTTGCCATTCACTAGCTGACAACTGCATTTCTTTCAACTGAATCCACTGACGTTTTAAAGCCTTATACACACTGTCCTGCATGGGAATCGTCCGTATACTGTTCTTTGTCTTTGGTGTCTGGTACTTGAATACATACTTCTTTGTTTCCTTATCTTTGATATACACCAACGTTTTATTTACAGAAATTTCCCATTTCCGAAAATCTACATCATCCCATGTAAGCCCAAGCAATTCTCCGCCACGCATTCCCGTTCCGAGTGCTACCTGTATGAGATTCTCGTGTATTCTCTCCTTTGCGTGTTCCAATACTTCCCGTTGTTCTTTCACAGTCAGTACCCGTATCTGTTTTGTCTTTGTTTTGGGAACTTCCACTCCTGCACATGGGTTGAATGTAAGAATCCTGTTATGCACTGCATATTTGAACATAGCATTGAGAATATTATACACATCCCGTATAGTCTTTGTGCTGTAATCATCATCTGCCATATTCTGAAGCAGACGTTCCAAAATAATCGGATTAAAATCTGCCACACGTTGTTTTCCTATCTGCTTCTTTATGTAACGTCTGTAAAAATCATCATAACGTACTTGTGTACTCTCCTTGATAGTCCGCTTCTTATGGGTATTCAGCCAGATATCAAACCATGTATCCAGAGTGATATTATCGCCCTTTCCTTTCAACCCATGCTTGACTTCATAGCGTAAATCTTCCATTTCTTGAACTAACTTTTTTAAGTCCGCATTATCTTTTGTATACGTTTCTCCTTTGTAATAAAACCGCCCTCTGTAAATTCCGCTTTTTCTCTGCATAATTCCCGGCGGTAATGGATTTCCTTTTAAGTCCTTGCCCAATCTGCACGCTCCTTTCCGTGCAAGGACTATCAGAACTGGTCTGACAGTATTATATGCTTATTTGTGTTTATACTGCAATTACTTCATATTTATTTTTCAGATTATGCCCTTCGTTTTTCTTCAAAAACTGGTCTAAAACCTCAGAGCGTATAAGAATCTTATTTCCAATCCTTATGACCGGAATCTTCTGCCATGTAATCAGCTTTCGCAGATTATTTCTTCCAATTCCCGTATACTCTGACGCTTCATTCACTGTAAGGGCTTTCTTTGTCTGTATCGTGTTCTGTGTATGTTCTGTCAAAGATTCTCCTTTCTTCTTCCCTCAAAAGGAAAGATTTTTTATAGTCCTCATATATGCGTTGTTGTTCTTCGTTCATCTGCCCCCGTTCTATTAGCTGGCGGATAT
The DNA here is from genome assembly GCA_905216215.1 of uncultured bacterium. Lineage (GTDB taxonomy): Bacteria > Bacillota > Clostridia > Lachnospirales > Lachnospiraceae > Allocoprococcus. The sequence continues at coordinate 3,660 of CAJMSZ010000038.1, read as the reverse complement.
AATCTCTGTTATCCAGTTTTCCGATTTTATCCATTAGCTTTAAAGAGGGCGAAACTGCTACGTTCAGCCACTGCCATGTTCGTTCCAGTGTCTTTTTCTCTGGATTCATGGTCAACTTTATCTTCCCTACATCCTGCATGAGTTCTTCCCACGGGGGATAAGTAGGATAAAGCCGTTTTCTTGTAACCGTGCTGTTTTCCGGCTTCTGTAAAAACCGCACTTTCTCGTTTAATACAGACAACGCAATCCGTGCCACATCCCTGTCTTTCAGAAGTTCTTCTACTAATCTGACCGCTTTTTTGTGCCGGAATCGAAGTTCATATCTGTTCCAGTCCGGGTTGAGTTCTTTTCCGAACTTTTCTGCCTGTTCATATCCCTTTTCATAGAATGTAATCCGAAAATCACTGTGTTTACTGCCGAGATATAGTGTTTTTCCCTGCGCTTCTATTTCATCCTCTTTCAGTCTATCAGAACGATTCTCTGCTGTATCACGCAACTGACTAGATATCAGCCCCTCGTTTTTCAGACGAATCAATTCCGGGATAGACAGATAAGGCTTTGTATCGTCGATTGCCAAGTCTATCCTCGGAAAATTCACCGGGTATCTGCAAACTCTTTCCAGAAAATCAAACCATGTTTCCTTATTCATCATAAGGAAATTTTCATAATTCCTGCACCCCGAACCACTCATAAGAATCTGAAATCCCTCATACTGTGCATTTCCTGTCGGTTTCAGAATCTTGATATTGTCAAATCTTGCTATCAGTTCGTGTCCAGCAATTCCTTTTTCCTTACCATGCAGTTCCATAAAACTCAGTGGAATCCGCAAGATATCTTCTATGATTATGAACACGTCTACACCTTTGACAGTAATCTGACACCAGTCAATCAGTGCTGTCAAATCTTCTTTCTGACGAGTTACCCCCCTGTTAGTATAGGGGGGTTCTGAAATTTTCATTACCTCTGTTATCATCATCCCTGCCTTTCGTAGTATGCCGTGGCTTTCGCCACGTTCCCGGAACTTCCTCTACTCCCTTTGCTCCTTTCACGCTGTACGGAGCAGTCCGCAGAGAATTTCCGGGAACAGTCTCTACACGTTTCCTTTTCCGGTAACAACACGGATACCCTTGCAGGAGATTCTGTCCACCAATACTGGGAAGTTTCCTCTCTGCACATAAGGGGCATATACCGCTTCTTCTAGTTCTACCACTGTGTAAGGCTCTACCTTTGGAAGTTCTGTTGCTTCCAGACGGATATCTACGCTGTTTCCAAGTTTCATGCTTCCGAGGTGAAGTTTCAATGCTTCCACTTCCTCGGTTTTCTTCCGGGTTTCCTTATCATACTTATAGCAGTAGTCTGCTCCCATGTAACGGAGTTCCCCGAACGCTTCTCTGACCTGTTCTTTTGTCAATGTAATCTGCATGCTACATTTCTCCTTTTTTGAAATCATGGTGAATGAGTGTCTGGTAAGTGTGACAAGTCCTTTTCATATCCACGTCTATATTTATTTCATTACTTTTCTCCTTACCTCTTAACCTCATCATAGACCTGTTTTTTCTTCTTGTCAACAATTATTTTACTTTTTCCCTTACTTTTTATTTTTGCATTTCAAACGCTTAACTATATCTTTTTATAACTTATTATAATTTTACCCTTACATTTATCCTTATCTTGTGTTATGATGAAAACAGAAACGAGGTGTGCATATGTTTGTGAATAAAGAAGCAGTAGGAAAACGAATTTTACAGATACGCAAGAAATACGGTTACAGTATGCAGAAGTTTGGGGAAATCATAGATAATGCCCCGAAAGGCTCTGTAAACAGTTGGGAAAAGGGTGTGAATCTTCCCAATGAGAAACGCTTGAAGCAGATTGCCACGTTGGGCAATATGACGCTGAATGAACTTCTGTATGGTTCATTTAAAGAATATGTAGATATGCTTATCACAGAAAAACTGGGGATTGAACTGCCGGAAGAATTTACCAGAACTTTCTATTCTCTTTTAGAGCAGAACGGATTTACCTACGGGGATGATATCGAAATTGTCCGGCTTGTAAACGGCTTTCTGACTTATCATAACCTTACAACAAAAGAAACCGCCATTTTCTATCAGCCAACTGCATACTCCGGCGATTATTTTGACGGTATCATACAAAAAGCGGATTCTTCCGTTCTGGTCTGCCGGGCATATGCAGATAAGGCAAACAACACCTTACATATCATTCCGGCTTTTGAGAATGGACAGACTGAGGAAGTAGCAGACTTCTTTCATGCACTGAAAAGCATAACCGCTCCACACAACAACAATTATTTCACTTCCGGCTTTCTGACACTCGGACTGGCATTGAGAGATTCCAAAGTAATTATCTATGGAATTGATGAAAAACAGGGAACAGCACAGGTAATCCCTTACGAATATGATTGCGAATCAGACGCTTATATCCAGAATGAACATCTGGCATATACCAGACAGGATAGCTTTTTCCGAGAAGCCACGAAAGAAGCGGTCTATCGGAAAATGCAATCCGACAGAAGTAACCCATAAGATAAACAAGAGGACTTGCAAGGTTTGTGACCTTTCAAGTCCTCTTATGTATCATGATGGTATTGGCTGTGTCCGTTCCGTAAAGGACTGCCCTACGGCGTCTCGGCTTCGCCTTGTTCCTTTACCTCACTAATAATAATGTTCTGATAGCAGAACTCTTACTTATACTTTTATCTTACTATTCTTTCAATTTTTACCGTTTCACCATCAATATTATACTTAAAAAAATAAAATTTAATAACATTTCCTTCTGATACTTGTTCTAGATCACCTTTACACTTAGTACAATCTAAACTAACTTTTGTCGTATCAAAAAATAGACTACTTTCTTCCTTCTCATTTAGTTCTATTAAAAGTGTATCAAAAGTTTTCTCTACAACAACCCCACTCAAATGAAACCAATGAGAATTATCATCTCCACTAGAACGCAACTCCATATTTTGACGATTCTCCTTAAAAACATTTCCTTTTACGCCAAGCACAATTAATACTATTGCAAGCAAAAGTATGATTAACAAAATCAATCGTTTCTTATCCATTAAATGTAGTCCCCGATATGTCTGTCCAACTATCAAAATCAAAATTCAAATAACGTACTGTATCCCCCCATCCATCAAATACCATCAATGTATGTACTGTATTTCCAGAATTATATGCTCGCAAAGTTGCATATCCCTCTGCTGCCATTGAATGCCCCGCACGTTCTCCAGTATCACTGCTAATTATACCACAATGGACAACTGCTATATCTCCTCTATCAATGCAATTAGTGAAAAAATTATAATTGGGACTATAGTCAGTATTTTGTGTTACAGAAACATTCTTTCCAGCACAAAAGTCCACAAATCCAGGTCCAATATTGCCAATAGTTGTTGAACCATATGTTATTCCTCCACTCTCCGATGAAACTGTCGTTCCTGTTGAATCCCAAATATCCATATAATCACCTGCAATATCTGTATAATCAACAGCATTATAATATGCACCACATGCTAATAATGCACTAACTGCACATGCATAATGTCCTGTTACACTTTCTATATACGGCTCATTAAAGGAAATAAATTCTTGAAGATGATTTGTTGAAACAAGCGTGTAGTTTTCATAAACTTCA
>CAJMSZ010000037.1 GCA_905216215.1 uncultured bacterium | reverse complement strand
TTCAGTTCGTAAATGAAGCCACTTGCTATACAGGTGGGATAAAAATAGTATAGTTCGTCAATGTTCCCCATCAGGTAACTGGTGGGGAATTTTATCACACAGGAAAGGTTATTTATGGAGATACAGCAGGGATATTCTTATCATATCAAGGATGAGTTTTTTGACTTGGTTCAGGATAAATACTTGATGAGTAATAAGGAGCAGGGAAATTATCGTCCTCATTACTATGCGATTCGGGACAGAAAGAATCCAAAATTGTATTGGATGATACCAATTAGCTCGCAGGCTGAAAAATACAAAGGAATCATTGAAAAGAAAAAGAAGAGATATGGTAAATGCAATACGATTGTGATTGGTTTATTTGCAGGAAAAGAAAATGCTTTTCTGATACAGAATACATTTCCTGTTATTGAAAAATATTTTGACCATATACATACGATTCAGGAACAGCCTGTAATGATACATAAAAAGCTGGATAGGGTACTTGCGGAAAATCTGAACGAAGTATTGGCTATGTATAATCGGGGAATAAAATTGACTTTTACGGATATAAAAGCGATTAGAGATATTATGGAAGAAGAACTTGGAAAATAAAGAGGACATCGTTACTTACGTAAATGTAAGTAATGGAGCGAGACTGGAGTCTCGGAAGAGGCGGCGAGTGCGCATGGGGAGGAGGACTGTGAATAGAAATAGCGTAAAAGCAAAAGAAGAAGTGTCAATATAATACTTGACAATTCTGAATGGAATGTGCTACACTATACAAGTCGCTGAAAAGCTTGCTACTGTGGCGCAGCAGGTAGCGCGCATCCTTGGTAAGGATGAGGTCGGCGGTTCAAGTCCGCTCAGTAGCTGAATGAAAGAGAAAAAGACTGTTATATCCGAGTGATATAACGGTCTTTTTTCTTTTAAAAAATAAGAGGGTATCGCTCAATCATCTAATTTGATGATTTTGCGTCCCCCTTTGCTCTACATTTATTATTTACTTACATATGCTTTCAGAAGTGCCAGTGTATTCTTTACTCCATCTACATGAGAACGTTCATAGTTGTGGGAAGCGTATACGCCAGGTCCGATTAATCCGTGACGAATATCGTATCCGCTCTTTAATGTGGCTTCTACGTCTGAGCAGTAGTGTGGATACACGTCAATAGCGAAATCCAGATTTTCCTCTTTTGCTGTGGCAACCAGTGCGCTTGTTACTTCGTAGTTGTAAGGACCACCGGAATCTTTTGCACAGATAGAAACCATACGTTCTGTACATTCAAGGTCAGCACCAACACATCCCATGTCTACAGAAAGCATTTCTTGGGTATCTTCCGGAACCACACATCCGCCATGTCCTACTTCTTCGTATACTGTGAAAAGAAGAGATACCTTGCGGTTTAATATACAATTTCCGTCTTTTACCATTTTGGCGAGCCCGAGAAGAATTGCAGCGGAAAGTTTGTCATCTAAGAAACGGCTTTTGATGTATCCACTTTCTGTTACGGTAGTGCGTGGGTCCATGGCGATAATATCACCAACCTGAATGCCAAGAGCTTTGGTAGCTTCTTTAGAATCCACGTTTTCATCCAGTAGAATTTCCATATTTGCCTCGATACGTTCTACTTTTTCGTCGGCTACATGAGCAGAAGGTTCCGTATTGAGGACGACACCTGTGTATACCTTTCCGTCGCGCGTATGAACGGTACAGTTTTCGCCATCTGCGGTTGTCCACTGGTGTCCGCCCAGTGTTGTTGGACGAAGACGTCCGTTATCTTTGATGGAACGAACCATGGCACCGAGGGTATCTACATGTGCGGCAAGTACCAGTGGATTGCCTTCTCCGCCAAGTGTGACATGTACATTCCCTTTGTTAGAATAGTAAGGCTCATACCCCATGTCAGTTAAGGTCTGATGCACGTATGCTGCTACTTCTTTTGTAAAGCCGGAAGGACTGGCAATAGAAGTGAGCGCTTTTAATTCATCTGTTGTATATTTTATGTAGTTGCTCATAGTTTCCTCCTTAAATTAAAGTGTTTACTATAATTGAGTGTAATGTTTTTTGAGTGAAAATACAATAGTATTTGCGAAAAAAGTGAAAAAATTGTATAATATTGTGTATAGAGTGTACGGAAGAGAGGTAGTTTATGGACATTATAAAAAGAATTGAGAGTCATTATCCGGACATGACGAGAAAGCAAAAACAAATCGCAGATTTTTTATTGCAGAATCAGGATACGTTAACTTTTATAACATTAAAAGAACTGAGCGTTCAGGTTGGCGTGACGGAAATCACGATTCTGAATTTGTGTAAGCGTCTGGGCTATAGCAATTTTAATGAAGTGAAATATGAATTCCGAAAATTGCTTGGAAACACGGAACGCCAGCAGTTGTATGAAGGAAATGAATACTATCAGATCGATATCCCGGATTATGAACTTAGTGATGAAGAAAAGTTTTTGAACGAGATTCGTCAGGAGGAACTGGATCTGGTTGTGCGGACTTTTAAGACGGTTGATGTCAAGAAGTTGCTTCGGGTGGCACAGGAGATTGTTTCCGCTCAGAAGGTGATGGTGTGTGGACGAGGGGTTTCCTATTTGCTTGCAGAATATTTGTCAATTGGTATGGCCGGAGGAGAGATTTCTTCCATGAAAATAAATACAGAATTGAATGAAAGTGTATTTGCTGCTGTTCCTGCAATGGATAAGAACACGGTGCTCATTGCCTTTTCTTTTCCGGATTATTATTTTGCAACGGAGAAAGTGGCTGCATATGCAAAAAGTGGAGGAGGAAAGGTGATTATTGTTACAGATTCGGAAGATGCGCCTGTCTGCGCGTATGCGGATGATATCGTTTTGGTAGGATCCAATACACGATTGTCACTCAATACTCTGTCAACTCCGATGGCTATTACAAATTTACTGATTTCGGCGGTTAGAATTGCTTCAAAAAATAGAAAAACAACGAAGAATAGCGAAGATTTCAGAAAATACAGTGTTTAGTATATGTAATTATAGAAAAAGTACAAAATATTGAGGTAGGAAAATATGCAATTTATACAAAATTGCATATTTTTTCTTTTTTTTGTAGCAATAAAATAAAGTAAATGCTATAATTGGCTCATGAACAAGTACTTGAATGAAAAAAGTACGAAAAAGAAAAGGAGGAGTAATTTATGAAAGGTAAAAAAGTAATTGCTTTATTGACAGCAGCAGTGATGACTTTATCATTGGCAGCCTGCGGTGGCAGCTCAGATGGTAACTCATCAAACGGAGGAAGTGGTTCGGAACAGGTAATAAATACCTATCTGGAGGCAGAACCTACCACACTTGACCCGAGCCGTCGTTCAGACCAGTATTCAAGTGATATTTTGATGAACGTTATGGAAGGACTGATTCGTGTCGAAGAAAGAGACGGAAAGTACACGGTTGTTCCTGGCGATGCTGAGAAGTGGGAATCTAATGATGAAGGTACTGTATGGACATTCCACCTTGGCGAAGACAGAAAGTGGAGTGACGGAGAACCTGTTACAGCAGACCAGTATGTATATTCTCTTCAGAGAAGTGCAGATCCGGATACAGGATGTCCAAACAGTTACTTCGTTTCACCAATCCTGAATTATGATAAAATCAGTACAGGTGAAGCTTCGGTAGAGGACCTTGGAGTAAAAGCTATCGATGAACATACACTGGAAATCACACTTGCAGCTCCAATGGCTAGTTTCCTGGAATCTACAGATGCAAGTATCTTCTATCCACAGAGAAAAGACCTTGTTGAAAAATATGGTGAACAGTATGGTACAGAGTTAGACAAGTTTGCATACAATGGACCATTTACATTGACAGAGTGGGTACATAACAGTTCATTAAAACTGGAAAAGAACGATAATTATTGGGACGCTAAAAACGTTGACCTTGATACAGTTAATTACCAGATTATGAGCGATACAAGTGCAGTCATGAATGCATATGAGAGTGGACAGCTTGATGTCATCTCTACAAATTCAAAAGAAGCTGTTGAAAAATACAAAGCTGATGACTCGAATGTATATACACCGATTTCAGGTGGAAATATTACATTTACTATGTATAATACGAAAGATAAACTGTTCTCTAACAAGAAAGTTCGTGAAGCTTTCACAATGGCAGTAGATCAGGAAAAAGTAAACCAGATTGCATTTGACGGCTTAAGAGATCCATTGTATGGATGGATTGCACCGGCCCTTTCAGTAGGAGACAAGACAATGCGTTCTGTAGCTGGGGATACTCTGAAAGATATGAGAACAGAGACACTTGCCAAGACAACTGCAAAAGATATCTTAATCGAAGGTATGCAGGAACTTGGACTTGGCGATGATCCTTCCACACTTGATGTAACATTCTCGCTTGCGGGAACTACAGACTGGTATCGTACATTCGGTGAATACTTACAGCAGATGTACAAAGAAGCACTTGGTGTAGAGATTAAGATTGACTTCAGCGAATGGGGTATCTTTGAATCAAACGCAAGGAAAGGAAACTATCAGATTGGTTTCATGGGATGGGGCGCTTATTACAATGACCCATATGATATGTTAAGTATTCATCTGTCAGATTTCAACCAGGTATATACAGGATGGGCTAACCCTGAATATGATGAACTGGTTAAGAAAGCTGTAACAGAAATGGATGAGAATACACGTATGGATATGTACATTCAGGCAGAAAAAATGGTACTTGATGATTATGTAGTTTGCCCATTTGCAACAAGCATCAAACAGATGTTTACAAAGTCATATGTACATGACAAATATGCAGAGTATGGTACAGACCAGCTTTACTTTACACATCCAGGATGGAAGAATACATACATCGAAAAATAAGATGATGATTTAGATATCAAGCTGTAAACGAATAGGCCATTACTTATTAATAGGAGTAATGGCCTATTATATCAAATCAGAATCCTAATTTTACAGGTTAAGGGGGAACTTTTTGTGAAAAAATACACTGTAAAACGTGTCTGTTATATGATTTTTACCATATTCGCAGTTGCTACATTGACATTCTTCTTGATGAGAAGCATTCCTGGTGACCCACTGGCAAATATGGCGCGTTCGCTTCCAGAACAGACAAAAGCAAACTTCTATGCAAAATACGGTTTGGACAAACCACTTTTTGAACAGTATCTTCTCTACATGAAAGGTCTGTTACATTTTGACCTTGGTGAAAGTATCACTTATCCGGGACGTTCCGTCATGAGTGAAATTGCCAGAACATCACCTATTTCCGGTATGGTTGGAGGAATTGCCCTTATTATCGGTACCGTAATCGGTGTGCTTCTCGGTATTGTAGCTGCCCTGAAGAAAAATCAGTGGCCTGATTATATTGTAATGTTTATCGCGATTATTGGTGCAACAGTTCCGGTATTCGTATTGGCATCTTTGATGCAGTATATCTTTGCAGTAAAAATGAAAGCACTTCCGGCATCTGGCTGGGGAACTGCAAAACATTTAATTTTACCTATTATTGTTATGAGTTTCAGCTCGATTGCAACCTATGCACGTTATATCAAATCCAGTATGCTTGATACACTGAATCAGGACTATGTCCTTACAGCAAGAGCAAAGGGCTTAAGTGAACGCAAAGTCATCTTTAGACATGTACTTCGCAACTCCCTTCTTCCGGCAGTCACTATTTTCTCAAGTAGTGTGGTTGGTGTATTTACCGGAGCCTTTGTTACAGAGAGAATGTTCTCTATTCCTGGAATCGGTTTTTATTATGTTAGTTCTATTAATAATAACGATTATTCTATGATATTGGGAACGACCGTATTTTATGCAGTACTGTTTATCGTAATGCAGCTGGTAGTAGATTTTGTATATATGATTCTCGACCCACGTATCCGCGTGGCAGGAGATAAATAGTGAGGTGGCAAGATGCAGAATATTTCTAAAGAAAAATTTCAGATTATTGGTATTGAAAATGACGGTATCGAATCTGTATCCAGACCTAGTGTGGGGTATTTTCAGGATGCATGGAGAAGATTCCGAAAAAATAAAATCGCAACAGTAGCATTGTTTGTTCTCGCTGCAATTGTATTAATGGTAATCATCGGGCCTAAGCTCAGCGGTTATGCGTTCGAACAGGTAGATGAAACTGCTATTAACATGGGACCATGTGCAAAACACTGGTTCGGTACAGACAAATTGGGACGTGATATTTTTGCCCGTGTATGGATTGCAGGGCGTGTATCTTTAACCATTGGTATTGTGGGGGCTCTTCTTTCGGCAGTCATCGGATGTCTCTATGGAGGAATCGCAGCATTTTTCGGTGGAATCGTAGATGATATTATGATGCGTATTGTAGAAATTCTGATTAGTGTACCATACTTAATCGTGGTAATTGTGCTTTCTATTGTATTAAACAGTAAGGGTATGTTTACCCTGATTCTGGCCATGACCATTACCGGCTGGTGTGGAACCGCCCGAATGGTCCGTGCACAGATGCTTACCATTAAAAATGAAGAGTACGTGCTTGCGGCCAAAGCCTTGGGCGTAAAATCAAGTAAGATTATTGTACGTCATATGATTCCAAACACACTGAGTACTGTTATCGTGGCAATCACTTTTGATATTCCGGGATATATTTTCTCAGAAGCTTTCTTAAGTTACTTAGGACTTGGTATCCAGCCACCAAACACAAGCTGGGGTGCTCTTGCATCAGCAGCGCAGGCTCAGTTCCAATTCTATCCATCACAGTTATTCTTTCCGGCAGGAATGATTGCTCTTACTATGCTCTGCTTCACTTTGATTGGTGATGGACTCAGAGATGCATTGGATCCAAAATTAAGAAAGTAGAGGTTGGATTATGGAAAAGTTATTAGATGTAAATAATCTGCGGGTATCATTCAATACCTATGCAGGAGAAGTAAAAGCTGTACGTGGAGTCAGTTTTGAACTGAATGAAGGAGAAACGTTGGCATTCGTAGGAGAGTCTGGATGTGGAAAAACAGTAACAGCCAAAGCCATCATGCGTCTCTTACAGAAGCCATTTGCAGAAATTAAAGAAGGTTCACAGGTGGTTTATCGCGGACAGGATGTTATGAAGATGTCCAAGAAAGAACTTCAAAGTTATCGTGGGGATGAAGTCAGTATGATTTTCCAGGATCCGATGACTTCTTTAAACCCAACTATGACTGTTGGAAAACAGATTATGGAAAGTCTGATTCTTCACAGAGGATTGGACAAGAAGGCAGCAAGAGAAGAAGCAATCAATATGCTGAAGCTGGTTAAGATTCCGGATGCGGAAAAGCGTGTAGATGCCTATCCACACGAAATGTCAGGTGGTATGCGCCAGAGAGTTATGATTGCCATTGCACTTTCTTGTAATCCGGCCCTGCTGATTGCAGATGAGCCTACTACAGCTCTTGACGTAACCATTCAGGCTCAGATTATGGAGCTTTTAGGTGAATTAAAGAAAGAGTTAAATACAGCAATTATTCTGGTTACTCATGACCTTGGTGTGGTTGCCGATTTCGCAGACCGTATTCAGGTTATGTATGCCGGACAGGTTATCGAAAGAGGAACCGTGCGTGAGATTTTCCACCATGCAAAGCACCCATACACATGGGCACTCCTTTCTTCTGTACCGAGACTGGATACAGAAAATAAGCAGGAGCTGTATGCACTTCAGGGAACTCCACCGGATTTAATTAACGAATTGAATCACTGCCCATTTGCAGAAAGATGTGAATATTGTATGGGAATATGTAAAGAAGCCATGCCGGAAGAAACTCTGGTAGATGGAACGCATAAAGTGTCATGCTGGTTACAGCATCCAGATGCGCCAAAAGTAAAATCATTCTACGAGAAAGAGGTGTAGGCTAATGAGTGAGAATTTAGTTGAAGCAAAAAACTTATGTAAATATTTCAGCGTTGGAAAAAAAGGAACGCTGAAAGCAGTAGATAATGTCAGCCTCTATATTAAAAAGGGAGAAACCCTTGGTCTGGTTGGTGAATCCGGATGTGGAAAGACAACCTGTGGAAGAACTATTTTAAAATTGTATGATGCAACTTCCGGAGAGGTCTTGTTTGACGGGAAAGATGTCAGCAAATTAAAAGGTTCTGACTTGATTGATTTTAAGAAAAGGGCGCAGATCATTTTTCAGGACCCATATTCTTCTCTGGACCCTCGTATGACGATTGGGGAAATCGTAGCGGAAGGGATGGATGTTCATTATAAATATTCGGCAGAAGAAAAAAGAAAGAAAGTGGCAGAGCTTCTCAGAAGTGTTGGCCTGAAAGAAGAATTTGCCAACCGTTTTGCTCATGAACTTTCCGGTGGACAAAGGCAGCGTATCGGTATTGCCCGTGCACTGGCTGTTGACCCTGATTTCATCGTCTGTGATGAGCCAATATCCGCTCTGGATGTTTCCATTCAGGCACAGGTTGTCAATCTGCTGATTAAATTGCAGAGAGAAAGAGGACTTACCTATTTGTTTATTTCCCATGACCTTTCCATGGTAAGACATATTTCTGACCGTGTCGGTGTTATGTATCTTGGAAGTCTGGTGGAAATGACAGGAAGTACCGAGATTTTTGCAAATCCGGTTCATCCATATACGCAGATTCTGATGTCGGCTATTCCGATCGCCGACCCGGATGCAAACGGAGCAAAAGACCGTATGGAAATCAAGGGTGAGGTACCAAGCCCGATCAATGCTCCGAGTGGATGTAAGTTCCGTACCAGATGTCCATATGCGACAGAAATATGTGCACAGGAAGCACCACAACTGAAGGAAATTGCGCCAGAGCATTTTGTGGCATGTCATCATTGCCAGGATTTCAAATAAAGGAGAGTAAACGATGCTTTCAAAGAATAGGATTGAAGACATCTTAGATGAAGCAGCTTTGCGAGGGGCAGATTTTGCAGAAGTGTTCGACGAAAGCAGCTTGTTTCAGGAAACCTGGGCAACCCCGGAGGGAATTGAACAGAATCAGGCAGGAAGAGAGAGTGGAGTCGGAATCCGTGTTTTTAAGAACAAGGATTGCTATTATGGCTATACCAATGACCGCTCTGAGAAGGCATTAAAGGAATTGACAGCAGACCTGACGAAGGCAATGCAAGGCGACAGCCTTGCCAGGGTTGCCCTGAAAGAAAAACAAATTTATAAGATGGGACCGGAGACTATTCCGGCATCCCACCTTACGATAGAGCAGCGTATGAAGCCACTGAATCTTGCCATCAAGGCAGGAATGGCTTATGATAATGAGATTGTCCGTATGCGTGTAAAACTTACCGATATGGAGCAACGGGTGCAGATTGCCAACACAGAGGGACTTTATGTGGAAGATAACCGCGAAAAGACCCGATTGTTTGCAAATGCATATGCCCAGTGTGGGACAGATATCCAGACCAGTTATTATGGACCGGGGGCCATGCGTGGACATGAATATTACAATCTGATCGATGTAGAGGCAAGTGCCAGAGAGGCAGCCAGACAGGCAAAGGTGTTGTTACACGCGCAGCCTTGCAAGGGCGGTCAGATGAGCGTGGTCGTGGCAAATGGATTTGGAGGACTCCTTTTCCATGAAGCCTGCGGACACAGTCTGGAAGCTACCGTAATTGCCAATGAATCGTCTGAATTTTGCGGAAAACTCGGGAAGAAAGTGGCATCTGATGTGGTAACACTGGTGGATGACGGCTCCATTGCAAATGAATGGGGTTCCCTTCATGTAGATGATGAAGGCATTCCGACACAGAAGAATATTCTGATTGAAAATGGTATTCTGAAAAGCTATATGGTAGACCGATTGAATGGTCTTAGGGCAGGACTTCAGCCAACCGGTTCTTCCAGAAGACAGAATTATAAATTTGCGCCCACGGCACGTATGACAAATACCTATATTGCACCGGGAAAAAGTACTCCGGAAGAAATTATCCGTTCTACCGAGCGTGGTATTTTTGTCAGTGCAATCAATGGTGGTTCCGTAGAATCGGCAACAGGAGATTTTAATTTTAATGCAGGAGAATGTTATTTGATTGAAAACGGAAAAATAACCATTCCTGTAAGAGGAGTCACGCTGATTGGAAATGGCGGAACTGTACTTCAGAGTGTGGATATGGTTGCGGGAAATTATGAACTCCGTCAGGGCTTCTGTTACGCATCCAGTGGTGCACTTTTTATCGGAGCAGGGCAGCCGACCGTTCGTGTAAGTAATATGACAGTAGGAGGAATTCAGTAAGATGTTAAATGAATTTATCCAGAATTTTACCAAAGCTGCCCATGAAAATGGAATTCAAAATCTTGGATTTTATAGTGAGACAGAGAAGAACGTTTCCGTAAATGCTTATCAAGGACGGGCATGGAAAAATCAGAAATGTGAAGTGACTTCCTGCTATGTACAGGGAGAATACAAGGGAATGACCGGTGCAGTTTCTGTAGAAGATTTATCAGAAGAACAGTTTGAGGAAGCAATCCATTTGCTGAAAATGACAGCAGAAATGAACCGTATGCCATTTCAGGCATCGAAGCTGTGCGCATCCAAGGTAACCAAGGACTTTACTAACAGTTCCATGGATGAGCTGACAAAGGGCATTTTAAGTGCAGAAGCAGCAGTGAAAGAAAAATATCCGGAACTGAATAAATTTAATTCTGCAGATTGTGATGAAACCATTCGTACTATACAGATTCAAAATGATAAAGGAATCTGTATGGAGGACACTATCAAATATGCAAGTGCATGGCTTCAGGCAGAAGCACTAGATGGCGAAGTGGTTCAGACTTCTGCAAATGCCTGTGTGGTACAAAATGCATCAGATATAGACTTCGAGCAGATGTTTGAAGAAGCAGCCGAAGATGCCTGCAACATGAAAGGCGCAAAGCCGGTTGCGACCGGAAAGTATCCTGTGGTTTTGAAGAACAGTATTATTTGCGAAATGCTTAGCATGTATATGAGTGCCTTTGGTGCAGAACAAGTGCGGAAAAAACTCAGTAAGTTGTCAGAAAGTAAGGATACAAAGGTTGCTTCAGAGGTGATTTGCTTATCAGAAGAGCCGACCTTGGCAGGTGGTGTGAATAACCGTACATTTGATGATGAGGGAAATCCAACCGCAGCGAAGAAGCTGATTGAGAAAGGTGTCTTAAAACAATTTCTCTATAATCAGGAAGAAGCAGAGATGGCAGGAACGAAGTCAACCGGAAATGGATTTAAGAAAAGCTATAAAGGGAAACCGGAAATTGGGGTAACGAATCTGGTTCTGCATGGACAGGAGAAAAGTCTGGAGACTCTTCTGGCGGAAATGCAAAGTGGACTTTACATTACAAGCTGTGACGGCATGTTCGCCTGTGCAGATGTAGTAAGCGGTGACTTCGCATTGATTTCCAGGGGATATCTGGTAGAAAATGGAAGGAAAGAAAGTCCGGTCAATCAGATTACAATTGCCGGAAATTTCTACGATATGATAAAAGAAATCAGGGCTCTTGGAAATGATTATCGAACCATGTTTACTTCGGCAGGTGCCTTTGTGACACCATCTGTATTTGTAAAAGAACTGGTTGTTTCCGGTCTGTAAAATATGATATAGTGAGCGTTAGTGAGCAGGAGCAAGCGGAGCTTGTTCAGTGCGAGCGGCGAACGGCGATTATGATGGCTGCGAAGCAGCGGTGAGCGCCGAAGGTGCGAATCATGATATAATAACAAAGTGCCGGTTCAGGAATGAGCCGGCATAAAATTCGAAAACAATATGACTAGGTGATTATTACAAAAGAAATAAGAGGTGAAAGGAATGGCGGAATCATCATCTTCGGCTACTCTGATGACAGATGGGCCAATTTGGAAACGGATTGTTTTTTTCGCAATTCCTCTGTTCTGGGGGAATTTGTTTCAACAGCTTTATAATACGGTGGATTCGCTGATAGTAGGTAATTTTCTTGGAAATAATGCACTGGCAGCGGTCAGCTCATCCGGCCAGCTTATTTTCCTGATGGTCGGCTTCTTTAACGGAATCGGTCTTGGGGCCGGTGTTGTGATTGCAAGGCACTTTGGCGCCGGTGATAACTGCAAAATGAAGAAAGCCATGCATACTGCGGTGGGATTTGGCCTAATCTGTGGTGTTGTGATTACTATAATTTCTCAGATTACTGCACCGCATGTTTTACAGATGATCGGAGTTCCGGAAGAAGTAATGCCGAATTCCCTGTCTTATTTCCGCGTTTACTTTGCCGGCTCAATTGGGTTTATTATGTATAATTTCCTTATGGGAATTATACAGGCGCTTGGAGACAGTAAACATCCACTGATTTACCTGATTGTTTCATCTGGTATTAATGTGGTGTTAGACCTTGTGTTGATTGCAGTGTTTCATTTTGGTGTAGGCGGAGCGGCTTTCGCAACGGTAGTTTCCCAATGCATCAGCGCCTGCTTATGTCTGTGGCAGCTTACCCATCAACCGGAAGAAATCCGGCTTAAATTAAAAGATATCTGTCTGGACAAAGAAATGCTGAGGCAGATTGTAATCAACGGTATTCCGGCAGGAATCCAGAATTCTGTGATTGCTTTTGCCAATGTATTTGTACAGTCCCAGATTAATATTTTTGGGGCAGATGCCATGGCGGGAACCGGGTCTTATTTCAAAATCGAGGGTTTTGCCTTCATGCCGGTTACTTGCTTCTGTCAGACCCTTACCACATTTGTCAGCCAGAACCTTGGAGCGAAGAAATATGACAGGGCGAAGAAGGGAGCAGCCTTTGGAGTGGCCTGTTCTATGCTTATGGCAGAACTGATTGGTGTATGCATTTTCGTCTTTGCAACACCACTGATTGCAGCTTTCGGAGGAAGTCAGGCGGCTATCGGAATTGGGGTTGCACAGGCACATACGATTTCCATTTTCTACTGTCTGCTTGCTTTTTCACATTGTATGGCGGCCATTCAGAGAGGAGCCGGGCGAAGCGTAGTGCCTATGCTGGTTATGATGATTGTATGGTGTGGAATCCGAATCATCTATATTTCCACGGCAATCCACTTTATTCACAAGATTAACGTGGTATTCTGGGCATATCCGATTACATGGACTATCAGTTCAGTTGTATTTTTACTGATTTTCCTAAAGTCAGACTGGGTACATGGACTGGAAAAAGTATGTTCCTAGTGGAACTGCAGTAAAATAAGGAAAGAATGCGAAAAGAACGGTCAGTTTTGACTGTTCTTTTTTGCGGATATGTGATAAACTAAAAAGCATAATTGGGAGAAATTTGAGGAGGACATAAGGTATGGCAGAAGAAATGACCCCTGTATCGAAGAATTTCATTGAACAGGAAATAGATAAAGACTTGGCGGAAGGAGTATATGACCACGTATGTACCCGTTTTCCACCGGAACCGAACGGCTATCTGCATATTGGACATGCCAAATCCATTCTTTTAAATTATGGACTGGCACAGAAGTATCATGGAACCTTCCATATGCGTTTTGATGATACCAATCCGACCAAGGAGAAGACAGAGTTTGTAGAGTCCATCAAGGAAGACATCAAGTGGCTGGGAGCAGACTGGCAGAACCACCTGTATTTTGCATCGGATTATTTTGATAAGATGTATGAATGTGCAGTTAAGCTGATTAAGAAAGGCAAGGCTTATGTGTGCGACTTGACAGCAGAGCAGATTCGCGAATATCGTGGAACACTGACAGAACCTGGGAAAGACAGCCCATATAGAAACAGAAGCGTAGAAGAGAATCTGGAATTGTTTGAAGCAATGCGTGCCGGCAAGTTTGCCGATGGAGAGAAAGTACTCCGTGCAAAGATTGACATGGCATCTCCGAATATCAATATGCGTGACCCGGTTATTTATCGTGTGGCACGTATGACACACCATAATACGGGAGATAAATGGTGCATTTATCCTATGTATGACTTCGCACATCCAATCGAAGATGCAGTAGAAGGAATCACCCATTCTATCTGTACATTGGAATTCGAAGACCACAGACCGCTTTATGACTGGGTAGTAAGAGAATGTGAGTTTGAGAATCCGCCACGCCAGATTGAATTTGCAAAATTATATTTAACCAATGTAGTAACCGGAAAGCGTTATATTAAGAAGCTGGTAGAAGATGGCATTGTAGACGGATGGGACGATCCACGTCTGGTATCCATTGCAGCGCTCCGTCGTCGCGGATTTACACCGGAGTCCATTAAGATGTTCGTAGACCTTTGCGGAGTATCCAAGAGCCAAAGCTCTGTAGATTATGCGATGCTGGAATACTGTATTCGTGAAGATTTGAAGCTGAAGAAGCCAAGAATGATGGCAGTCTTAGACCCGGTGAAGCTGGTAATCGACAATTACCCGGAAGGAGAAATCGAATACTTAGATGCACCGAATAATCTGGAAAATGAATCTCTGGGAAGCAGAAAGGTTCCGTTTGGACGGGAGCTGTATATTGAAAGAGAAGACTTCATGGAAGAACCGCCGAAGAAATATTTCCGCCTGTTCCCGGGAAATGAAGTGCGTCTTATGAATGCATATTTTGTGAAGTGTGTGGATTACGAGAAGGATGCAGATGGCAATGTTACCGTCATTCATTGTACCTATGACCCGGCATCCCGTGGAGGCAACAGCCCGGATGGCAGAAAAGTTAAGGGAACTATCCACTGGGTGGCAGCCCAGACAGCAGTAAAAGCAAAGGCTCGTCTGTATGAGAATCTGGTAGATGAAGAAAAAGGTGTTTACAACAAAGAAGACGGTTCGCTCAATCTGAATCCAAATTCTCTGGTAGAAAAGGATATCTATGTAGAACCGAACTTTGAAGATGCAAAACCATACGACAGCTATCAGTTTGTGCGTCAGGGATTCTTTAACATTGATTCCCATGATTCCAGACCGGATGCACTGGTGTTCAACCGGATCGTATCCTTAAAGAGCTCATTTAAATTGCCAAAATAATAAAGATACCAGGATCTCGCGAGCGTGAAACGCGGAGAAATCCGTAGGTATCATGGAGTCATATATTTTTGACCCCATCATTAAATAAAATGAAAGACCAGGCTTGTGACTTTGTACGTGTAGAATGAGAGTTTCAGTCTGGTCTTTTTGTCTGATTTATGCGAGAAATTCGAAAAACGTGTTTTTTGTAGTTGCAAAATTGTATGGAAGACAACATGGTCAGGGTATTGTGGGGGGAAAGAAGATGAATCATGGAGTGGGTGATATGATATTCCAGTTGCGTGAAGAAGCCGGATTTAGCCAAGGGCAATTGTGCCGTGGGTTGTGTTCGGTACCTCAGATGGCACGTATGGAGCGAAATCAAGTTCCGACAGATTGCTTTATGTTAGACCGCTTTCTGGGACGGTTGGGAAAATCAACAGAACGTCTTGAATATGTATTAACAGCAGAGAATTATGAATTATATGAACTGCAATATATGGTGCAGAAGCATATTCTCTATGGGGAACTGGAGATGGCAGAGGAGTTATTAGAAAGATATCAGAGCAGAAAGGCGGCAAATAAGCCATTGCATTTGCAATATCTTTGGCAGATGTATGCACAGATAGGGTGGATAAGAGGATGGGAAACAGAGAACATCCTTACATATTTGGAACAGGCAATCAGGCAGACAATGCCATTAGATGAAATATTCATGAAAGAAACAGCGCTAAGGGAAACAGTACTTAGTGCGGATGAAATCAGACTACTTCTTTTTCGATGGGAAGTGTGTAGGGAAACCAGATGGGAACGGCCACTGGAAGAGCTGACAGCGCTTCTGGACTATATTGGTGCGAAAAAAATGGTGGAAGTAGAGCTGGTAAAAGTGTATCCATATGCAACTCTTCTACTTGGAAAGGCATGTAACCAGGAGAGACAGAAAGAGATTCTGATATTCCATACCAAAGAAGCCTTAGCTGTCCTGCGAAGCACGGGAAAAATTCTGTATATGCCGGAAATATTGGAACAGTACGCAAATTTATTAGAACACAGTCATGGACAGAAAGAAGAGGCAGAGCAGCTTCGAACAGAAAGAATTGTCTTACTATCAACGGAAAAGAAATATGGCATTCATTTCGAAAAATTCCGCTTATTCCGACATGTAAACCGCAGGTTTGAATTGGATTATGAGTTAATCCGCAGGACGCGCATTGCAAGGAAAATTTCGCAGGAAAAGTTATGCGAAAATATCTGTACGCAGGAGGAACTATCAAGAATCGAGGGTGGAAAACGAAAGCCCAGAGATAAAAAGCTGCATCTGATGATGGAGCGGATGAATCGCAGGAGACGAAGAACCCAGTCGGTTGTGGTAACAGACGATTATGAAGTCCTGGAGCTGAAACGACAGTATTTCATGAAAGTTATGAGATTTGAAACCAATGCGGCAAAGAAATTATTGAAACGGATAGAAGAAAAATTAGATTCCTCCATTCCGGAAAACCGTCAGTTTTTGTCAGGGGAAAATATAAAACTGAAAAGTATGAATCAGGAATTGGACTTTCAGACATGTATTGAACAATTGTGGGCGGTACTGAATATGACGTTAGATATTGAAGATGAAAGAATGCAGGAATTTAGTTTTACAACGGAAGAACACTGCATTTTGAATGAAATATCGGCTAATTATTTAGAAAAGGGGGAGAAAGAAAGGGCGATTCAGATATGGGAAATGCAGATAGAAAATATGGAAAAATCTTCTGTCCATCCTGTATTTCATATCTTGGAGTGGGATTTGGCAAAAGGAAATCTGGCAATCGTATATGAAGAGACAGGAAAGACATCCAAAGCCATAGAAGTGAGTAAAGAGAAGGTAAGAGTGTCTTTGGAAGCAGGAAAAGGAAATGGGATTGGACGTTCCTTTATTACGATTGCGTCGGCTTTAGAAAAAGAGAACAGTGAAAAATGTGCAGCATATTTTTACAATGGACTAAAATTGCTCAGGTTATATCAAATGAACTATACCTATGATGTCGTAAACTCGTTCATCAATAGTTCTGAATTTTTATATAAAGAGCAATTTAGCCGTTACCGCGACCAGATCCACCGCCTCGATCAGCAATCTGCATGGGATAAGATTTTGTGAAAAGAAAAATTACATGAAATGTCATAAACTTTTATTGTGAAATATGTTATGGTTTTAGTAGGGAATTGAAAAAGGTAGTTGTAGTCGAGAGGAGGTTTTCAAATGAATAAGAAAAAAGTATTGATTGTAATGCTGGTTTTTGTGTCAGTTATTCTTATGGGGTGCAAGGGAAAAGGTGCTTCTTCTGCAGACGGGGTGAGTGACGCGGCCAGAGCAGTGATTGAAGCATTCATGACTTGTCCAAATGAAGACCTCTATAATGATAAGATGAAAGGGGCAATCGGTGCTGGCACAGAAGCAATTTCAGATGATGAAAGGGAAAAAATCAATGCAGAATATGAAAGAGTAGAAGAAAACTGGGAAAAGGCAATTGGCAAATATTTTGCAGATAACAGCCTGGAGAAGTTTGTCAATGACGGATATGTCAATCGGTATTTAAGTGCAGGTAAGAAAATGAAGGTTGAGTCCATGGAACTGCTTACGAAAGATGATTCCACGGAAATGGTAAAAGTGACTGCACTGGTAGAAGATAAAGAGCAGGAGATTACCATAGAATTTAAGTATAATCCTGATGGCCGAATCTGGAGAGTGAATTTGATTGAATAAGAGAAGTGGGGCACATAAATGCGATGTTTTTATTAAATGACATTGCATTGATACGTGCCTTTTTAATTTATTGCAGGGCAGGATATTAGACAAATGAGGGTAAAATGAGGAACTTTAAGTATATATTAAAAAAATTAATGGTGCAGAACAGAGTGCTTTGTGCTGAGACCACTTTTCTGGTGATTTTGTTGTCCGGGTTACAGTTATATCTGCCAATTTTGTTTCAACAGTTTATTGATGGTATTGCAGAACGGTTTGCAGTATCTCAAATGATGTGTATATTGGCAATGTATTTTGTAGTGTCTGTTGCAATTTATGGTGTTGGTTTGTGGAAGGACTGGGAAGCAACCAGAGCTGCATGGAAAGGTACAGATAGTCTGCGAAAAGAAATTGTGGAAAAGATACTTTCCTATGATCAGAGATTTTTTCAGGAGAGAAATGCAGGTCAGGTGATTGAATCACTGGAAAATGATTTGAATGAAATGGAGAATTTTATACAATGCACACTGATTCCAATATTTATGAATGTTCTTTCTATGATAGGAATCATCTTTGTCTTCTGGAAAGAGAATAAATGGATAGCGATGATGTTTGCTCTGTTTATTATGGCTTCCTTATATATCATTTATCTTCAACAGAAGCAAGATTCTGATATCATTTTGAGAGAGCGA
This sequence comes from uncultured bacterium, assembly GCA_905216215.1. Lineage (GTDB taxonomy): Bacteria > Bacillota > Clostridia > Lachnospirales > Lachnospiraceae > Allocoprococcus. The sequence goes on along the minus strand of CAJMSZ010000037.1, from coordinate 2,971 downwards.
AAATCTCATGCGGAGGTGATTGCCTTTGAAAGTGAGATAATAGAGAATCGAAAGGTGATTACACTTGCAGGAAAGCAGGCAAATGTTTTAAGTAGGCTGGAGAAGATAATCCAGCAAAGAATCCCGCTAAAAGTGGATCTTCAGAAGTACTACTACAGAGTCTGGATTATTACACTGTCACTTTTGGCAGGGGTAAACATTTTATCGCTTTTTCTGGGAGGTGCGCTGTATTTTCGTCATATGATTTCTTTGGGAATGGTATATTTGATGTATTCTTATGGGAATATGCTGAAACAACCATTTGAAGAATTGCAAATGCACATTCAAAATTTTCTTGCAGCAAAAGGGAGTTCTGAAAAGCTGGCAGATTTGTTGCTTTACAAAAGCGGTGTCACAGATGGACCAGTGAAAGAAATGGATCCCTTTTCTGAGCTGATTCTGGAAGATGTGTGCTTTGCATATGGGAATAAAGCAGTGTTAAATCATGTATGTATGAAGATTTCAAGGGGAATGAAAATTGGAATTTTTGGGCAGTCGGGAGCCGGAAAATCAACGATTAGTAAATTGCTGTGTAAAATACTGGAACCGCAAGAAGGGAAAATTCTGATTAATGGAAAAGATATAAGGCTGTATAGCAGTGAGACTGTAAGGAATGCTTTTGCATATGTGTCTGCTGGAAATCTTATTTTTGAATCTAGTCTTAGAGACAATCTTACGATTTATAATGAAAAAATTAATGACGAAGCTATTCTGACTGTGCTGGAAGGATTAGGGATTGCAAAGTATTTTTCGTTCATGAAGGGAAAAGCGGGAAAGAAGTTGCTTGATATGCCTATAGGCAGACAAATGGTGTCCAACGGGGAAGCACAGCTTTTGAATTTGTGCAGGCTGTTCTTTGTAGACAAACAAGTGATTATTTTTGACGAGGCATCATCCGTGATTGATGAGACGGTTGAGGAATCGTTTCACCAGATATTTAGAAAATTGACGAAGAATGTGACTACGATTATGATTACACACCATGTTGAACGTCTTAGCGATTGTGATTATGTTTACACCATTCATATGGGAAATGTGATAGAAGAAGGAAAGCCGGGTGAGCTGAAATTGCAGGAGTATTCCCTGTTTAACAAGTATGCAGAAAGGATCTGGGAGTCATGAGAGATGGAATCAGGAGTGTATTCAAATTAAACAGGTATCTTTTTCTGGAAAATAAAATGTACTACATCAGTTACGGATTCATGAGTTTGATATGGTGTTTTACTCCGGTCATTTTAGCTTATTTTGTCAATTTGCTTTTGGAAGATTTGAATGCAGGACAGACACAACGATATTTTGTAATATTAGCTCTTTATACGTTAGTAACTTATCTCAATATATATTATGCAAGGAAAAGTGGAATTATTGAGGCTAAAATTACATCTTATGTAGAGAAAACATTGCAACTGGGTACTTTGAAACGTGTGCTGATGGAAAAAGAATGTGAAGCAGAAGACGTGGGAAAGATGGTCGATGTTCTGGAAAATGATTTCGAAGCGTTGGAGACTATGTTGCTTGTCTGGCTGGAATTTCTGTGCAATCTGATTTCTTTTCTGGGTACATTCGTGATAGTCTTAAGAATAAATTTATATCTGACGTTATTTGTGTTTTTGCCGATTGTTATTGTTAGCAATTTAATCGGATATTTTAGTGAAGGGGTAAAAGAACGTTTTCTGAATGCGCGTGAATCCAACATCGGATTTTCTGAAATGATATCTGATATCATAGGGAATCACGAGATTTTTCAGTTTATTGCAGATATGGAAAGCGTCAGAAAAGTGTTTTCAGAAAAGTGTTTAGACAGAGGAAAAACGAAAGTAAAAAACAGTATTTATATTGCTGCGGTGAATCAGTTTATTACACTATCCAATCATTTTTCTGCCCTGTTGATCATGATTACCGTTGTGTTTATACCTCAAAAGGCTGCTCTGTCAGTTGGCGCACTGACGTTGTTTGTAAATTCAATCAATAATGGATTCTCTTTTCTTCAGTTATATAATCAAATCATAATGTCACTCAAGATGTCTGAGTCCTCTATGGATAGAGTTTGTAGACTGTTGCATTTTGAATGGAAGGAAATGTCGGAATATCTGGGGAAAAAGACAGACCTGAAAGAAGAGAAGCATGAGATAGCGGAGAAAAACTCAGAAGTAGTTTTTGAAGGATTCCGAATGTGTAAGGAAGATGAAACACACAATTTTACATTGAAGCAGGGAGAATTCATGGTGATTTCGGGTGGGAATGCTTCTGGAAAAAGTTATCTGCTCAATTGTATTGCCGGATATCAATCCTGTGATGGAAAAATTACAGTTGGCGATTCTTCAAATGTCCAATTGGGATATTTACCACAGAATGTAACACTTTTTAATGCGAGTTTAAGGGAAAATGTAACCTTGTTTAAGCTTCCTGAGAACCCGGAACAGGCATTTGAAGTAAGCAATCTGAAAGAAAATATGGGGAACTGGGATATTTTTTCTGAGGATGTTATTGGGGTGAATGGAAAAAGTCTGTCCGAAGGACAACGGCAGAGAGTGGCGATTGCAAGAGCGGTTCTGAATGGAAAGAATATATTGCTCATGGATGAACCATTTCTGTTTCTGGATAAAAAGAACAGAAAAACGATTCTGCGAAATATAAAAAGATTAAAGAAGACGACAATTGTTGTGTCGAATGACGAGAATGTTATTAAAGAAGCAGATGTGCATCTGGTGCTTGACGAGAGGAAAATAAGCAGATTGTCAAGAACACATGGTTAAGAAGGCATGTTGTTCCCGAAAATGACACAATATGAAGATTGAACGCGCTATGAAAAATTACATATTCCAAAATCTTGTTGCTTTTTTTTGGGCATATGTTATTATGATAAAAAGCATTATATTTCTAAAATTCTGGCGGAAACGCATTCGGACGACATTTCTAAAGTCTTATTTAT
>CAJMSZ010000036.1 GCA_905216215.1 uncultured bacterium | reverse complement strand
ATAAAAGACAAGAAGAACTGGATAAGCTCAACGCTACCCAGGAAGAATGGAAACTACGTGCCATGGGAACTACGATAGGTTGTCATACCATCGTTAAGAAGGGCACTGAAGGTAATGACATTAAGACGTATGATCTGACTTAATCCACAATCACATCTCTGATTTGTGGATTAATCCACTTTATCTGTTATCATATTTGCGAAAATTATATATTTTGTTATCATTCTGTTATCACAAACGGTTGTCAGGACACTCTCCCGGCAACCGTTTTTCTATACTGTTCGTTATTCTTTTCCACTCTTTTGTACATTTCCAGGCAACAGAAAAACCCGTAGAACCGAAGTTCTACGGGTATCTTACGTTTGGACACAACGTTATCTTGCGATAACAAATCTATATTCAGATTGTATTACTCGATGATTGTAGCAACACGTCCTGATCCTACAGTACGTCCACCCTCGCGGACAGCGAACCAACGTCCATGTCCACGCGAACTTTTTCCGATTCCCGCCATTACTACCATCACCGCGAGAAATCCACAACGTATGTGTTTCATCACTTTCTTCCGCAAAACCTTCTACCACATCGGCTTCTGCAGGCAAAACGGCAGCTCCAGTCCGTTTGCCTCAAGAAGCTCTTTGTTGGTCAATATTTCTTTCGTATCCCCGTCGCAGACAATCCGTCCGCCGGCCATCAGAATCACGCGATTGCAGGTTTCCAGAATCATATCGAGATCATGCGATGCGATGATTTTCAGATGTTCAAAATCGTTCAGTATATGAATCAACGTTCTACGGTTTTTTGGATCGAGTGCAATCGATGGTTCATCCATCAGAATGATATCCGGTGTCATTGCGAGGATCGTGGCGATCGATGCCATCTTTTTCTCACCGCCCGACAGCTTATAAATCTGCTTGTCCCGTAAATGCCCGATATGAATCTGTTCCAGTGCATGGCTGACACGCTGTTCCACTTCTGTTTCCGGCAGTCCGTAATTGCGTGGTGCAAATGCCACGTCCTCGAATACCGTCGACATGAACAGCTGACTGTCCGAATCCTGAAAGACATATCCGATTTTCTCGCGCACTTTCGGAAGCATCTCCTTCACAACCGGCATCTCCTCCACACGAATGCTGCCCTCATAGTCCGGATTTAGCCCGACCAGCAATTTCAGCAGCGTGGATTTCCCGACACCGTTCGCTCCAATCAGCCCGATGCTGTCATTTTCGTGTGCAGTAAATGTGATGTCCTGCAGAATCGGGACTGTTTTCTCGTAAGAATAATTAACATGTTCAAAATTGATGTGAATATGGCTCATTTTTGATATCTCCCGATAATTCTTTCCTCTTCCCGCGTGCAGGCAGCTGCACCAGGTTGCTTTTCTACTTCTTTCTACTTCTTCCGACTTGTTGCAAATAGATGTCTTCCCACGCAGCGCTTCATCCCGTTATTTTCAGCACGGCAAAAAGTGCAAGCCACACACCCAGATACAGCCAGTCCTTCGCTTTGCACGGCTCCTTCGCTATATAGTAAAATTCTCCCCGATAGCCGCGCAAAGTCATGCTTTCATACACCTCATTTGCGCGGTCCATGCTGCGCAGAAGCAGCTGGCCGGCCAGTGTTCCCCATACCTTGAAATGAACACCCTTCTGATTCGGCGCGCGCAGACTGTACGCCTGGGTCATGCGGTTTGCCTCCTCGAGAAGCACTGTAACATAGCGGTACGTCAGCAGCACCTGTGTCACCAGAATGGCAGGGATGTGAAGCAGACGCAGTGCATAACAGATTTTTTCGATGGATGTTGTCGCAATCAGAAGATATGCCGCCAGTACGCTGTAAATGCCTTTGATCATCAGCGTCACCATGGAAAGCATCCCTGCTGTCAGCGGAACGGTACCAATATGCCCGATTACCTGACGGTCAAAGATCGGATTGAACAGCCCCACAAAGCAGACGAGCGGCAGGACAATCCGAAGCCGCCGGATACTGTCGCAGAATGAAATTTCGCCGACGATAAAGAGTACAATCGGATAAATTCCCATGCGCAGCAGGCCGGTCAGATCGTATTTTGGAAAGGACATGGTTACGGTCAGAAAAACAATCGTTAAAACAAGTTTAACCAGTGGATGAAGCCTGTTCACCCACTGGTCCTTCGCCGCAAGCATATCCATATGATGGATTTCATATAGTGCATTGCCAAGTTTATTCATTTCTTTCTCCTGTTCCGTGCAGCTTATGACTTTTTCTTTTTAAAGAAACGGAATGCATAGCATGCACCGACACAGACAATAAGAACGACTGCGGATCCCGCAATTCCGGAAAAGCTGGTTCCAAACGTGGAATCGGAATTTTTAAATCCATAGTCCGGCAGAAGTGCCGTTTTTTCCTGAATCTCTTCCGCCGCTGCATGTGCGCCGGTTCCGTCATTTTCCAGTTCCGTCGAACCGGTCAGGCGCTCCATGGACCACTCAAGCCCATCCGGATTGGAGGATGCCGCAAGAGAAACGGCTCCGCCGATCACCAGTGCTGCGATGCCTAAGATCGCAATTGTCTTCTTGAAAGAAAAGCGGCTCTTTGTTCTTTCTTCGCTGCAGGAAAGCATCTCCGGGCGCGCTTCATAAACGAACAGCAGAACGGCCGCTGTAATCAGGCCTTCTACAAGACCAATCGCGAGATGAATCGGCTGCATTGTTGCCACAAATACCGAAAACGGCAGATCCGTTATGCCGGATGCAAGTGTTTCCAGTGCCACACTAAAAGCGCCAAGCTGCAGCGTCACCACGCACCCAAGGATGGAAGCACCTACAATCTTTCCGCGCGACATTCCCTTTTTCATCATCGGACGCCAGAACAGGAAATAGCCGAGAAAGCACCCATAAAACGCCATATTCCAGATATTGCACCCGAGCGCCAGAAGACCGCCGTCCGCAAACAGCAGACACTGGATCAGCAGCACACCGATCATTGTTAAAAACGCGGCATACGGTCCGAGCAACGCAGTCAGCATCATACCGCCGCAGAGATGACCACTCGAGCCTGTGCCTGGAATTGTAAAGTTAATCATCTGCGCCGCAAAGACAAACGCACCCATCACTCCCATCACTGGGATCTTTTTCGGGTCGCTCTCCAGGCGTACTTTTTTTACAGAAAAACCAGCTGCTCCGCCGGAACAGACATACATTGTTGCAGCCACTGCAGGCGCAACCAGCGCATCAGCCATATGCATAATGTTCTCCTCCTTTTCGTTTTCTGTTTTTTTCTTTTTTTACTTTACTACGCTAAAATTCGTCCTGCAAGCCCCCGTGGGGGTTATTTTTTCAGATTTTTCCGCGATCCTTTTTGTTCACTTTTACCGATTTTTTATGAACATTTTGTTTAAATTTAAAGGGTGACTTTTTAACATTTATATGGTATTCTATAGACAACACAGACGGATATCCCGGTGTCGGGAGTCCGTACACACACTATCTCGAGGACAGGATTCCTGTCCGATCCGCGGCCGCCTGCACGTCATCGGGTCGCCGCGGTTTTTTCTACAAAAAAAAAGCCCTCCGGGCAGGATTCTTTCTTATTTTAGTGCCAAAACCGGCTCTTTACGGGTTCTGGCTGTATTTTCGAGTATTGGTGTGAATTTTATCTTGATGAGAAGGAGACTCTCTTATGAGCACAGAGAACTTAGAACACGAAGAACAAAACAGAACAACGGAACCGATCATCGATATCCGGGGCAATGAAGCGCCCGCTGATCCGGAACAGGAAATTGTTTCCCAGGGTGTCCACAACTATAGCGCCGCTGAAACGTATGTGTGTCCGACCGATCCGGCTGTTCTGCAGCAGCTCGAATGGTTCCGGGATCAGAAGCTTGCGCTGATGATGCATTTTGGATTGTACTGCCAGCCCGGCATGGTTGCCTCCTGGGCATTAAGCGACAAGGATTCAGACTGGTCCCGCCACCAGGTAAACTGGACAGACGGCGAAACCTTTAAAAAACAGTATTTCGGCCTGAATCGTTCGTTTTATCCGGTCCGCTTTCAGCCGGAGGAATGGGCGCAGATGGCAGAGGACTGCGGATTCCGTTATCTTCTTCTGACCACAAAGCATCACGACGGATTCTGCCTCTGGGACACCAAATATACAGATTATAAAACAACTGCAGAGGACTGCCCGTTCCATGAACATAAAAATGCGGATATCGTAAAATCCATGTTTGATGCATTCCGTGCAAAAGGCATCGGCATCGGTGCTTATTTTTCCAAAGCCGACTGGCACTGCCCGGACTACTGGAATGAAGATCTGAGAAAAGATGGTCTGACATCCCGCGGACCTTCCTACGATCCGAAGGAATATCCCAACGTGTGGAACCGTTTTAAAGAATATACAAAAAATCAGGTTCTGGAGCTCTGTGAGAATTACGGTAAGCTGGATATTCTCTGGTTCGACGCGGGCTGGGTCTCTGAGAGCAACGGCCAGGATATTGAGCTTGGAGAGATCGTTGAGGAAGCACGTAAGATTCAGCCGTGGATTCTCTCCGTTGACCGTACAATCGGCGGCGCTTACGAAAACTACGTGACACCGGAGCTCTGCATTCCGGAAGAACCGCTGAACGTTCCGTGGGAAAGCTGCCTTACCCTCGGCGTTGACTTTACGTACGAATACGGCGATCATTATAAATCTCCGCGTGAGCTTGTCGGCATGCTTGTCAACATCGTTGCCAAAGGCGGCAACATGGCACTGAACGTCAGCCCACAGCCAGACGGCCGCATCCCGGTCGATGCCTGGGACAGCCTGAACGGTTTTGGCCAGTGGATGAAAACCTTCGGCGATGCTATCTACGGAACCCGCGTCTGCGCGCCGTACCAGAGCGGAACCCTTTCGTTCACACAGAAAGGTGATTCAGTCTATGTATTCCGGTTATATCCGACGGTACAGGAATCGGTAGAGGCAGAAATTTTCGTACCGTATACCGAGACGAAGATTTCGGAGATCTGTATGGTGGAAAACGGAGAAAATGTTGCATTCAAAGAAGTCGAAGGCGGCCTTTGTATGACCGTCCCGGCAGGATACAGACGAGGCTCCGCACCGATTGCGCTGGTGTTTGAGATGAAGAAAGAGCGGTAAATTTTTAATAATCGAAAAGGGCTGTACAGTGTGACTGTTCAGCCCTTTTCATAATTATTAAGATACCTTGGAAAAACCTGTTACTTTTTACAATTTAAAATTTGCTTTTCATTAGAGCGTGTCTGAAAAAAGCTTTTCGTGAGCTCTGGTAGCTATATGGAAGAGCTCCACCTTTTACAGTCAAACGATGACAACGCACATTTTTTACGCCAAGATCGATGTATCCCAAACAAAAGGGGGGCGATTTCAAATCGCAACTTATATGTTCTGTTCTCATTCTACTGTTTATCAGATTTTCCTTAATGTTTATCTTATTTTTTTTGTATTTTTATCACAGATTCGGCAGATGGATTAATCTTCACCAAGATACCCTCTTCCAACTCCAGATAACCTTCCGTGAAATACAGACCTTCTCTCGCAGTCACTTTTGTTAATGTTCTTCCGTTTACGATAGCTTCTGTATTTTTCCAATGAATTCCCGCCAGCATTACATAAAGCTCTACTGTTTTTCCTGAAATTTGGAGCTGTATAGTTTCGCCATTTTTTTTCATGTCACAACATGTTTTGGCACCGGATCTCTCATACAGTGTTTCTTTTACGATGCTGTCATTCTGCGGCACCACAGCCAAAATCATTTCTGTTTCCGATTCGCTCATGCTTTCTCCAAGTTTCAGATTCTCATTCAGTCGAAGTGGAAGAAAACTTCCTTCTCGAACGTACACCGGTATTTTATCAATTGGCACCTCAACGCTCCTCTGCACCGGACCGGAAATTTCATCATTTAAATTCCACAGACTAATCCACCGTCCCTCAGGAAAATAGATTTCCCGCTCTTCTGTTTCATCAGAAACCGGCGCAACCAGAAGATCTTCTCCGAAAAGATATTCGTCCCACACCTTTGTTGCTTCCTGATCTTCTGGATACATCATCGCAAGCGGACGCATCATCGGTATTCCCAGTTTGTGAGCTTCTGCTGCTACACTTACAATATATGGACGAAGATTTTCCCGCAGCCACGTATAATAACGATAAACTTTCACTGTAAAAGCATCGTATTCCCACGGCTCTCTCGGCTCCGTTCCATGGAAACGCATCAATGGACAAAATGCAGCATACTCTGTCCACCGGAGATATGTTTCCTGATCTGGGAATCCATCATAACCTCCCGCATCAACACCCCAGAATGGAAGTCCAGAAGCAGCTGCAGAAAGGCCTCCTGCAATCGCATATTTCAGTCCCTGGAAACTGGTCAGCTGATCCCCGCCGAACTGACACGCAAAGTGTTGAGATCCGGGTGCAGCGCCTCTTGTATAAAGAACATGGTCATCTCCATATTTTTGTTCAAATAACTCTCTATAATTTTTCGCATACTGATAGGCATACGCGTTATGCATCTCATCGCCGCGTCTTCCATCATAAAAAACTGCCTCGTCCGGTACAACATCTCCAAAGTCAACCATACTTCCACGAATACCTGCATCCAGACGATCCTTCCACTGTGCTGCCAGAAGCTCTTTCGCACGCGGATGAGAGAAATCGATATACACCGGAAGTTTTTCTTCCTCATCATTTTTATTTCTCGTAATCGGAAGCTCCTCCTTCGGGCATTCCGGCAACAATTCCTGCGCCAATTCCTGCGTCATATTAGGGAACTGCCAGGAAAACACCTTGAATCCATGACGTTCTCCAAACGATACAACTTTGTATAATTCCTCTTTTTTATATTCTCCATAAAAGGTAGCTCCTGCTCCTTCTGCATAAAAGCCGGAATGCGGAATATCGAGTTCATGGAATTTTTTCATTGCCGCCATCTGCTCCAGCGCAATATCCTGTAACGGACCGTTTCTCCATCTTCCGCCGCCACCGCCAGCCCATGGTTCAAATACCCATTCCGGTGGGAAAATCGGAAGCCCTGTGAGCGTTCCGTAAGCAGTCATCGCCTCACGTGGTGTTCCGCTCCAAATATAAAAATCAAAAACATCTCCAAGTGCTTCCACCGAAAGATAGTCTTGCACAGCATCTCCCACATCCATCCGCATCCGATACGAAGTATTTGCAAAAAAGCTGAAACCGTCACTTGTATGTACCAACGGAATATTTTTATACGCCTGATTTCCAATGGATGCAAGACATCCCTCACAAGCATCTCTCTGCCACAGCGCAACGGTTTTTCCATACTGATTCACGCTGTCAAAACGCTCTCCAAATCCATAAATGGCGCTGTTTTCATGAATTGAAAATTGAATTCGCGAAGCCGAAACACTTTCCTTTTCAAATATAAACGAAATATTTTTCAGATTTGTAATTGCTTTTCTATCAATAGAAATTTCCAGTGTTTCTTTCTGGAGTATCATCTCATGCTCTTTGCTTCTGATTATATATGCATGCTCGGATTCTTCCACAGAAAATGCTTCCGGCTGTCCATCAAAGAAGCCTTTCTTTCCAGAGATCATTCGGAAACCACCGACCACAGGATAAATCATGAGCTCCCATGTTCTCTCTTTTGATTCAACACAAATCGTTACATGATCTTTTGTTTCCAGAACATGTCCAATTTCACTACATGATGTCCATTTTTCCAGATCCTGGTTTCCAAAGCTGTGATCCGCATACCACCATGCACTGCAAGTTCTTAAAAACGTAAGATAACGATCCAGCTCAGCAGCTGCTTCCTCCCATCGGTTTTCTCTTAACCGCTCATTCACTAAACGCTTTTCTACCCATGGGTCCATAGGCTTCCATGGATTTGCAACTTCCTGGTTAAAGAAAAAGTCAAAACCCTCCAATGTCAGACTGTCCTGCCAGCGCTGTGCAATTCGGATTCTATCTGTCAGATTTTCTCTCGTTGTTGGTTCTACACTCTTTTGTAGCTGATAAATTTCCTTCCGTTCTTCCGTACTAGTTTTTTCCAACACTCCTGGTCTCTGCCAGTGGCAAATTCCGGACGGCATGACAAATACAATGCCGTTCTCCGTTTTCGTTTCCCCCTTTTCTCCAAAAGATACCTCAAGAAAAGTCTCTGGATCATATTCAAATCGATCCGAATAATTCACATTCAGATCTAATGGTGTTGGGCAGAGAACTTCACTTGACTGATGTTTTTTTCGATAGACTTGAAGATCAAAAGACTTCTCTTTCTCCGGCTTTCCGCCAAAAAGCATCCACGGTATTGCAAATAAAGCGTACCATCTGTCCTGCAGAATGTCTACTGTTACAGAATACTGCTCTTTCGAAATCGCCGTTTTTTCTCCCTGGTCTTTTCCCTCTCCCAGATATGCCTGATCTCCGCTAAGATATGTCATTCCTTTTTCTACAAAAGCACTGTTGCTGCCATCCCGTTTTGCTGTGAAAACCGCAAAATCTCTTCTTGAAAACTCTTTTCCTGAAAGTGCAACTTCTACTTGATCTTTTCGTTTTACTGTTAACTCTGTAACGGTATTTTCCTCTTTCAAGATATGATGAGCTTTTTCTTCCATGTTTTCAAACAAAACAAACAGTTTTTCTGCTGTATACAGAAACTTACATCTTGTTGGTGTAACAGAGGACGGATTTCCCCCCGCGCGGAAAAAATCCTGTATCGTAGTCGCTTCTCCCCACTCCACAGAATCATATCTCAGATTCTCTGTTTTCTGTTCTTTTCCCAGAACAATTGATGAAACCCCAAATTTCAGTTTCCCCATAAAGAACTCCTTTCCCGCAGTTTTTTCAACTGCAGATTTCTTCTATTATTTCTCCATTTTTTCTGCACACAATGTAAAAATTTCCCTTTGGAATCAAAATTGATCTAGCGTTTTCGACTGTAATCTCTGCTGCGCTATCACCGTCATTTACAAAAATTTCTATTATCTCCTTTTCATTTTCACGCGCAAAACCATATACACGTTCATCCGCCAAAACCGTTGTGAACGAACCGTTTCGTATGGCAGAATGTTTTTTTCGAAACTGAATCAGTTTCTGATAAAAACGAAAACTCTCTTTTTCTTCCGGATTTTCTTGCCACGTCATACACTTTCGACAGTCCGGATCATTTTCTCCGTCGATTTCTACTTCGTCCCCATAATAAATGGACGGCGAACCCGGAAACATCATCTGCACAACAACACCAAGTTTAAAGGAATCTAACCGATGACTACAACTGTTGATAAAACGCTTGGTATCATGTGTGCCCAATGCATTAAACATAGCCATATTAGTTTCATCAGGATGTCGCGACAATGCAGTTTCCAACCGATGGCCAAATGTTTCGGCGTTAATACTCCGTTCTGCAAAAAAGTCCAGCATTGCCTGGCGGAAAGAATAATTCATAATACTGTCCATTTCACATCCGTTCAGCAGTCGTTTTCCCTCTGCCCATGTTTCACCAATCAGAACAAGTTCCGGGTTCAAGCGTTTGAGTCGATCTCTGATTTTGAGAACAAAATTCTCATCAATTTCATCAATCACATCAAAGCGATATCCATCCACTTGTACTTCCCGTACCCAGTATTCCAGTACATTCAAAAGATACTCCTGTACCTTCTCGTTTCCTGTATTCAGTTTTGGCATGCCAGCAAATCCAAAAAAACATTCATAACAGTCTGCCTCTTCCCTTACCGGAAAACGAGTAATATGATACCAGCTCTGATACTCTGATTTTTCTTGCTTTTTTAAAAGATCAGCAAATGCAAAAAAATCTGTTCCAGTATGGTTAAACACAGCGTCTAAAATAACCCTTATATGTTTTTCATGTGCTTCTTTGACCAAAATTCGCAAATCCTCATTGCTTCCAAAATGAGGATCTACTTTATAATAGTCCGTCGTGTCATATTTATGGTTTGAGGGAGACGCAAACACTGGGTTCAAATAAATGCATTCCACTCCAAGTTCTGCCAGATAGCCAAGCGATTTTCGGATTCCATTCAAATTTCCACCCATAAAGTTGGAAGCTGTCGGTTTACTTCCCCACGCCACACAGTTCTCCGGCGCATAAAACGGATTTTCTTTGCGGAAACGCTCTGGAAATATCTGATAGTAAATCGTTCCCTGACTCCATTTGGGTGGCATATACTCCACAAAACACTTATTGGCATATGCATATTCGAAAAAACCGGAATCCGGACATTTTTCGACTGTGCCCCACGCATTATACCAGCGCGTATCCCCGTCTTTTCCCGTCACTCGAAAATAATACTGAAGATATCTCGCCGGCTTTTGAAAAGAAACCACTGCCACATAGACAACCGATGTTCCTAAGTGGTACTGCTCTGACATCCTTTCTTCTTTCGTTGTTTCGTCTCTGTGATTTTTATGAAAATAAACCAAGGTACACGTTTCTATGTCCCCACTTGCGGCCCGGAAAGAAAATCTCAGATGAAACCGATCCGGTGCATAAATTTCCGGGTACATCCCGCTGTGATAAAAAGCAGCCAGATTCATACTAACTCCTTTCCGAAAGTTTCAGTACCCGGCATCCATGTGGCGGAAGCATGGTATGAAAGCTCTTCATTTCTCCGAGATCTTCATGCATCCAAAGATCCCTGACACTGGCAGCTCTGCACAACAACACTTGTTTAAAATCAATCTCTACTTCTTTTTCTTCTGCATCTCTATTAAATACGGAAAGAATAATCTCTCCTGTTGCTTCTTTTCCAATCCAGATGGTACTGTCCGGATTTTTGGTATCCGTTGATAATGGGAAGGATAAAATTTCTTTTTTATTCAACGCAAGAAGTTCCTCATTCTGATAAATCCATGCCCGATCTTTGATCGTATCATACTGATCTGCGATATCCAGCGGCGCTCCCGCAATCAGTTCCAGCGATACAGCCGATTTGCACTCCTCATCATTTGCAAAGGTATTCAGGCGAAGCATATCCGCATCCATGATCATGTTGTGGTCAGCAAAAATTTTTGACCAGTAAATCAGGCCTTCAAATGCTGTCGTGCACTGAGACCAATAATCAAAATGCAGTCCTCTGTTTCGATCACTAAAAGTATCCCAGCCTCCCGTACCGGAGTCTTCGTTAATACGCGCCATCTGTCCCATGCCAAACTCATTCTCACCATTGTTTTTCAAATGCGGCATAACAAGACTGATCATTATCTGATCCCCTGCTGCTTCCTTGATCCATTCGAGAACTTTTCGGTAATTTGCTGATCCATGATTTCTGCCAATCTGCTTTCCTTTATCCATTCCATCTTCGTACCAGGAAAGAAAATCAATTCGTAAAAAAGCTACATGGCAGTCAATAAAATACTTTACATATCCTTGCACATACTCTTTTGCTCCAGAACGATCTACATCCACCCAATACAATGCTCGATCTTCTCCATTTGGATAAGAAAAACGATCCCCCGTTATTTTTTTCTCATTTTCTCCATTATAAACATACGACAAATCTGTAATTTCCCGCACCGGAATATTTGTTCCTTTGACCAAAATTTCTTTGTTCTTTACCGCTGCCGGGCTGATCCAGGTCGGATTGTAGTAAACGCCGAGAGCCATTCCTCTCTCATTCAGATAGTCTGCCCAATATTTCCAATCATGTTTCCATGAATCATGATGACGAGTTAGATATCCATTTTCATTGATGCAGAAAGAATCCTCGATCCATCCATCTGTGCATACCATCTCGTATCCATATGGAACAAATTCCTTTGCTACCCAATCAATATTTTCTTTGAACCGTTCTTCTGGCATAAAAGTATTTTCAGTAAACTGTTTCTCATAGGTACACCAGTAAAGGGGTCCTGTTCTTTTATCTAATTTCAATCTCATGTAAAAACCCTCCTATTTTTTTACCTACGCTCAGAATCCTATTCCAAACGCAGATATATAACAGAAAACACCAATAATTTGTCCAATTCAAATGTAATTTCCTGTCTTTGATCATCCCCTAGTTTTACTTTATAATACACTTCTTCTGGCTCCTGAATTTCACCGTCCGGTGTCACAACGTATATTTGTTTCTTTTCTCCCGGAAGTTTTGCCTTCACTTTTATCTTTTCTACACGCTGTGGGAATTCCTCATGTGTTCTATTCCAGTTCATGTCCGAAATTCCCGTAAAATTCACACATCGTATTGAAAATTCTCGTCCTCTCTTATAAATTTGAATCCATACCTTTCCTGCTTCCGGATACGGTGACCAATCAACATTTTCGAATATAAATTCTGAGTTGATTCCTCCTGCATACTGCATCGTCAGATCCGTCCAATTTTCCGGAAATAAAAGTCCGCCGTACGCGGTAATAAAATCATAATATTTTTTCAATGTTTTTCGGAACGAATGTTCCCCAATTCTGCAGTTGTCCGGATAATATGCCTCTGTCAGAACACTTCCTTCCTCGCCCAATAGAAGATGGTATCCGCCAGAAGCGAAAATTGTTGCCATTGCAAGCTGCGCTGTAGATCCCTTCAGATTTCTTTCTGGTTCTGTTTTAAACGGATTCAAATACGCTGCCAGAATCACCCTCTTCTCATCTTTTGTTTCCCGAGCATGCGCAATCAAACGATATAGATCTCTATAAGTATCATTCGGCGACCAGACCTCTATATAAATACAATCTTCGCGACTCTTTTTTACCGAATCTACCGGCCAGTTATTTACTGCATTAAAAATGAGTTGTTTTTCCGGGTATTTTTCTTTTGTTTCATTGATCAAATCACCAAAATCATCTGCCAGATCTCGAATGACATATTTTCCATTTTCCAGAATTAATGCCTCTTTCGGATCTCCGTATTGATCCATATGTACGCCATCAAATCCTTTTTACAGCGCTTTTCCATATTCCTGTAAAATCCGTTTTCTCCACGCCGTTCCCCTGTGAATATCCATCAACCATATTTTGTCAATGAAAATCATTGGTTCTCCATTATCGTACCGATAGCTGCATTCCGGATGTTCTTTCTGAAATGATTCTGCACCGTAAACAGCGCCATATGCTATTGCCTTGGCACCGCAAGCGTGCACTCCTTCGATTTTTTTCGCAACAGCAGTCATCGAACCTTTTCTTCCCATGATATCTGTGTAAATATCACTCTCCGGATAAAACTCATCATGGTGGTACATCCAGTCATAAAACTGAATCACATTTAAGTGCATTTCCCTGAAAAATTCCTGATACTCTTCTTTTTGTTTATCTTCCTCAGAAAAACTGCTAAGAAATCCATATCTTGGAGCTTCTGTCCAGCAATTCACAACATCAAATGCCGTGTAACAGCTCCCTAGTTTTTCAGTCTTTTGAAAGAATTCTATTTTTACCAGATATCCACCCGTTTTTTCTGAAATGCTTTCCGCAAGTGGAATATACACTCCTTGTTCCAGGGTACATTCCATTTTCAGATTTTCTCCCTGATACGTAAACAACGAAACTATCACGTGATTTGCTTTCGTCGGCCCTGTTTTTTTTATTTCCAGCCAGACTCTTTCCCCAATTTCATACTGCGTTTTATTAGGTATTACATAAAACCCTGTATTTTCCATCTTCCACCCTCTCTTTCCATGAAATGTTTCGTTTGTTTTTGAGAAAGCCCCATCTTCGAAATTAAACCGAAGACGGGACTTTTTCTCAAGAATCTTCGCGGGGATCACTTCGTCATTTTGATACTATTGTTCTTTGTGAATTACATGAATTTCTGTTTTTTCCAATTTCGGAACACTGACAATAACTGCTGTATCCTCTCTCCAATACCAACCGGAACCATAATTCAACGCATTCAAGGATGCACCTTCTGGAAGAGAAATCCCATTCAACTCCAGACTTTCTGGCTTTCTGTCAAAACCAAGGAGAACAATAAATTCTGTCTCAGATGCATGGCGAAGCATAAAGAAATCTTCACCCGTTTTGCCCAAAATATTGTATTCAATTTCTTTTCCATCTGCATACCGTTTGCCTGAAGTTTCATTTAAAGCTCGGCTCATAAGAACTGTATTCTTTTTTTCATATGTCATGCTTTGTCCAAGCTGCAATTCTCCATTCATAACAGACAGAATGCACGCTCCTTCCCGAATATAAACAGGAATTTTGTCAATTGGAACATCCACCTGAAAAATTCGGTTTCCACCAACCATCTTTCTGAAATCCAATAAATTGATCCATCTTCCTGATGGGAAATAAATTCTCCTCTTTTCCCCTTCTTGATGAACCGGAGCAACTAACAGATCTGAACCATAAAAATATTCATCTTCCCAATAGACAGCCTCTTTATCATTAGGAAATACTATTGGCAACGGTCTCATCATTGGTATGCCTGTTTTATGTGCCTCTTCCGCTGTATGAACCGAATATTTCAGAAGATTTTCTCTTAGCCATGCATAAAATTTATAAACAGACACTGCATATCGACTGTAAACCCACGGCTCTCTTGGGGTCACTCCATGGAAACGCATAATCGGTGAGAAGGCTGCAAATTCCGTCCAACGGAGATACGTTTCTTCGTCTGCAAATCCTGAATAACCTCCTGCATCAACACCCCAGAATGGAAAACCGGAAGCCGCCAGTGTCAGACCTCCATTCATTGCATAAGTCAGGCCTCTAAAGCTTGAAAGCTGGTCTCCACCAAACTGGCAGGAATACTTTTGAACACCCGCTGCCGCAGATCTTGAAAACAGCACGTGATCTTCTCCTTTATATTTTTCAAAGAGTTTTCGATACGCTTTTGTATAATCCAGCGCGTAAGCGTTGTGCATTTCATCTCCCGTACGACCATCGTAAAACACTGCTTCATCTGGAATAATTTCTCCAAAATCCACCATAGTTCCATCAAAACCTGCATCCATTCGATCATGCCATTGATTTTCCAGAAGTTCCTCTGCTCTTGGATGTGAAAAATCAATAGCACATGGAAGAACTTTTTCTCCACGATAACCCGGCGTTCTTGTAATTGGCAGATCTTCTTCCGCACAGTTCGGCAGAAGTTCCTTTGCCTGCTCCATATCCAGATGTGAAAACTGCCACGAAAAAACCCGCATCTTCTGTTGTTTTGTAAACGCAGCAATCTTATAAATTTCTTCTTTGTTGTAATGGTCTTCCCATTTCCAACCAGCACCCTCTGCATACAGGCCAGAATGTGGGATATCAAGATTTTTAAACTTCCGTACAACACCTTCCATCTCCTGGATTACATCGTGCGTCGGTCCGTCCATCCATCTGCCTACCCCACCGCCGGCCCACGGTTCAAACACCCACGCAGGCGGAAGCAGCGGTTTTCCGGTTAAGGCTGTATATTCCTCCATGTTTTCTAAGACGCTTCCCGTAAAAACATAAATATCTGCTTTGGGTCCTGCTGTTGTGATTCGAAGCCCTTTACTGACTCTTCCAATATCTGCTCTAATTCTGTAAAAACTGTTAATAAACAAAGAGTAACCTTTTGTAGAGTGTAAAAATGATACATTTTTGTAGGACTGATTTCCAATAGAACAATTACAACCTTCAAATGCATCTCTGTGCCACAAAGAAAGTACCCGACCTCTCTGGTTTACGGCATCAAATCGTTCACCGAATCCATACACCATTTCTCTTTCCAGAAGTGGTTGGCACACATCGAAACCTTTGCTTCCTGCATAATCATAGAGCTTGAAGTTATCTGCATCCAATACAAATTTTTCATCTGCACAGATTTTCCAATCATCTCCCGCTGTAATCACAATCACAGAATGTGCTGTTTTGATCTGATATTCTCCCTCTATTTCTGAAAATGTATATGAAACTGCTTCGCTGTCAAAATCTCCTTTTTCTCTTGTATAAAAGCGAAAACCACGATTCTGTGGAATCAATACGGCATCGCAGGTGTTCAAACCATATTCATACTTTAATACAATCTGATTCCCCTGATCTGAAACAGATTTCAGATGTGTGAATCCAATCCAGTTGTCTTCGTCTGCATCTCCAAGTGTGTGATCTGCATACCACCATGCCGTGAGCGTTCGGAAATAGCCAATCAAGACATCCAGTTCTCTGCAGGCTGTCGCAGTATCTCCTTTTCGAAGTGCTTCGTTGCAGAGACGTCTCTGTACCCAAGGATCCACTTTATCAAAAGAGTTTTCACATCTTGCATTTGGGAAGAAATCCATTCCTTCCAACATTAACACATCCTGCCATCTTTGTACGGTTATAATCCGATCTGGCAATTCATCCGGTGTTGTCGGCGTCAGCGATTTCTGCAGATGCAGAATCTCAGCCCGCTCATTTATAGATGGCCATTCCAGTGTCGCCGGCCGCTGCCAATGCATCGTTCCATCCGGTAGGATCACGCAAGCACTGTTGGAATAGATAACCTGCGGTGTTCCTCCAGGTGTGCACTCAATAAAGCTTTCCGGATCAAAATCAAATCTGGACTCGTAATTTGCATTTAAATCCAACGGATTTAAAGCCAAAACTTCACTGGTCTGATTCTTTTTCCGGTAAACCTGAAACTTAAAATATTTTTCCGGAAATCCACCGAACAGCTCCCATGGAATTCCAAACATGACACGCCAACAGTTTTTTTCTACAGCAATTTTGCATGTATATTTCCATGATGGGATTTCTGTTTTTACCGCATCATTTTTTTCGGTAAAGTAATCATTTAAAATTGCTTTATCGCCACCGAAATAGGTCATTCCCTTTTCCGTCCTGGCTCCCGCCTGTTTCTCTGTGTCTGCACAAAATACTGCGTAGTCTCGCTCTCCAAAATTTCCGCTGCTCAATGCAATTTCTATCTTATCTTTGCGAAGCATCCATTCTGTCTTCAGCACATTTTCATCGGACGGACGGGAAACCCTTGCCTCTTTTTCATAGCAAATCAGATACAAATACAGATTTTTCTGATCCCACATCATCCGTAGGTTTGTACTTGAAACGGTCTCTCTTCCGCCTGCGCTGTAAAAAGTATCCATTAACACCGCATGTTCCCATTCATTTAAATTCACCGGAATGGAAGGTACTGTCGAAACCGGTGCACCAAGTTCAACTGCTGCAATACCAAACGACTGTTTTTTTCTAGTTGTAATCATACTTCACCTCTAGGTTAAAATTTTGCAGAGAATCCGATATTATCCTTTTATGGAACCGTCTGTAATGCCCTGCTGCATAAACTGTTTCTGGAAAATAACAAACAATACAATAATCGGAATAATAACAATAACACTGGCAGCAAACATCAGTCCATAGTTAGTCGTATACTGCCCACGGAACAGTTGCAGTGCAACGGAAAGTGTTCTCTTGTTTGTCGATTTTGTAAAGGTAAGAATATCAAATAGGTTCGACCAGTATCCATTGAACGCCAATACTGCCTGTGTTGCAATTGCCGGTTTACTTAACGGAATAATGCAATGTAACAAGGTCTGAAACCTAGTTGCACCATCAAGGTACATGGACTCTTCCAGCTCTTTCGGCACTGCTTCAAAAAAACCTCTATAGAAGAAGGTGTTTCCTGCCACACAAGTGCCTCCCCACAGCAGCCAAATTCCTTTATAGGTATCAATCAGTTTCAATCCGTTTAAAACAGTGTACTGGGAGATCATAGCCAGCTGTGCCGGAATCATCATTGTGAGCAACAGCAAGTTAAAAATAGGCTCCTTTCCTGGAAACTGGAATCGTGAGAAAGAATATGCCATCGTGATCGAAATTAACAGATTTACGATAAGGCCCACTACAGACACGTATAGTGTGTTGAAAAAGTACGTCTGAAAATGGTTTGCAGTCCACGCTTTTACATAGTTTTCCAGATAAAGTGGAAAATTCGGAAATAAAATTGGCTCGTTCGGCAGAACACCCTTTACCTTCATAAATGAAGTCGAAATCATTGACAAAAAAGGAAGAAGACATATTGCTGTCAACGCTACTAAAATCACATGAATACAGATCTGACTGATTATTTTCTTTTTCTTCATTACTGCTCTCCTCCTTAAAGATTTTCACCATAGCGAAGGAATCTCTTCAGTCCCATGGAAATAGCAAATACAACAATACCCATGACAATACCACAAGCGGCCGCATACCCAAAATCGAAATAGTTGAAAGCCCTCCGGTAAATATAATCCATAACTACATCTGTTGTTCCGAGCGGATCTCCTTTCGTTAACAGGAATACCTGAATAAAGATATTCATCGCACCATTAATCAGATTAATCAGTAGATAAAGTGTAGTTCCTCTTAATCCCGGAAGTGTAACGTGGAAGAATTTCTGAACCGCATTGGCTCCATCCATCGTTGCAGCTTCATACTGATCTGATGGGATTCCAAGAAGACCGGCGGTGTAAATGATCATAACCCAGCCATAGCCCTTCCAGATTGAGCAGATCCAGATAACAAAGTTTCCTGTCCATGTATTCTTCAACCATGCTACCGGCTCTTTTAAGATTCCGATGGTAGTCAGACAGTAGTTTACAAGACTTCCTTCATCCGGTTGGAAAATATAATCAATGATATTACAGAAAACAACCCAGTCACAAATAACTGCAATATATAAGAGTACTTTATATACATTTTTTCCTGTTTTCAGGTTATGAATCAAAACGGCAACGATCAGGCCAAGAACCAACTGTCCTGGCACAGTAACCAGAACTGCTAAAATATTATTTCGAAATGCAATCCAGAAAAAATAGGCATCAGATCCTTTTGTTGAAATATCTTTGAACATTTTAGCAAAATTACTTATTCCAACAAATGTATTTTCCGAACCTGGCATAATGCTATAATTTGTTAGTGCAATATAAATATTCTTAATTTGTGGATATAATACAAAGACAATAAATAAGGTCATTCCCACTGCAAGGAAGGGCAAAACGGCCAACCATTGTTTCAGACCTTTGGAAAATCTTTCTGATAAAGGTTTTTTCATAACAGATACCTTTCCGGGCTGCTTTTTATCGCCCTATAAACAATTTCCACAGGCAAGAAAGCCTGTGGAAATTTGTTTCATCTTTCTTGAATTATGATGCCTCACCTGCAAGCAATGCATCCAGTTCCGGAGCAATCTTATCGAGTGCGGACTGTGCCGTATCCTCATGAAGAACTGCGCTCTGGAATGCTACAGAGAGTTTATCTGAAATTTTCTCCCATGCCGGAGATGGGGTACGGGATACAGCTCCCTCAAGCTGTTCAATATACGTACTCATATTCGGTACTGCTTGTACTTCTTCAGATTCGGCAATTGTTTTTACAGTCGGGATCAGATGTCCACCGCCTACAGCCTGTGCTGTCTGAGAGAATTCACTCATTAAGAACATTGCAAATACCCAAGATGCTTCTTTCTTATCGCTACTCTCAAACATAACCAGATCCTCGCCACCGTTAACGGTAAGAGATCCGGCTTTGCCAGCCGGCAGAAGTCCTACTTCTACTTTTGCCAGATTTTCTTCATCATCATTTGTGAAGAACCATGGACCCTGATAACTAAACAGATAATTTCCATCGTAAAGACCATTTGCTGCATCCGGCTTTCCACCTGTGAAGCAAGGTCCAATAATTCCTTCATCATACCACTCAACGATAGTCTCCAGTGCCTTTACACTATCTTCACTGTTGATATAACCAGATGCTTTTGTATAATCCTCGTTGGTATAAACACCGCCCAAAGAGTGAAACAATGGAGCCATAGCCCAAGAGTTTGCCCCCTCGCATGCGATCAGATACTGATCTGAGCCAAGCTTGTCCTTCAATGCAACAACTTCATCGTAAGTTGTCGGAATACTGTCAATATTCAGTTCCTCCATCATGGTCTTACTGTAAACGCCTGACAGACAGTTTGTGTTCAATGGCAATCCATAATATTTTCCATTGTAATAATTAGTACTCAGCGGTCCTTCGTACAGATTATCTTTCAGATCTGCAAATCCTTCCAGATCATCAACTGCTGCAAGTGCTCCCATTTCAGCAAGTTCTGGAACCCAGATAATATCCATTCGCATCAGATCCGGGCCTGTTCCACTGGAAAGGCTGGTAATAATCTGTTGCATCAATCCATCGTATGGCATTCTTACAGCATCAACATGAATATTTGGATACTGTTTTTCAAACTCAGGAATAATGGTATCCACAAGAACCTCTTCCTCGGAATCACCATGTGTATGCCAATAGGTAATCGTTACATCGTCTCCATCGTACTGGATACCTGAACCAGAAGCATCTGAGCCTGCGTTGGATGCATCAGATGCGCTGGCGCTGGCACTACCATTGCCAGAAGAACTCTTTGTATCCCCACTTTTGGAATTGCTTCCGCATCCAAAAAGCATGGACGCTGCAAGGATTGCTGATAGTGAAACTGCTAATGTTTTTCTTTTCATCTCTTTTCCTCCTTTAGAAAAGTTCGTTTTTGTTATAATCTATTTTTATACTTTTTCTTATCTTTTCTCAAGACGCTTTCTTATCTAATCTATACAGTATTTTTACTTTATATCACTTTTTTATGGACTTTTTAACGAATTTCGAATAATATGTTATTGTGCAAATTTTATGACATATAATCATTTTTCCTTTTTTATTCATGGTTAATGTACAATTCAAAAGAGGGCAAAACATATGGAAATTATCGAATATGAACCAATCAATTTGTATGACGGACGCTTTTGCAAAGTATTTCATTCTGACTGGATTCAGTTAGAAAAACCAAAAGATGTAAATTTAGCACCGCATTTTCACTGGCATAACAGTTTTGAATTTAACTGTTCTATTTCGGGAACACTGCTCTGTGAAATCGGTTCTACTATGGCTTATGTAAAAGATAATGATTTTCTTTTTGTGAATCCAAATGTTATTCATAA
Organism: uncultured bacterium; assembly: GCA_905216215.1. Classification (GTDB taxonomy): domain Bacteria; phylum Bacillota; class Clostridia; order Lachnospirales; family Lachnospiraceae; genus Allocoprococcus. The sequence continues at coordinate 1,194 of CAJMSZ010000036.1, read as the reverse complement.
ATCACTTGAAAATTCTGCCTCCTTTCTCGGATTTGCAGTGCTTGTTCCTGTTGCTATCCTACAGTTTTTTTTTAACCCGGATGATAAAAACTCCCCTATTATAGAGCAGGATGTTGTGAACAGACATCGAAAAGAAATCATGGGACTTCTTATGGATATCTACCGATATTCGCGATCCGAAAAACCAGTTGATCTCCTTGGGATGAATGCCTGCGTTCTCCAAATTTTTCATATCCTTCTCTCTGAAAGCATGGCTACTCCGGCTTGTACTACCCCCCCCCGATCAAAATTAGAGGATTCAATTTCTTTTACCGAATATCTGGCAGCACATTATAAAGAACATATTACTCTGGAAAGTGTTTCCGAACATTTTGGCTTCAATCCGACCTATTTTTCCAGAATGTTTGCAAAAAAAACAGGACGCAATTTTAATGTCTATCTTTCTTCGCTCCGATTAGACCATGCGACCCACCTCCTTGAAACTACTACTTCTTCTATTCCTGATATTTCAGAAGAAAGTGGTTTTTCCAGTTCTCGCGCTTTTATCGAAATGTTTAAAAAAGTGAACGAACTCACGCCAAAACAATATAGGGATCAATGCAGCGAGCACCAAAAAGGTTCATCACTTTAATAACTAATTTTTTCCTTCTCTTGACATGCAGGCATGCAGTTCTTCCAATACTGTACAGACGTTTATCCGTATTCTAGTAGCTTTTATGTTAATCATTGATATGCCTAACATAAAAACAGCTCAAGTGCATTTCTGCACCTGAGCTGTTTTTCTGCTTTTTCAATATAATTGTATCATGCAAGCGACCTTACGGTTCCTTCCGTAATTCCATTTTCATTAAACACATCGACTCTCACATATACCGTTTCGCCTTCGACCAGCGCGCCAATATTCTGCTCCCTGACCGGATGCTGACTGTGGTTTGCCTCATGTCAGTGGGGGATACCGATTTCTCTCCGCCCTCCACTGCCGTTAATTTTCTTATTTGCAATTCATCTCACCACCTATCGACGGGAGAATCCTTGCCATTATTTGTTGAATCTTCCCTATATGGTAATATTCTCAGAATTTCATCTGTCTGCATGTTCTGACACCGTTGACGTAAATATCATTTGCCAGTTCTGTGACTAGCCGCATATCCTGCCAGGTTTCACACTTATTCCCCATAAAAGTAATGTTATCAA
>CAJMSZ010000035.1 GCA_905216215.1 uncultured bacterium | reverse complement strand
TCCAATTGCAGATATGCTTACAAGAATCCGTAATGCAAATACTGCTAAACATGACACAGTAGATGTTCCAGCATCTAAAATGAAAATCGCTATCGCAGACATTCTTCTTAAGGAAGGATATATCGCAAAATACGATATCGTAGAAGAAGGAAACTTCAACACAATCCGCATCACATTAAAATATGGTGCAGATAAGAACGAAAAAGTTATCTCTGGTCTTAAGAGAATCTCTAAGCCAGGTCTTCGTGTATATGCTGGTAAAGAAGAACTTCCAAGAGTACTTGGCGGACTTGGAACAGCTATCATCTCTACAAACCAGGGTGTTGTAACAGATAAAGAAGCAAGAAAGCTCGGTGTAGGCGGAGAAGTTCTTTGCTTCGTATGGTAAGATGCCACTGCGAACAGAGTAAAAGTAACTGAAAACAGAGCAGGCAAAGCACCTGCTCCGAGAATTTAAGTAGGAGGTAAGAGGAATGTCACGTATAGGAAGACTTCCAGTTGCAGTTCCGGCAGGAGTAACTGTTGAGATTGCAGAAAACAACGTAGTGACTGTTAAAGGTCCTAAAGGAACTCTCACAAGAGAATTCGCTCCAGAAATGGAAATCAAAAAAGAAGGCGAAACAATCGTCGTAACAAGACCAAATGACTTAAAGAGAATGAAATCTCTGCATGGTTTAACAAGAACTCTGATTAACAACATGGTAGTTGGTGTAACTCAGGGATATGAAAAAGTTCTTGAAATCAACGGTGTTGGTTACAGAGCAGCTAAATCAGGAAAGAAATTAACATTGAACTTAGGATACTCTCATCCAGTAGAAATGGAAGATCCAGAAGGTATCGAAACTGTTCTTGACGGACAGAACAAGATCACTGTTAAAGGTATCAGCAAAGAAAAAGTAGGCCAATACGCAGCTGAAATCAGAGATAAGAGAAGACCGGAACCTTACAAAGGTAAAGGTATTAAGTACGCTGATGAAGTTATTAGACGTAAAGTTGGTAAGACTGGTAAGAAATAAGTAAGGAGAGTGTGAACAATGGTTAGTAAAAAAGCAAGAAACGAAATTCGTGAAAAGAAGCACAGAAGATTACGTAATCGTTTCAGCGGAACTGCTGAAAGACCACGTTTAGCTGTGTTCAGAAGTAATAATCATATGTATGCTCAAATTATTGACGATACAGTTGGAAATACTCTTGTTTCAGCATCAACTCTTCAGAAAGATGTTAAGGCTGAACTTGAAAAAACTAACAACGTTGATGCAGCAGCATACTTAGGAACAGTCATTGCAAAGAAAGCAATGGAAAAAGGTATCACATCAGTTGTCTTTGATAGAGGCGGCTTCATATACCATGGAAAAATTAAAGCATTAGCAGACGCAGCAAGAGAAGCTGGTTTGAATTTCTAGAAGGAGGAGCACACATGAGACAGGAACGTATTGATGCTAATCAGTTAGAACTCACCGAAAAAGTAGTATCAATTAAACGTGTTACCAAAGTTGTTAAGGGTGGTCGCAACATGAGATTCACAGCTTTAGTAGTTGTAGGCGACGGAAACGGACATGTTGGTGCAGGTTTAGGAAAGGCAGCTGAAATTCCAGAAGCAATCCGCAAAGGAAAAGAAGATGCTATGAAGAAACTTATTTCAGTAACTTTAGATGAAAATGGAAGTATTACACATGACTATCTTGGAAAATTCGGAAGTGCTTCTGTGCTTCTTAAGAAAGCTCCAGAAGGTACTGGTGTAATCGCTGGTGGACCGGCTCGTGCGGTTATCGAACTTGCTGGAATCAGAAACATCCGTACAAAATCTTTAGGATCAAACAACAAACAGAACGTAGTACTTGCTACAATCGCTGGTTTGAGTGAACTGAAGGCTCCAGAAAAAGTAGCTAAACTTCGCGGAAAATCTGTAGAAGAGATTTTAGCTTAAGGAGGAGATTAAAATGGCAAATTTAAAAGTCACATTAGTAAAATCAACAATCGGAGCTATTCCAAAACATAGAAAAACAGTTGAAGCTTTAGGACTTAAGAAGCTCAACAAAACAGTTGTTTTACCGGATAACGAAGCAACAAGAGGTATGGTTGCTCAGGTAAAACACCTTGTAAAGGTAGAAGAAGCTTAATCTAATAGACAAGGAGGTGTCACACAATGGAATTATCTAACTTAAGACCAGCTGATGGTTCAAAACACAGCGATAATTTCAGAAGAGGCCGTGGACACGGTTCAGGAAATGGCAAAACTGCTGGTAAGGGACATAAAGGTCAGAAAGCTCGTTCAGGAGCACCAAGACCAGGTTTTGAAGGTGGACAGATGCCATTATACAGACGTATTCCAAAGAGAGGTTTCACCTGCAGAAACTCTAAAGAAATCGTTGGAATTAACGTTAGTGCATTAGAAGTATTTGAGAATGACGCAGTTGTTTCTATTGAAACATTAGTTGAAGCTGGAATCGTTAAAAACACAAGAGATGGTGTTAAGATTCTTGGTAACGGCGAACTTACAAAGAAACTTACAGTTCAGGCAAATGCATTTAGTGCTGGTGCTGTAGAGAAAATCGAAGCACTTGGTGGAAAAGCAGAGGTGATCTAATGCTACAAACATTCCGTAAGGCATTTCAAATTGACGATATACGGAAAAAGATTTTATATACCCTTGCGATGATATTTGTGGTAAGACTTGGTTCCCAACTGCCAACCCCGGGTGTGAACCCAACTTACATTAAACAGTTTTTTGAGAGCGTATCCGGTGATACATTTAACTTCTTTAATGCCTTCACCGGAGGCTCTTTTGAGACAATGTCAATTTTTGCATTGAGTATTACTCCGTATATTACATCATCCATCATCATTCAGCTTCTGACAATTGCAATTCCGAAGCTGGAAGAAATGCAGAAAGATGGAGAAGACGGAAGAAAGAAAATTGCTACGATGACACGTTATGTGACCGTTATCCTTGCTTTAATTGAATCCACAGCAATGGCTGTAGGATTCGGAAGACAGGGACTTCTGGTTAAATATAATTTTGTAAATGCAGCAATCGTAGTATTGACACTCACAGCAGGTTCAGCCTTCTTGATGTGGGTGGGTGAGAGAATCACAGAAAAAGGAGTTGGAAATGGTATTTCCATCGTCCTTCTTGTAAATATTTTATCGCGTGTTCCAAATGACCTTACCGGATTGTATGAACAGTTTGTAAAAGGAAAAGGACTTGCGAGCGGAGGACTTGCGGCAATTATTATTCTTGCTATTATTCTGGTTTTGGTTGTATTTACAATCATTCTTCAGGATGGAGAAAGAAGAATCCCGGTTCAGTATTCCCAGAAGATGCAGGGAAGAAGAACTGTGGGCGGACAGTCTACTAACATTCCATTAAAAGTAAATACAGCAGGTGTTATTCCGGTTATCTTTGCTTCTTCCATTATGCAATTCCCGATTATTATTGCATCGTTCCTTGGAAAAGGAAACGGAACAGGAATTGGAAGCGAAATTCTTCGTGGAATGAATTCCGGAAATTGGTGTAATCCATCAAATCCTAAGTATTCAATTGGTTTACTTGTATATATTGTGCTTACTATTTTCTTTGCGTATTTCTATACAAGCATTACCTTTAATCCACTGGAAATTGCGAATAACATGAAAAAGAGTGGCGGTTTTATTCCGGGTATCAGACCAGGAAAGCCAACCTCAGATTACTTAACAAAGATATTAAACTATATTATCTTTATTGGAGCATGTGGTCTTGTAATAATTCAGGTTATTCCATTCTTCTTTAATGGAGTATTTGGCGCAAGCGTATCATTTGGTGGTACATCTCTAATCATTATCATCGGGGTAGTATTAGAGACTATTAAACAAATTGAATCACAAATGCTTGTTCGTAATTATACAGGATTCTTAAATAACAAGTAATTTCGGATGAGAGAACTTGGAATTTAAAATAAAATTTAGCTCGTTGTTTTTTATCTTTTATATTGGATAAATGCAACGAGCTTTATGTCTATATGACAGTTTATGTCTATTTGACAGTAAGAAAGAAATACAAAATGGAGGCCGACAAGATGAAAATCATTATGTTAGGAGCACCTGGAGCCGGAAAAGGAACTCAGGCAAAAAAAATTGCAGCAAAATACGATATTCCACATATCTCTACAGGAGATATTTTCAGAGCAAATATTAAAAACGGAACGGAACTCGGAAAGAAAGCAAAGACATACATGGATCAGGGGCTGCTTGTTCCGGATGAACTGGTTGTAGATTTAGTAGTAGACCGCGTGAATCAGGAAGATTGCTCAAATGGATATGTATTAGATGGATTTCCAAGAACCATTCCACAGGCAGAAGCACTTGATAAAGCACTGGCTGCACAGGGACAGAAAATGGATTATGCTATCGACGTAGACGTTCCGGATGAAAATATTGTACAGCGTATGGGTGGAAGACGTGCATGTGTAGGCTGTGGAGCAACCTATCATCTTGTATATGCTGCACCGAAAAAAGAAGGTATCTGTGATACCTGCGGTGGAGAACTTATTCTTCGTGATGATGACAAACCGGAAACAGTTCAGAAACGTCTTGGTGTATACCATGAACAGACTCAGCCACTGATTGATTATTATACAAAAGCAGGTATTTTAAAAACTGTAGATGGAACTGTTGCAATGGAAGATGTTTTTGGAGCAATTGTTTCTATTTTAGGAGAATAAATTCATGTCAATTACGATTAAATCAGCAAGAGAAATAGAACTGATGACAGAAGCCGGAAGGATTCTGGAAATCGTGCATGATGAATTGAAAAAGGCATTAAAGCCGGGGATGACAACGCTTGACATTGATGTCCTTGGAGAAGAAGTGATTCGCAGCTACGGCTGCGAGCCTTCCTTTCTGAATTATAATGGATATCCAGCCAGTATCTGTGTATCTGTAAATGATGAGGTCGTGCATGGAATCCCTTCCAGAGAGAGAATCATTCATGAGGGAGATATTGTAAGTCTGGATGCAGGAGTGATTTATAAAGGATATCATTCGGATGCGGCCAGAACTCATGCAGTCGGTGAAGTCACAGATGAGGCAAAAAAACTGATTGAAGTTACAGAACAAAGCTTCTTTGAAGGTTTAAAATATGCAAAAGAAGGCAATCATTTATTTGATATTTCTGCAGCAATCGGCCATTACGCAGAACAATTCGGCTACGGAGTAGTACGGGAATTGTGTGGACATGGAATAGGAACTCATTTGCATGAGGACCCGGAAATTCCAAATTTTCCTATGCTGCGCAGGGGACCGAAATTAAAGGCTGGTATGACACTGGCTATTGAGCCGATGATTAATCAGGGCACAGAAAGAGTTCGATGGATGGATGATGACTGGACAGTAGTTACTGCCGATGGGAAATTATCTGCTCATTATGAAAATACTATCCTGATTACCAAAGGAGAACCAGTACTGCTAAGCAAAACAAAATAAGAGGCAAATGTATATGGACAGATGGGAAAAGGGGATGCTTGCAAAATCCTTGGCCGGACATGATAAAGAAAAAATATATGTGATTATTAATATAGAAGAAAACCATATATTTCTTGTAGATGGAGTTGCCAGAACGTTGGACAGACCTAAGAAGAAAAAGAAAAAACATGTCCAGCTCATCAGACAAAAGTATCCGATTGAAAATGTAGATGATGCAGGTATTAAATGCATATTGAGTGAATATAAGAAGACAGAGAAGACAGAATCAAGGGAGGAATCATAATATGTCAAAAGCAGATGTTATTGAAATTGAAGGTACTGTAGTAGAAAAACTGCCAAACGCAATGTTTCAGGTTGAATTAGAAAATGGACATCAGGTATTAGCCCACATTAGCGGAAAGCTTCGTATGAACTTTATTAAAATTCTTCCGGGAGATAAAGTTACATTGGAATTGTCCCCATATGATTTATCAAAAGGAAGAATTATCTGGAGAGATAAATAGAAAACAAAAAATAATAGCGCAAAATAAAAGAAAAAAGTATTGACTTTATTTGAAATATAATGATATAATGTTATGCGAACTGCTTATGGGAAACTTTAAGCAGTGGGAAAATGCAGACCATGCAAGGTATGAAAGGAGGATTTGACGTGAAGGTTAGATCATCAGTAAAACCGATTTGCGAAAAATGCAAAGTTATTAAAAGAAAAGGAAGCGTCAGAATTATCTGCGAAAATCCAAAGCACAAACAGCGTCAGGGTTAATTAATACCTATAACGGATAGTTTATGAATGAATTAGGCGGCTGATAGAGGATCGTAAGTGAGTACGACGATTCGCTATTTTAAATATACAGGAAAACACCATGAGCAAAGTGGTATTCAGGTATATTGCCTATAATACCGGCAGTCATTTGCTGGGAGACCAGTTGCCGGAAAGGGTGTGATACCGACACACCTGGGCTGGGATATCAGACCATCTGCTGTATAATAGTAGAAGTAAGAGTCTGGTAGGGTACTCGCAGAATCGCAGAGAACTCACAGCCTCAATTTGGGACAGTATGGAGAAGTGCGTGGAGTTCATATTCGGTTTGAAAGAGCTTGCTCATTTCAAAACGCAATATGAAGGACACATAGGGCGCCAGCCTTATCAGCGAGACGAAGCGCAGCGCAGTCGAGCTGATATCACTTCGAAAAAAGAACAAAGTAAAGAAAGAAAATGGAGGAAATCACAAATGGCTCGTATTGCAGGTGTAGACTTACCAAGAGACAAACGTGTGGAAATCGGGTTAACTTATATCTACGGAATTGGTAGAACAAGCGCAACTCGTATTCTTGCAGAGGCTGGAGTTAATCCAGATACTCGTTGCAGAGATCTTACAGACGATGAAGTAAAGAAAATCAGTGCTGTAATTGATGAAACTCAGGTTGTAGAAGGTGATCTTCGTAGAGAAATCGCTCTTAACATCAAGAGACTTCAGGAAATTGGATGCTACAGAGGAATCCGTCATAGAAAAGGACTTCCAGTTCGTGGTCAGAAGACAAAGACAAACGCAAGAACAAGAAAAGGTCCAAAGAGAACCGTAGCAAACAAGAAAAAATAGGAACAAATAACTAGTTAAATAAAAGAAAGTGTAGGTTAGTTTTATTATGGCTAAAAAAGTTACAAAAAAAGTGACAAAAAAACGTGTCAAGAAAAACGTTGAACGCGGACAGGCACATATCCAGTCATCTTTCAATAATACAATCGTTACTTTGACAGATGCTCAGGGAAATGCTTTATCATGGGCAAGTGCAGGTGGTCTGGGATTTAGAGGTTCAAGAAAATCTACTCCATATGCAGCACAGATGGCAGCTGAAACAGCAGCTAAAGCAGCATTAGTTCATGGTCTTAAATCAGTAGACGTATTCGTTAAAGGACCTGGATCAGGTAGAGAAGCAGCAATCCGTGCCCTTCAGGCATGCGGAATCGATGTTACAAGTATCACAGATGTAACACCAGTACCACATAATGGATGCCGCCCACCAAAACGTAGAAGAGTCTAGTCGATTATTATTAGGAGGAAAAGAGCATGGCAGTAAATAGAGTTCCAGTTCTTAAAAGATGCCGTTCATTAGGAATGGATCCAGTATATTTGGGAATTGATAAAAAGTCTAACAGACAGTTAAAAAGAGCTAATAGAAAAATGAGTGAGTATGGTCTTCAGTTACGTGAAAAACAGAAAGCTAAATTCATCTATGGCGTATTAGAAAAACCTTTCAGAAACTACTTTGAAAAAGCTTCTCAGATGAAAGGTATGACAGGCGATAACTTGATGGTTCTTCTTGAATCAAGATTAGATAACGTTATCTTCCGTCTTGGATTTGCAAGAACAAGAAAAGAAGCAAGACAGATTGTTGACCACAAGCATGTATTAGTAAATGGAAAACAGGTAAATATTCCATCATACTTGATTAAAGCTGGCGATGTAATCGAAATCAAAGAAGGAAAGAAAGCTTCTGTAAGATACAAAGATATCACAGAAGTGACAGCAGGACGTTTAGTTCCAGAATGGTTAGAAGCAGATGCTGAAAACTTAAAGGGAACAGTTAAAAATCTTCCTACTCGTGAGATGATCGACGTACCAGTTGACGAAATGCTGATTGTCGAATTATATTCTAAATAAAACGCATTTTCGTAAGAAAATGTGCTTCTTAACGGACCTCTTTAGTAGGTTCGTTAAGGTTGTGTTTAGAAAATAGTAACCCTCAATAACCAAAACCCACAAGGAGGGACCAAATAGTGTTTGATTTTAATAAACCGAATATTGAAATTACAGAAATTTCAGAAGATAAGAAATATGGCAGATTCGTAGTAGAACCTCTGGAAAGAGGATACGGTACGACATTGGGTAACTCTTTAAGAAGAATTATGCTTTCTTCTTTACCGGGTGCTGCAATCAGTCAGATTAAAATCGACGGTGTATTACATGAATTCAGCACGATTCCAGGAGTAAAGGAAGATGTTACTGAAGTAATCATGAATCTGAAAACGCTGGCAATCAAGAATTCTTCAGAGACAGATGAGCCAAAGACAGCTTATATCGAATTTGAAGGTGAAGGTGTTGTTACAGGTGCAGATATCCATGCAGATGCTGATATCGAAATCATGAACCCTGATACAGTGATTGCTACATTGAATGGCGGGGCAGACAGCAAACTTTACATGGAACTTACTATTACAAATGGACGTGGCTATGTAGGTGCTGATAAGAACAAAACAGAGGATATGCCAATTGGCGTAATTCCAATTGATTCTATTTATACACCTGTTGAGAGAGTAAACCTTACTGTACAGAATACACGTGTTGGTCAGATTACTGATTTTGACAAATTGACATTAGATGTATGGACAAATGGAACATTAGCTCCAGATGAAGCAGTAAGTTTAGCTGCAAAAGTTCTTAACGAACATTTGAAACTCTTCATCGATCTTTCTGAAGTTGCTCAGGCAGCAGAAGTTATGATTGAAAAAGAAGATGATGAGAAAGAAAAAGTGCTTGAGATGAGTATTGATGAACTTGAACTTTCTGTTCGTTCATACAACTGCCTGAAGAGAGCAGGAATCAATACTGTAGAAGAACTTACAAACAGAACTCCGGAAGATATGATGAAAGTTCGTAACCTTGGACGTAAATCATTAGAAGAAGTTCTGGCAAAATTAAAAGAACTTGGCCTTGAGTTAAGTCAGGGTGAAGAATAAAAACTTTTAATTGTAACAAAAACCATTATCTGGCTAGTAAGCCCGATGAATGCATAACCAGATGGCACATTTCGGTAAGTCCGAAGATGTTCGGAATGTGTCTTATATTAATGGAGGATTATAAAATGGCAAATTATAGAAAACTTGGCAGAACATCAAGCCAGAGAAAAGCATTATTAAGAAACCAGGTAACAATGTTAATTCAGCATGGCAAAATCAAAACAACAGAAGCTAAAGCAAAAGAAATTCGCAAAATTGCTGAAGGACTTATTGCTTCTGCTGTTAGAGAAAAAGATAACTTTGAAGAAGTTACAATTACAGCTAAAGTGCCTAGAAAAGATAAAGACGGCAAGAGAGTAAAAGAAGTTGTAGATGGTAAGAAAGTTACTGTTTATGATGAAGTTGAAAAGACAATCAAAAAAGACATGCCTTCAAGACTTCATGCAAGACGTGAAATGCTGAAAGTGCTTTACTCTGTAACAGAAGTTCCAACAGAAAATGCTGGAAAGAAGAAAAACACTCAGAAAGTTGATCTTGTAGACAAACTGTTTACAGAAATCGCTCCAAAATATGCTGATCGTAAGGGTGGATACACAAGAATCATCAAAATCGGACAGCGTAAAGGTGACGGAGCAATGGAAGTACTTATTGAATTAGTATAATTCCTGAGTGAGTTCACAAAGAAAAGTAAAAGAAAACGATGTAACTCGTTGAGAGTTGCATCGTTTTTTGTTATACTTGTATGTAAGAGTTATTAAACAGAGAATGATACTTGCGGTATGTGAGTCACGTACAGCCTGTTGTATGATTCTGGGGACGTATATTTGGAGGAAGAGAAAATGAAAATTGGTATTGCAAATGACCACTCAGCAGTAGACATGAAAAATGAGATTGTAAAATATTTACAAGAAAAAGGTTATGAAGTGGTGAACTATGGAACAGATACAACAGAGAGTTGTCATTATCCAGTTTATGGTGAAAAAATAGGACGCGCAGTAGTTTCCGGGGAAGTAGATCTTGGTATTGCAATCTGTGGAACGGGTCTAGGTATTTCTTTGGCTGCCAACAAGGTAAAAGGAGTAAGGGCGGCAGTGTGTTCTGAGCCATATACAGCAAGAATGTCGAGAGAACATAATAATGCAAATGTATTGGCGTTTGGCGCAAGGGTTATTGGCATAGAAATGGCTAAAATGATTGTGGATGAATGGCTGAGTGCAGAGTTCCTTGGAGGAAGACATCAGCAGAGAGTAGATATGATAATGGAAATTGAAAATCGGAACGAATAAGAACGAGACAATTTTGTCACATCGAATCGAATGAGCGAAAAGAAAATGCGGGAGTTTTCACTGATAAAGTGAAAGCCTCTCGCATTTTTACATATATGCTGTTACATGGCATTCCATATCAAACTATTAGAAAAATACATTTCCACCCACCAAGGTTCCGTAATGGCCCGTAGACGATGAACGGAAAGAATAACAACCGCTTACAGAACTTAAGCGGGAACCATTTAATGCGTCCTGGGCTGCCTGATAACAAAGGGAAGCAGGCCCTCTCGAAAGCACTCTTTTTAAACTTCCGTTCCAGGTTGGTGAGAACTGACCACTTTGGTAAATAACACCATAAACTGTGTTAGGGTATTTAGAACTTGCTACGCGATTCATAATGACTGTAGCAACGGCCAATAAAGCGTCATAATTGGAAGAACCGGCTTCGCACTGTAGGATTGCGGCAAGTAATACCAGGTCACTGGAAGAAACTTCGGTTGAATCTTCAGGAGAAGAACCAGAAGCTGTATTACTGGAGGAAGAAGAGCTATTAGCATTGCCAGTGTTATTGTTTGCGGCAGTATTTGCAGCTTCCTGTGCGGCTTTTGCTTTAGCCAGAGCATCTGAAGAAACTTGTAAGTCACCGGAAGTAGAAGCAATGGCATCATTTAATTCCTGATATCTGGCATTTAGAGAGTCTTGTAATTCTACAAGATGTTCTTGCTTTTGCTGGAGTTCTGCTTCTCGTTCTTCCACATTTGTACGACTGTCTTGAAATTCCAATAACATTTTCCGGTCATATTCGGTAATATTTTGCACAAATGCAGTATTGTTTAGAAAGTCAGCCATGCTTTCTGATGAAAAAATCATATGCAAAAAGCTTGTATTTCCATTTTCGTACATATACTTTATTCGTTGCTTCATGGCATCGTATTGTATCTGCTCATTTAACTTGGCAGCCTCTAAATCCAGAGCTGCTTTTTCCAAGGCAGAGTTTGATTCATCGATTTGTGAAGTGAGTGCTGTAATTTCATCACTAAGTATATTTAATTCGTCATTAAGCTTGTCCAACTGATTCTGTAATTCGTTGGTTTTTTGTTCGAGAGTGTTCACGTCCTCATCGGCATAAGCGATAATGCTGACGGAACAGAATGCGACAGCACAGCAGAGAGCGATGCAGCGTTTCACCATGGTGTAAAATCTCTTGTTCATATTGTATTCCCTTTCTAAAAAATCAACTCGTAATATTATACTACAAATTGCTTTATTACGCAAATTTTGATATACTCTATAATATGATATTAAAAAAGACGAAGAATAATTCGAAAATCGAATGAAAAGAGGATGAATCATGTTAGATATTTTGATTGCAGTTATTTTAGGAGTTGTGGAAGGAATCACGGAGTGGCTTCCTATTAGTAGTACGGGACATATGATTTTAGTGGAAGAGTTTTTACATATGTCAACCAGTGCAGAATTCAACAGTATGTTTCGAGTGGTCATTCAGCTTGGAGCAATTATGGCGGTTGTGGTATTATACTTTCACAAACTGAATCCATTTTCAAAACACAAGACCGCAAAACAAAAGCGGATGACCATGAATCTCTGGTGTAAGATTATCGTTGCCTGCCTGCCTGCAGCAGTACTTGGTCTTTTGTTTGATGATGTACTTGACAAGTATTTGTATAATTATGTTGTTGTGGCACTTATGCTGATTATTTATGGTATATTCTTCATTATTATTGAGAAGAAAAATGCGAATACAAGACCTGCTATTACAAAGCTGTCTCAGATGACATATTCTACAGCATTTGGCGTTGGCTTGTTTCAGGTACTCGCACTTGTTCCCGGAACTTCCCGTTCCGGTGCAACCATACTGGGAGCACTTATGCTCGGAACCTCTAGATTTGTTGCAACGGAATTTACGTTCTATCTGGCTATTCCGGTTATGTTCGGTGCAAGTGCGTTAAAGATTATTAAGTTTGGTTTCCATTATACAGCCTTGGAAGTAGCAATATTACTTGTAGGTTGTCTGGTAGCATTTGTTGTTTCTATTGTTGCGATTAAATTTTTGCTTTCTTATCTTAAAAAGAATGACTTTAAAGTTTTTGGATATTATCGGATCGTACTTGGAATTCTGGTCTTGATTTATTTTGCAATTTGTGGATAAAAAGATAAAGAATTATATGAAAGAAAAATTGGATATTATGCATTAAAAATGTGGTTATTTATGCAAAATAATGTATAAATAACCACTTGCTTTTTTGATAAAAAGTGTTAAAATGTTACTTATGATTGTATGATTATACAAATTTAAGGAGGAGATTAAGATGATGAAGAAAGTATTGTGTATGGCTTTGACATTTGTATGTGCAGTTTCGCTTGTTGCATGCGGTGGAAGTAAAGATTCAGAAGGAAAATCAGATGAGAAAGTAACGGCAAAGGTAATTGAGCAGAAATTGACAGATGAAGAGTATGCGTTTGGTGTGGATAAGACACAGCCGGAACTGCTTGAACAGGTAAATGATTTTATTGCAAAGATTAAAGAAGATGGAACATTGGAAGAAATTTGTGACAAGTATTTTGGTGCTGGAGAACCGACAGCTGTTACTTCTGCGACATTAGATTCTTCGAAAGATCAGCTTGTTGTTGCAACCAATGCTGCTTTTGAGCCCTTCGAATATACAAAGGGTGACAAATATTATGGTATTGATATGGAAATTGCAGCATTACTCGCAGAATCTATGAACAAGGAACTTGTTATTCAGAACATGGATTTTGATGCAGTATGTCTTTCGGTAGGACAGCAAAAATGTGATATCGCAATGGCCGGTCTTACAATCAATGCAGAAAGAGAAGAATATGTAACATTTACAGATTCTTACTATACAGCTTCGCAGGAGTTAATCGTACCAAGTACAAACACAGATTTTGATGATTGCAAGAGCGCTGACGATGTTGTGGAAATACTTAACAAGATGTCTGATAAGGATAAGATTGGTGTTCAGGCTGGAACAACAGGACAGTATTATATAGAAGGTGATGCTGACTGGGGATTCGATGGACTTCCGGCAAAATGTGTAACTTACAAAAATGGTTCCCTTGCAGTACAGGATATGTTAAATGGAAACATTCAGGCTGTTATCATAGATGCAGCTCCGGCAACATCTATTACAGAAGCAATTAATGCTGTTCAATAGCAAGTAGAAAAGGATTGAGAAACAATGGGCAATTTTGAACAAAAGGTAAAAATATTTACAGAAATCTTTTGGCAGGAAAATGGATATGTGAAGGTTGTAGAAGGCTTGCAAAATACATTGCTGATTGCAGTGTCAGGTCTGATTATAGGTATACTGATTGGTACTTTGATAGCTACAGCCCGTGTGGTACCGAAATATAAAGTACTTCCAAGAGTTTTGAATTCGATTTGCAGCCTATATGTTGCACTGTTCAGAGGTACACCTATGGTTGTACAGCTTCTGGTATTTTATTATGTATTATTGCCAATCATCGGATTGAAAATTACCGGTGTTCAGGTTGCCATATTGGTTTTTGGACTAAATAGCGGTGCATACATTTCGGAAATTATGAGAAGTGGAATTCAGTCAGTGGATCCGGGGCAGATGGAAGCCGGAAGAGCAGTTGGACTTAGTTTTGGAACAAGTATGATGAAAATTGTAATTCCTCAGGCAGTTAAGAATATTCTTCCTACCTTAGGAAATGAGTTCATTTCCTTGATTAAAGAAACTTCGGTAGTAAGCTTTGTTGGTGCGGCAGACCTTTATGTAGCTTTCAACTATATTGGAAGTAACAGTTATGAATTCATGGTTCCATATCTGGTAATGGCTATGATTTATATTGCGCTTGTACTGGCGATTTCGTTACTTATCAAATTGATGGAAAGGAGCCTGAAGAAGAGTGATAGACGTAATTAATCTTAAAAAAAGTTTTGGCGATGTAGAAGTTCTGAAGGGCATAAATATTACCATCAATAAAGGCGATATCGTTGCGGTAATCGGTCCTTCCGGTTCGGGGAAGAGTACTTTCCTGAGATGTCTGAACTGTATGGAAGACCCTACTGGAGGCAGTATCATTTTTAATGGTGTTGATATTGCGGACATGAAAGTGGATATCAATCAGCATAGACGTCATATGGGAATGGTATTCCAACATTTTAACCTGTTTAATAATATGACAGTGCTTGACAATATTATGATGGCACCACTATATCTGAGATGTAAAGACTTAAAAAAGGCTAAGAGAGCAAACTTCTTTAAAAAGGAGAAGACTCCGATTACGCAGACGAAGGAACAGATTAAAAAAGAAGTAAGAGAACAGGCCATGAATCTTCTGAAAAAAATTGGCCTGGAGGATAAGGCAGACGTGTATCCATCCACCCTTTCAGGCGGACAGAAGCAACGAATTGCCATTGTACGTTCTCTGGCTATGAATCCGGATGTGATTCTTTTTGATGAACCAACCTCTGCCCTTGACCCGGAAATGGTCGGTGAAGTTCTGGAATTAATGCGGGAGCTTGCCAAAGAAGGTATGACCATGGTAGTTGTGACCCATGAAATGGGATTTGCACGTGAAGTGGCGAATAGGGTTATATTTATCGATGAGGGAAGAATTAAAGAAGAAAATACACCGGAAGAGTTGTTTGACCATCCAAAGGATGAACGGTTAAAAGAATTTTTATCAAAAATTTTATAAGAGCATAAGAAAAGTGTGTAGGCAGAGACAACTCAAACTTACACACTTTTTTATTGTCAGATTCATGAGAATGGATATTTACTTATGATCCGCAAGATAAGAAAGTATAAATGCGGTCTGCATCTGGTAATCTTCGAAATCACAATGCATGACCGACATTGCCTTTTTTATTTTATTCAAAACGGTATTGCGGTGCAGAAATACTGTTGTTGCGGTCTGATTGATGTTATGTCCGTTTTGCAGATATTCCATAAATATATCACACATATTATTATTGTGTACAGTGTCATATTGTTTCAGTACGTGATATTCCGGTGATTCGATCATGTCTAGCAGTTCCAGCTTTTCGAGTTCCCGTAAAACAAATAAAAGAGAAACATCCCTGAAATACTGAAAATCATTGGATAACGTCTGATGACGCGCGTAAGTTTCCTTACACTGCCTGGCTGCAGTGGATAAATCCATCAAAGTGAAAAACATATTGCTGACGGAACACAGAAAATTCTGGGTACGGAAACACCGACGAAAAATACGTTCCTCATCCGGGGTTATGAAAGTGGACAAGGAGTCTTCCTCTGTACATATTTTTAAAATGTATAATTTGTTGTCATATACAAACGGTTTCAGCGAAGAAAACGAATTCCGGATGTTCCAGCTGATAAACGAAAATGGAAGTTCCGCCAGATTGGTGTACGTCAGTTGAGCTAACATGAAACGTCCATCAATAGGAAGGCCGGATACAAATGTCAGCTGATCCTCCACCTGTTGTCTGGAAGATAATGAGTTGCTTAGAATCTCTCCCAGAATGGATTCGTATATTTCAGAGGAAGAACGGTCGGTAAAACGCTTCTGCTGAAAATAAAGGTTTGAATTTTCTACGAAAACATTCATCAGATCCAGGTAATTTGTCTTGGGATGCACTTTGTTCCGGAGGATCAACGCATAGCCCACAGTATGACCATTGTTCTGGAAACGGTACATCATACTGTAATAGCATTCTGTCGGAGTAATACAGTAGTAATTTATCAATGGGTTCTCCGCGTTCTCTGAGGTTGAGATCAAACCATCCTGCCGAAGACGTGCCATTGCCTGCGGAGTGACATATCCTGCGGTCAAAATCTCGGACATAATGTCGTCTTCAATGTTTTCTGAACTAAAATGTCCTAATAGAGAAAAATTATTGTCTAAAACCAGCATTGGATGTGTTAGAATATTACTGGATAGATTCAATAAATCTTGCATGGTTCCACCGCGGAGCAAAGTCAGATGAAAAGCTTTGTCCCAGGCTTCGAAATCACGGAAAATCGTAAGGATACGATTAAAGACCTTGACGTAGGACTGGGAGGTATATAGCAGTATCACGGACAAAGAGGTAGAGAACCTGTCGATTTGGATGGTTTCATCCTCACAAATACATAAGAAAACACAGCTAGTGTTGCAATTATATGCACGAATGGTATCTTCTTTCTCTAAAAGTTCTTCGGCTGTAATGAGATAAAGCTCACGCTTTATGTCGTCTGGTGCAGTCAGCAAGGAATTGATATCAAATAGTTTCAGTCCCACGAAAGATTCCGAAAGATCGATATTCAGGGTTTCGTAAATGCTGTTTGCTGCGAGACGGTAAAGAAGGACATTTAATGGTAATTGCATAATCGTACTCCTTTTATTTATCTAAATAAGCGTATTATTCTTCATAAAAATGTGAACGACACATATCGACGGATTGAAGTCGCGTTTGTTTGTATTCACTAACAGTTATTATAGCATAAATTGTAAAAAAATGTGAGAAAAGCATTTTTTTTTTTCGTTTTTATGTCTATTTTGACAATCCTTATAGAGGATATATATATTATAATAAGTTAATAGAAAACAATAATAAAGGAGGAGATTAGAATGAATCTTTTTTCACCGGCTGAAGTAGCAAAAAATTATATTAATACAGGAAAAGGCAAAGTAAATACGCCCATCAGTAAGATGTTTTTACTGGCTATAATGGCAGGCGCATTTATCGCGATCGGTGGGATTGCTTCTACCACAGCTTCTGTGTCCGTAGAACAGGCATCTGTGGCTAAATTCCTTTCTGGATGTGTATTCCCGGGAGGACTGACGATGGTTCTTCTTGCTGGCAGTGAGCTGTTTACAGGTAATAATCTGCTGGTAATTCCATTACTGGAAAAGGAAGTTACACTGGGTGGAGTGTTGAAAAACTGGGTAGTTGTATACCTTGGAAACCTGGTTGGAAGCATTCTGATTGCAGCAGGAGTTATATTTGGACATACTCCATCATTATTTGGAAATAAACTTGCCGTTTCTATTATTTCTACAGCAGTTGGCAAATGTTCTATGACATTTTCAGAAGCACTTATCCGAGGAATCCTTTGCAACTTCTTAGTATGTATTGCTGTATGGATTTCATTTGCAGCAAAAGATGTGGCTGGAAAGATCATCGGATTATTCTTCCCGATCATGATGTTTGTTACATGCGGATTTGAACATAGTGTTGCGAATATGTATTATATTTCTGCTGGTATTATGGCAAAAGGACTTCCACAGTTTGCAGATGCAGCAGCTGAAGCAGGAATTGATTTCAACGCAGTTACTGTAGCAAATATGTTTGGCAAAAACTTACTGCCGGTTACAATTGGTAACATCATCGGTGGAGCGATTTGTGTGGGATGTACATACTGGTTTATTTATTTAAGAAAAACCAACAAATAATTTAGAAGATTAGAAGGGAATGAACAAAAAAATGAGTAAGATCTATCTTGCGGATAGCAAAAGCGCAGATGTAAAAATTGAACATTTTCTGTCGAAGTTCGCTGGAAAAGTAAGTATTTATCCACCAGGAACATGTCCGATCACAGTTCAGTTATCTCTGCTTCAGGCTTCAAAGAGCCAGACATGTGGCAAATGTGTTCCTTGCAGGGACGGATTAAGACAGTTAGAAAAGATGCTGGTACAGATTCTGACAGGTAATGCGACTGTGGAGATTCTGGATGAGATGCGCGAACTGGCGACTATGATTCGTGATTCGGCAGACTGCGCGATCGGTTATCAGGCAGCCATTGAAGTATTGGAAGGGCTTGATACATTTAAAGACGAGTACATAGCTTATATTGAAAATGGAGAATGTCCAGGAACAAAAGGACAGCAGATCCCATGTGTGACAATGTGTCCTGCACATGTAGATATTCCAGGTTATATTGCTCACGTAGCAGAAGGAAATTATGCCGATGCGATCAACCTGATCCGCAGAGACAATCCACTGCCAACAGCATGTGCGATGATCTGTGAGCATCCTTGTGAAGAACGTTGCCGTAGAAATCTGATCGATGCACCACTTAATATCCGTGGTATCAAGAAATATGCGGTTGACCAGATCGCAGCCGATCAGGTAAAAGTACCAAAGGCAGGCCCACTTACAGGAAAGAAAGTTGCCATTATCGGTGGTGGCCCATGTGGTATGACTTGTGCTTATTATTTGTCACTGATGGGACATAAAGTAACCGTGTTTGAAGAAAAAGAACATTTAGGTGGAATGCTGATGTATGGTATTCCAAACTACCGTTTCCCAAAAGACAGAATGGATGAAGACTTCAATGCGATTCTCTCCACGGGAAATATTGAAGTAAAATATAATACAAATGTAGGAACAGATATTTCAATTCAGGAAGTACACGACAGCTACGATGCCATGTTTGTTGCCATTGGTGCGCAGGTTGGTAAGAAGCTTCGTCTGGATGGAATTGATGCAAATAATGTATTCTCGGCAGTAGAAATGCTGGATGGAATCGGACATGGTCACAGACCGGACTACACCGGAAAGACAGTAGCTGTTATCGGTGGTGGTAACGTTGCTATGGATGCTGCGAGAAGTGCACTCCGTTGTGGAGCAAAGGATGTCCGTATTGTATACAGAAGACGTCAGGAAGATATGACAGCACTGGTAACAGAAATTGAATCAGCTGTAATGGAAGGTATCGAACTGATGACACTTCAGGCTCCGGTAAGAATTGAAATGAATGAAAATAATGACTGTACAGGACTCTGGATTCAGCCACAGATGATTGGACCATATCGTGGAGGAAGACCTGCACCACTTAATGCAGAATCTAAACCGGAAGAGATGATTCCTTGTGATGTTATTCTCATTGCTGTTGGACAGGATATCGTAAGTGCTCCGTTTGAAGAATTTGGAATGCCTGCAGAATGGAAGATTTTCAAAGCTGGTCTGGATACTTCTGTAGAAGGAATGCCGGGAGTATTTGTCGGCGGTGACTGTGCTACAGGGCCATCTACAGCAATTCGTGCGATCGCAGGAGGAAAGGTTGCTGCGAATGCAATTGATGAATACCTTGGATATCATCACAAATTAGACTGCGGAGTGACAGCACCGGAAGCAAGACAGAACAACCGTGTTCCAACAGGACGTGTCAATATCCAGGAGCGTCCGGCTTATATCCGTAAGAAAGACTTTGAACATGTAGAATGTCCAATGACTCCGGAAGAGGCAAGACAGGAATGTTCAAGATGCTTGAGATGTGACGTATTTGGATGCGGAAAACTGGAAGGTGCCGTTGAACACTAATGGTAATAACAGACTGTTATAAATAGCGATAGATTTTGGAGGAAAAAGATGCGTTTAACAATTGATGGAAAAAATGTAGAAGCGCTGGAAGGCATGTCCATCCTTCAGGCAGCCAGAGCTGCAGGTATCGAAATTCCTACACTTTGTTATCTGGAAGGCATTAGCGACATTGGCTCTTGCCGTCTCTGCGTAGTAGAAGTAGAAGGAACCGAACCTCTTGTTACAGCATGTAACACGAAAGCGAAAGAAGACATGGTAGTACAGACACGTTCTGAACGTGTAGTAGAAGCAAGAAAGAAAGTTTTGAAATTACTCCTTTCTGAACATAACAGAGAATGCTTTAGTTGTGAAGGAAACGGATGCTGTGATTTACAGAAATATTGTAATGAATATGGCGTAGAAACAGAAGGAAATTATGCTGGTGGAAGACAGGAACTTGGAAGAAAGAAAATTGACGATCACCCATTCCTTTCTTACGATCCGGAGAAGTGTATTCACTGTCAGCGTTGTGTTATGACATGTGCACATGCAACAGGAAGACATGCAATCTCACTTGGAAAAGCAGGTGGATATACACTGATCAAAGCTCCATTTGGACCAGACTGGAAGAGCACTTTATGTGAATCTTGCGGTAACTGTGCACAGGCCTGTCCAACAGGTGCTTTGGTTGAAAAGCGTAAAAAGAATTACCGTCCATGGGAAGTAACACGTGTTCGTACAACCTGCCCACACTGCGCAACCGGATGCCAGATGGATCTGATCGTGAAAGATGGCAAGATCGTTGACTGTGAAGGTGCAGATGGCCCATCTAACCACGGACTTCTGTGTGTAAAAGGACGTAGTGGTTCCTTTGATTTTGTGGATTGTGATGAAAGAATCCGTTATCCACTGATCAAGAATAAAGAAACTGGTGAATTTGAAAGAGCAACATGGGATGAAGCACTTGATTTGGTTGCATCTAAGTTCACTGAAATCAGAGATAATTTTGGAGGTGAGGCACTGGCCGGTTTTGCCTGTTCACGTTCATGTAATGAAGATATCTACATGCTTCAGAAGATGGTACGTGCTGCATTTAAGAGCAATAATACCGATAACTGTGCCCGTGTTTGACATGCTCCAACAGTTGCAGGTCTTGCAACTACATTAGGCTCAGGAGCTATGACAAATACGATTTATGATATTACTCATGAATCAGATGCAATCCTTTTGATTGGATCAAACCCAGAACATGCACATCCGGTACTTGGTATGCAGGTTCGTCAGGCAGTACAGCGTGGTGCTAAATTAATCGTAATCGATCCGCGTGACATTGATGTTGCAAAAGATGCAGACATTCATTTGAAATTAAAACCAGGAACAAACGTTGCACTGATCAATGGTCTCATGAACATTATCATCAATGAAGGCCTTGTAAATGAAGAGTTTATTGCTGAACGTACAGAAAATTTTGAAGCATTAAAAGAAGTTGTAAAAGATTACACACCGGATAAAGTTGCTAAAATCTGTGGAGTAGATGAGGATATGCTTCGTGAAGCAGCAAGAATCTATGCTACAGTTGATAAAGCACCAATCATGTACTGCCTTGGTGTTACAGAACATCATACAGGAACAGAAGGTGTTATGTCACTTTCCAACCTTGCTATGATGGTTGGTAAGATCGGTCGTCCTGGATGTGGTGTGAACCCAATTCGTGGACAGAACAATGTTCAGGGTGCCTGTGATATGGGTGCATCTCCAAACCAGTTCTCCGGATACCAGAACATCAACAAAGAAGGTGTTGTAGAAAAATTTGAAAAAGCATGGAATACCAAATTGAATCCAAACATTGGTACAAAGGCAACCGATTGTTTCCCGAAAATGCTCACGGGAGAAATCAAAGGCTTATTTATCTTTGGTGAAGACCCGGTTAGAACAGACCCGAATACACACCATGTAATCAAGTGTCTGCAGGCATTGGATTTTTTTGTTATCGATGAATTATTCATGACAGAGACAGCAAAATTAGCAGATGTTATTCTTCCAGGTATTTCTTATGCGGAAAAAGAAGGTACTTTCTCTAACACAGAACGTCGTGTACAGCGTGTAAGAAAAGCCGTTACAATTGAAGGTGAAGCAAAAGAAGATACATGGATTTTCACAGAAATCATGAACCGTATGGGTTATCCACAGCCACACCTTACATCAGCAGAGATTATGGATGAAATTGCATCTGTAACACCTTCGTTTGCAGGAATCAGTCATGCACGTCTTGATAGTGAAGAAGTTGCAGGTCGTGGACTTCAGTGGCCATGTACATCGAAAGAACATCCGGGAACACCAATTATGCATGTTGGTAAATTCTCAAGAGGACTTGGTTACTTCAGACCGGCTCAGTATGAAGGCGCTATGGAAGTGCCGGATGAAGAATATCCACTTACAATGATGACTGGACGTATTCTTTATCACTACAATGCTTGTGCCATGACAGATAAGACAGAAGGAATCAATGAAATCGCAAATTCAAACTTCATCGAAATCAACACAGTTGATGCAGAGAAGCTTGGTGTAGAAAATGGCGAATTGGTTGAAGTATCTTCACGCCGTGGTACAATTACAGCAACCGCACATGTGTCTTATAAGACAAATACAGGTGAGGTATGGATGCCGTTCCATTATGTAGATGGTGCAAACTGGCTGACAAATGATGCACTTGATTCTATTTCAAGTACACCAGAATACAAGGCTTGTGCCGTAAGGGTAAGTAAGATATCTGCTTAATCCAGGTCATACATATATAACAAATCCAAATACATCCTGAATGGGTGGAAAAAATTGCACATTTATTGTGCAATTTTTTTTGCTCTTTTATAGGAAGAAGGGATTCATAATTTTACAAAAGTAAGAAACTGGTGTAAAATAAACATATTATGGACAGCAAAGGAGGATACCGCATTGGAAGCAGTGGAATTTCAGAGAAAACTAGGAGCACTTCTTGACAAGTGCAAGGAGAATGGCAATGTGATATCAAAAGAAGAAGTAGAGCAATATTTTGCAGATGATAGACTTGGCGAAATACAGATGAATCTGATGATGGATTATCTTTTATCTCAGAAGATTCTTGTAACTGGGTATAAGAAGACAGAACAGGTAGAGAATGCACAGAAAGAACTGGTTCTGACTGAAGAGGAGCAGCAGTATCTAGAGCAATATGAAGAGGAACTGCGAATGATACCGAAGTCAGATCCATTGGCAAAGGTTCTGCCGCGAATTCTGGAAATCGCAAAAGAACTTCATCAGCCGGAGATTTTTCTTGGAGATTTGGTGCAGGAAGGTTCCGTGGGACTAATGATTGGTCTTAGCCAGCAGATAGAAGCGGAAGAAGAGCTGCTTCAGATGGCGAGAGAGAATATGCAGTCCTTATTAGAAGTTCAGTCTGAGGTTAAGATTCAGGACCGGAAGATGGCTGACAAGGTTAATGACTTAGATGAGAAAATTAAAGAAGTCACAGAACAGATGGGACGTAAAGTGAGTGTGGAAGAATTGGCGCAGCTTCTGGAGATTACGGAAGAAGAAATTGAAGATATTGTCCGTCTGGCAGGGGAAGATTTGGAGGAGGAAAAACCGACAGAATCTTAAGGGGTTCCCATTTTTTTGCTTTCTACATATTCTAGTAAAAAGGAAACTTAGAAAGACAGGAGAAGCATATGCCATATTCAGTAATGCTGGATGCGGGACATGGAGGAACACAGTTGCGCAAGTAAGACTGATAACGAAATTACTTAAAGAAAGGTAACTGTTGCTCCTATCAAAATTAAATATGTGTGAGAGGACAAGCCTTTCAGTTCATAGACGTTCAGAAATGAGCGTCTATTTTTTTACCCAAATGAAAGGAGAATCAAAAAATATGAATAAGATACTGAAACGATTGTTTACAGGTGTTCTCACCCTTGCAACCGTCTTTACCGCACTACCTACAACTGCTGTTCATGCTGCGGAAACGCAATACTGGACAGCATCAGAGGAACGTGTCGGAATTGTTGAGAAAGTAATGAATGACGGTTCTATCGGCTCTACATTCAACGAGGGGCATATGACCGTCGAGGGCGAGGACGCTTACTGTATCGACATCAACACAGGCTTTAAGAATGGATATAAGACTAGAGCTGACGCAAGTACACGCATGACTGTCGACCAGATAGCTGACGTTGCTTTATCTCTTGAATACGTCAAACAGTATACGAAAAGTCATACAGGATTGAACAGCCAGCACGCCTATCTTTTAAGACAGTTAGTAGTCTGGCAGAGATTGAGCGTCCATCTTGGGTGGAGCTGTGACAATGTACGAGCTTCCTATGATGAAATCTCAAAATCCGTGCAAGATGAAGTATTCGCCGGAGCGAAAGCCTTTGTAGCAGCAAATAAAGGACGCTATGACTGTTACGGTTATATCTACACTGGTGAGGGGCAGGATTTAGGACAGTTCTATGCAAAGTTGGCTGTCGGGAATGGCAAGATTCAGAAATCTTCCAGTAATACCACAGTTACGAACGGGAATAACTGCTATTCCCTCTCTGGTGCGACTTATGGTGTCTATTCTGATAAAGGCTGCACGAAAT
>CAJMSZ010000034.1 GCA_905216215.1 uncultured bacterium | reverse complement strand
ATCGAACCTACAATAGAGTCTTAGGAGGACCCCGTTATATCCATTTAACTAAGGGAACAAATGCCGTATTTTCGGGCTTTTCAGCCTTTTTGGCTCCGGCTGCCATGTTTATGAATCCAATCACTTGCGTGATGAATTGTTCCTGTTATTATATATTGATTTTAGCCTTTTTGTCAACAGAACTTTAATAAAAGAAATCCTTTAAAAATTTCTTTTTTATTTTATAATAGTTATGACAAAACACGATGATGGCAGACAGGAAAGAGGGAATCGAATGATGAAATACGAAGCGATTTTATTTGATATGGATGGTACGCTTCTCCCCATGGAGCAGCAGATATTTGTAAGACAATATTTTACACAGCTTGCAAGGGTTTTGTGTCCACTTGGGATTACACCAGAGGTTTTGAATAAAGGCTTTTGGGGTGGTGTAGGCGCAATGATGAAAAATGATGGAACAGCTACCAATGAAGAGGTGTTTTGGAAATATTTTCAGGAGGTGGCCCAACGGGAAGAGGGTCAGAAGGACATTGACTGGGATGAACTTAAGAAGGTTACGGACGAGTTTTATTCCAATGAATTCCATGAGGTGAAGCCTTATATGGGAGAAAATCCTTTGGCAAAGCAAGTGGTAGACTTAGCACATCAGAAAGCAGATAGGGTTATTTTGTCAACGAACCCGCTTTTTCCGCGTGCGGGTCAGCTTGCAAGATTGAGCTGGGTTGGTCTTGGTGAAGAGGATTTTGATCTGATCACCTCTTATGAGAATTATTCTTACTGCAAACCGAATCCAAAGTATTTTGAAGTGGTCTGTGAGCAGATGGGTGTGAATCCTCAAAATTGTTTGGTAATAGGAAATGATGAACTGGAAGATATGCATGCGGCAAGCACTTTGAAAATGGATTGCTATTTAGTGACAGATTGTCAGATTCAAAGGGAAGGATATGAGTGGAATGGAAAACAGGGCAGCTTCTCAGAACTGGAAAAATGGCTAAGAGATAGATAAAAATATAACAAATACTTGCATAATAAGAAATTTTCTCTATAATAAATTTAGTATCGGAAAAAGTTGCAGAAATCAGGTGCAAAAAGGAATTAACAATTATATTGAGATTCCAAGTAGTATTTAGGAGGATTTTATAAATGAAGGTATTGATTATTAATGGAAGTCCTAGGACCAATGGGAATACATCAGTTGCAATCCGCGAAATGGAACAGGTATTTCGTCAGGAGGGCATTGAAGTGGAGACAGCACAGGTTGGTAACCAGGATATCAGAGGTTGTATTGCCTGCGGAACTTGCGCTAAAAAGGGAAAATGTGTATTTGATGATGTGGTAAATGAACTGGCTCCGAAGTTCGAGGCAGCCGACGGACTGGTTGTTGCAAGTCCGGTTTATTATGCATCTGCGAATGCAACGCTTATTGCTTGTCTTGATCGACTTTTCTATAGCACACCATTCGATAAGAGTATGAAGGTTGGTGCAAGCGTAGTCTGTGCAAGAAGAGGTGGATGTTCAGCTACTTTTGATGAACTGAATAAGTACTTTACAATTTGCAATATGCCAATTGCATCAAGTCAGTATTGGAACAGCATTCACGGAAGACTGCCGGGAGAAGCTGAGATGGATGAAGAAGGAAGACAGACCATGCGTGCCCTTGCAAGAAATATGAGTTTTCTTATGAGATGCATTGCGCTTGGAAAAGAAAAATATGGCTATCCACAAAAGGAAGAACGTGTTGCAACAAACTTCATCCACTAATATTGTGCATAATAACAGCTTTGGAGAGAACTTCCTTACACTTTACATAAGATATTTTGCCGCAATTACGATGATGATTATCAGAATAAGCAAAATAAAGCAGAAATAGAACAGATTCTTTGTCTGTTCTTTTTTTTGTCTTTTCTGAGCTGCCTTCTCATATTCTGCCTTTTTTTGAAGGAGTTCTGTGTCAGCGAAGGTGAGGGTTCTTGTTTTGTTGGCCTCCAGATAGTCAACATCAGAGTCTTCAGGTCCATCCAGTTCAGCAAGGCTGGCAAGGACATCTTTGTATGCATCACTTCCAAGAGTATCCTTCTGAGGTTCCGGTAAATCACCCTCATAGATGACTTCAAAATCTTCGTCAAACACTTCTAATTTATCTGAGTTGTTCGAATTATCTGTATTCATTAGGAAAGACCTCCTTACGAATGTTTGGTTTTCTATCTCTTGAAGTTATTTAATCACGATTCGGAAAAAATCTCAAGGGAGATAACAAAATCTTCACAATTTCTTTCTTTCCAAAAAGAGACATGGTATCATATATATAGTATGAAAACACTGAAATCAGAGGAAAAAATCATGGCAATGACAGATTACGAAAAAGCTTATAAGTTAGGAAAAAAGGATTACCAGAATCGTCTGATGCATCATCAGAAGCCGACACTTCAGGTTCTTGATGATATCCTACCGCCGAAGGGCTCTTATTCAGAGGTTTCGCTTGGTCTTGTTCAGATTCCAACGGAATTAATCGTAGGGACGAAGTCGGCCGGGCGAAGCAATTCTTTTGCGGGGAATTTTATGCCTATTTTAGATGAAGGTTCTGAGTTTGCGTTTAAATGGGGCAGGCTCAGTACCAGTCAGTTGGAAGAGGGAATCCGGGAACCAATCAAAGCTTATGAATATATGAATAAGTTTTATGTAGAAGAGGGAAATAAGCGTGTCAGTGTTATGAAATATTTTGATGTATCCCCTATTTCGGGATATGTGACAAGAATTATCCCTAAACGAACGGATGAACCGGAGAACAAGATTTATTTTGAATTTCTGGACTTTTATCGTTTGACGGAAATGAATTATATCTGGTTTTCGAAGGAAGGTTCTTTTGCAAAACTTCAGAGACTGGTGGGAAAGAAGCCTGATGAAGTCTGGACTTACGATGAACGTATTGATTTTCGTTCAGCGTATTATTGGTTTTCTTCGGAATACAAGAAGTGTCCACAGCTTCCGATTACCTGCGGGGATGCTTTTTTGAAATTAATCGAATTGTATGGATATAAAGAAATCTGCCAGATGTCTACAAGGGAGCTGGGTAATCTCATTGATAAGAGCTGGGAAGAATTTGAGCTTCTGGCAAAGAAAGATAAAATAGATTTAAAAATGACACCTTCAAAAGAAAAGAAGCCATTGTTCAGCCGCATTCTTTCACCGGGAATTCAGAGGTTAAAGGTTGCGTTTATTTATGAAAAGACAGCAACCTCTTCTGCATGGACCTATGCGCATGAGCTTGGAAGGCTTCATCTGGAGCAGACATTTCCGGAAGATGTAATAACTACTTATTATGACAATGTGACACAGCAGACGATTGAGGGTGTGCTTGAAGATGCGATTCAGAAGGGATATACGATTATTTTCACCACGACTCCTGCATTTGTCCAGGCAAGTGTAAAGGCTGCAATCAAGCATCCGACGATTCGGATTCAGAATTGTTCGGTCAACATTTCCCATCGTTATATTCGAACATATTATGCACGGACCTATGAGGCCAAGTTCCTGATGGGCGCCATAGCGGGAGCTATGAGCGAGGATGGAAAACTGGCTTATATTGCGGATTATCCAATCTTTGGAACGATTTCGGGAATTAATGCGTTTGCTCTGGGGGCAAAGATGATTAATCCTCGTGCCAGGGTGTATCTGGAGTGGTCTTGTATCAAGAATCACGATGAAATGGAAGCAATCCGAAAGCTGCATCCTTCCTGTATTTCAGGGAAAGACATGGTAATTCCAGAGGAAGCATCTCCATTTTATGGATTGTTTCACATGGAAGAGGATATTCCGCGACATCTTGCTATGCCAATCTGTCACTGGGGCAAATTCTATGAGCAGTTAATCCGAACCATTATGGAGGGAATGTGGAAATACGATGATGATCCGTTGGAAGCGAAAGCCATTAACTACTGGTGGGGAATGTCAGCAGGCGTGGTGGATGTAATCTGCTCCCGCAATCTTCCGATTGGAACGAAGCGTCTGATTGAACTGTTAAAGCACACGATTGTATCAGGGGAACTCAATCCCTTTGCAGGAGTCCTTTATTCGCAGGATAAGGTAATTCAGCCAGACCCGGACAAAAGTCTTTCTCCGGAGGAGATTTCTTCCATGGACTGGCTAGCCCAAAATGTAATTGGACGGATTCCGAAAAATGACGAACTGGTAGAAAATGCATTGCCTACGGTCAAACAGCAGAGCACGGAAAAGAGAGGTTAGGATATGCGGATACTTGCAATTGGAGATGAAGAATCCAAATATTTATGGGATTTCTTCGATAAAAGTAAACTGGAAGGCATTGACCTTATTATTTCCTGTGGGGATCTGGATCCGAGATATCTGACCTTTCTTGCCACACTTTCCAATGTTCCTGTGCTTTATGTACATGGAAATCACGATGAAATATATGAGACCGTTCCACCGGAAGGATGTATTTGCATTGAAGATAAGGTCTATGTGCACAATGGAGTCCGGATTATGGGACTTGGAGGTTCTATGCGCTACCGCCCGGGAAGCCATCAGTATACGGAGCTGGAAATGCGGATGCGTTATGTGAAAATGAAGCTGCGTTTTCAATTCATTGGCGGGGTGGATATTCTGGTGACCCATGCACCTGCACGGAATTTAAATGATGGAGATGACCTTCCTCATCAGGGATTCCAGGTGTTCCGTTCCATTCTTGACACCTATCATCCAAAATATTTTTTACATGGACATGTTCACATGAAATACGGACGGAAACATAAAAGGGAAGATGTCTATGAAGATACCCAGGTGATTAATGTATTTGAACGGTATGTTTTTGATTTTTAACAGAAGGATATGAAATACAGATGAGTATTAAAAACAAAATTCCAAAAGATTTTTACAAGCTGTTTAACAGCAAATATATGGAATATTACCAATTGGTTTTGCTGACCCTTTATGAAGAGTCCGGGCAGTCTTATTCTTTGCTTGGGCTTACGGAGGATGAGTGTCAGGAGATGATCAATGAAAAAATTGCTACATTTACCATGGACTGGAGTCAGGAGCAGTTTGAAGATGAAGGTGAGCTTCTGACACGTTCTAACATGGCATCCATTATGCTGAGAAGGCTGGAGGAGTGGGGATGGCTGCACAAGGATTACGATGAAACTTTAAATCAATATGTCATTTCCTTTCCGGATTACAGTCAAATGTTTGTGGATGTGTTTCAGCGTTTGTTCAGCGATGACAACAGTATGGAACGGGAGAGTATTCTTGCAGTGTACAGTCATTTATTTACTTATAGTTCAGATAAAGAGAAGAACAATGATATTTTAAGAAGTGCTCTTCAGACCTCCAAGGCATTGCTGCAAATGCTTGCCAATATGCAGGAAGGCATTCGCGGATATTTCGAAGTGTTGTCCCAGAAGAACACCTTTCTGGGGATTCAGGAGGTTCTGGTAAATGAAATGAACAATACTTACAGTGCCAAATATGCGATTCTGACAACTACGGACAGTTTTTATCGTTATAAGGAAGAGGTAAAAGAGCTGATAGATAAGAATCTTTCGGAAAATGAAGCGAGAAAGCAGGCGTTTATCGGGAAGAAAATGGAATTGCAAAAGGATTCTGTCGGCTGGCATCGAAATGAGCGTGCTATTGCTCTGTGTGATGAGGCCATGGAGATTCTGTTTCAGATTAACCGGGAATTTGACAGCATTGAGCGGAGATACAACCGTCTGATCGATCAGAAGCGCACCTTTGCCAAGCGTGCAGCAGCCCGGATACGTTATATTCTGGTGGAAGGAAATATTGAGGAGGATCGCACAAAGGCATTGGTGAGATTGTTAAATAACAGCAGCCGGAAGGAAGAAATCCTGGACGATTTAGGGCAGCGATTTGGAATGACGGAACGCTTCCAGGTCATAAAGGAAAAGAGCTTCCTGCGTCCGAGAAATGGAGAGAAGGCCGAATTTACTCCACAGATGATAGAAAGTGCAGAGGAGAAGGGACAGAATCTGGAAGAATTTGTGGTGAAGCCACTGTATACGGAGGCAGAGCTACGGGCTTTCCGGGAGCAAAATGAAGTTGATGGTGCATTTCAGGTTACGGAGCAAACCGTACAAGGTGTGGAGGATCTGGAAAAATTGTTGTTCGTATGGCAGGAGGCCACAGAGGTTACGGCAAATGCGCTGGATATTGAAATTGGAGAAGAGTTTAAGACGGAAGATGGAATGCAGTATTCGGGATTTTCCATCAGGAGGAAATAGCAGATGATAGATTATTTAGAAAATTTACCCGTTACAGAAGCAGAAAAATTGCGAAAGACAATAGGAAGTTTATTCAGACAGACTTGTATTTTGCAGGAAAAATATGACCCGGTTACTTTAGTTCCCAGTGACAATGAGCAGTATGAAATCTGTAACCGTCATAAGGATTTTATTGAGGACTATCTGTCGGTTATGGGGTGTGAGATGGTGCACGATGCACAGGAGCATGTGTTCCGACTGGTGGGAGAAGGTGCTGAGGCGGTTACTTTGTCCCGCACATCTACGATTATCTTGCTGCTTACCAAAATGATTTACCGGGATAAGATTATGGGACAAAGTCTGTCTGCTACGGTGACGAATCTGGAGGAATTGAGGGAGTACGGAAAGAACACGAATCTTCTGAATCAGAAGCTGACGGATGGGGAATGGAAAGAAGCATTGTCGCTGATGAAAAAACATCAAGTAATCGAATATCCTGGGGCACTGCGGGATCTGGAGGATCACACGCCGATTTATATTTACAGTACCATTAATCTGTATTGCAGTTCTGCGATGATTAATGAGCTTTTAGAAGCGTACAGAGAGGAGGCGGACATCGATGAAGCGAGAACAGTCGAAGAAAATATTTACCAGAATGCTGATTAACAACTGGGGCGGAATCGATCATCAGATCATTCAGTTTCATGAGCACGTCAATCTGTTCAGTGGCAAAAGCGGTTCGGGGAAATCGACTGTTATGGACGCCATGCAGGTAGTGTTGTACGGAAGTGTCCGCAACGATTTTTTAAATAGGGCAGCAGATGACACCAAGAATAAGCGAAGTGTGCTCAGCTATTTGCGTGGAGAGCAGAAGGATGGCACAGCAAACCGCGAGAATCAGGACTTCTACTCTCAGATTGTGCTGGAAATCAAAGACACGGGAAGTAAATATTATGTGTGCGTGGGCGTGACCTTTGAAGTGGCGCGTGGCGATCAGGATTTGAAAAAGTTCTGGTATTTCAGCCATGTGGGAAAATTCCCGGAGGATGAGTATTTATCGGGAAACCGCATTCCGTATTCCCACAGTGAAGTGAACCGGCTTATCCGGGAACGGTCAGAAACAGACGAAAACAGAGGACGTGTGAACCTGAACCGCATCTATCCATCTCAGGAGTCCTATATCAACACGTTAAATGACGTGATTTTTGGATATGTAGATGCGGGGCGCTTTAAGACTATGCAGAAAAGCGCCATTGCCCTTCGTATGACCAATGGAACCGGTCAGTTTATCAAGGATTATATGTTTCCGAAGAGTAGGGAAGATACCATCTCTGCCCTCAGCGAGCAGCTTGCGGCTTATCGTGAGATTAAAGAGCAGGTGGAAACACTGGAAAAGCAGATTGCTCTTCTGGATGAAGTACAGGTTCATGACAGGGCAATGACCCAGGCGAAAACAGATCAGGTTCGTGCGGAAGCGTTGCTACGGATTCTGGATATAGAAGGTGTAAAGGCACATATAGAGTCCAACGAGAAGGATTTCAAAAATGTGCAGACAGCTATGCAGAAAATTGCAGAGCAGAAGGCAGAAATTCACAGTACTCTGGAAGAAAAACGGGACGCGCTGGCAAAGGTACAGGCGGAACTGAAATCTACGGAGCTGGAACAGAAGAAAGAGAAGCTGGAGGATTTGAATAAAATCATTCAGTCCTGCAGTAATGAGGCGGCAGACTGGCGTAAGCTGGTGAAAGATTTAAAGGCATGGAAGGATACAGAGGGAATCAGTGATTATCTCATTAGTTCGCTCTATAATCTTCTTGACGAATTTGACACAGTAGAGTTTACAGAAGAATTATTTGATAAATTAAAACGCATGCTGAACGACACCTATCAGTCGCTTACAGAGGAACTGGACGGACTGAAACAGAGTCATAAAGATGTTCAGAAAGAGTATCAGGAAAAACAGGATATTTTAAAGGATTTAAAGAGCGACAAGAAGCATTACAAGAAAGAATTGAAAGAAGCCAAAAGACGGTTGGAGAGTGAGCTGTCATCCCGGTACGGAAGAACGATTCATGTGGAAGTTCTTGCCGATTTATTTGACGTGACAGATGAGGAATGGCGAAATGCCATTGAAGGGCGTCTTGGAAGAATCAAATTCGGTCTGGTGGTTGAGCCCCGTTATGCTCTGGATGCGGCAAAGATTTTCCGCCGGATGAAGAAGGAAGAATACGAGACGGTAGACCTGATTAACACAGCAGCCATCCTGCGGGACAAGCCCGAGGCGGACAAAGGAACCTTATATGAGGCTGTCAAAACAGAGATTCCATATGTAGATTTATGCCTGAAGCGGTATTTGGGACGGATTTGCAAATGTGAAAATGTGGAAGAACTGAACGAGGTCAAAGACGGAGTTACCAGAGACTGCTATTCTTACAGTAACTATATGTTCCGCCATTTGAGACAGAAGGATTACAAATATGCAAGTATTGGGAAGAAGATTTCACAGAAGCAGATCCGGGATCTGGAAGATGAGTCACTGAAACTGAATGAAGAATTGATTTCTCTCAGTCAGGAAATTTCTACCTTACAGCAAGTAAATAATTTAGAACGTCTGGAAAGAGTGGATTATGAAAAGATGCTCCGCTTATCCGGGGCAGAGGACGAACTGAAGAAACACAATCAGGAAGCAGATAAGCTTCAGGCAGAAATCCGGGAACTGGAACAGGGAACCTATATTACCTATTTGAAAGAGCAGGAGCTGGAACTTCAGCAGAACATCCGCAAAATGGAAGGGACTTCGGAGCAGCTTACAGAAGAAAATGGGTTGTTGTTACAGCAGAAGGGAAGGCTGGAAATTGAGCTTCGTGACGGAGAAAAACGTCTGGAAGAATTGCAACTGGGGTTTGTTCCGAATCAGGAGCTGTTGGAAATGGCGCAGCAGGCTTTCCAAAACGGAAAGGCTGTTGAATTTAAAAGAAAGCAGAAGCAAGTTCTTGACGAGGCAGAAAAGACGGAGACACAGGAATACGAACTTCGCGGAACAGCCAGAGCCAAATTCAACCGCGCTTTTCCTTCCTATGACTTCGGAGGTATGGAACAGGAAAATACGGTTTACGATGAGCTCTTAGAACGGTTTCGTAAGAACTTTGAACCGGAGTACAAAGCGCAGTTTGACAAGCAGTACAAATTGGTTTACCAGATGCTCCGCGAAAATGTCATTGCGACCATTCACGGTGAGATTAAGGCAGCAAAACGTCATCGTCGGGAGATCAATGCCATGCTTGCAAAAATTCGGTTTTCCGACAGTATTTACCAGATTGATATTCTCCCAACGGATGATGAAAACCGGCAGTTCTATGAGATGCTGACCGCAGAGGAGCTGGACACGAAGGTCATTGACAATGAGATGGAAGGTCAGCTCAGCTTTGGGGAGGATTTATTTTATCAGAAATATGAACTTCAGATTCAGCGTCTGACGGATAAATTCATGCCTCCGAGAGAGGAAGACCAGAGTGTGCGGGCGGCTTACAAGAAGGATATGGAGAAATATGCGGATTACCGTACTTATCTGAAGTTTAGCATGTATGAGCAGGCAGTGGATGCAGAGGGTAATGTGAAGAAGAATTATGTAGACGATATGGCAGGGCGGGATTCC
Source organism: uncultured bacterium (assembly GCA_905216215.1). Lineage (GTDB taxonomy): Bacteria > Bacillota > Clostridia > Lachnospirales > Lachnospiraceae > Allocoprococcus. The sequence continues at coordinate 15,176 of CAJMSZ010000034.1, read as the reverse complement.
GGTGGAGAAGGGCAGAATCCCAAATATGTTGCTTTGCTTGCCGGATTTGCCATGCTCTACAATCAGCAAAGCAACCGGGAATCCAAGATTCGTCTGGTTATGCTGGATGAGGCATTTTCCAAGATGGACAAGGAGCGAAGTGAGGTCTGCCTGCATTATGCAAGACAGCTTGGACTTCAGCTTATAGTCTGTGTTCCAGATGAAAGATTACAGTCATTGATTCGAAATGTAGACTGCGTCTACGCATTCCGCAGGGCGAATAACCGGATTTCCATGATACACATTGACAAAGGACAGTATTTCCGAATGATAGAGGGGGATGCCGTTGAAACAGATAATGACATTGGCACAGTATCTGATAGACAAGACCAATAGTGAAGCATACCGTGCGGGAAAATTGACGGGATGGAAGCATCCCAAGGTAGGAAAAGAGATGATTGAAGCGGTTGGAGGGATGCAGCAGCTTTTAAAACAGGCAAGGGAACTGGAATTGGCTCCCTCGCTTGGAAAAGCTGGAAAGTTCAAAGCAGACTGGCGGGATATGGGCGGAGATATTCAGAAAATCAACTACGAAGTTTCGATTATTCCGGAACTTTGCAGAAGAGAAGGAATCCAAGACCCAAGAGAACATCAGTTGGAATTGATAAAACAGGTTACAAGGTGGAAGGAAGAAGTAGCCGGGTATGAATGGATTCTGCCATTTTACCGGGAAATGCTCATGAAACTTGAGGAGGGAAAAGTCGTTTCAGATGCGGGTGATGACTCTCTCTTTCGGTGTCTGAATTATCTTGTAATGCTTACGGATGATGTCTGGGAACGAAAACTGAGCTCGGATGTGTTTCATCATTCCAAGAAATTCATGAATGGATACAAGTCGCGAATCGTGACTATACTTCGGCATTATTCTCCCTGTTATATGGAGGGAATGAGTGACGATGAATTACTGGCCATGCACAGAGTTCATTCCTATGCGCAGATACTGGAGTGGAAAGGGCCGGTTCAGTATCTGATAGATGGAAGCCAGCTTGTGGATACTTCCAATCAGCTATATGGAACAATCCTTAATTCCCAGACTTTGGAACATGCTGTTCCCTGTAAAATCTGTGGATGTAAACGAATGATGACCATAGAAAATAAGGCAAATTATGAAGATATGTCATACTCGGAAGATACCATTTATATTTTCTGCCATGGATTCTTCACTCCGAAAGAGGTGCGGTTCTTAAGGAAATTCGTTGATCTGGTAGATTCGGATTGTGAATTCTTGCACTGGGGTGACATGGATTTTGGCGGAATGAATATCTTCTTGTTCAATCAGGAGAAGGTATTTCCCAAATTAAAGCCTTATAAAATGGATACGGAATCTTTTCGGTATGCGCTGGAAGCCGGTGCGGGAATCCCGCTTGCAGAAAACACCAGAAAGAAGCTGGAAGTAAAAGACGTTGGAATGCTCACAGAGCTAAAGAATATTATACTTGAGACCAATCAGGTGGTAGAGCAGGAGGTATTTATGTAAATGCAGGAGGAATTCAAATGAGTGGCAAGACAAATCGATATCAGACCATCGCACTTTCCCTTGTGTTTCTTTTGAACATTACGACTTTTTTCTATTATCTTATTGTAGGAACAATGCCGAAGGCATTCCGAAAGAGGGAGATTCCGATGCTAAATATGCGACATACCGGATCGTGCTTCCGCTAAAGAAGGGAATCACTTATGGTATCACAGGGCAGACAGCTACTTATGCCCAGAAGGTTTTTGTGAACGGGGCGCTTCTTTCGAGTGTGGGTGTGGTAAGCACAGAGGAAGAGGAGTTTGTGCCAAAGACAGATTTATATACCATGAAAGTAAACAGATTATGGTATTCTTCCCTGATTTAAGCTGGTATGTGGCGCATAAGACGGAGCACTTGACCAATATTTACTATCTGTTATTTATTGTACTTTTTGCATTTTCTATGTTGAAAGTCAAGGCAAACATTTCCGTTTTTTACACTTAAACATTGCGTATAATCGCAAAAAAAGCAAGAAATAAAAGTGCGTATAATTGAAAATATGATATGCTTACCCAGGCAACTGGGAGGGCGCTTCCCACCTGCTTCTAGTCTTGCGGAAGGGGTGGTTATTATGAGTACATATGAAGAATTTATGATTATACTGACAACCGCCAGCTTGATTATAGCCATTCTAAATTATACACATAAAAAATAGGCGCCCTGACTTTGGTAGAGTAGGCACCTATTCTTAGAAACTTATTTTACTGAAGCAGATGGGATGCAGCCATCACCTCAGTTGTCTTGTTAAGTATATTATAGTCATTTTTCTATTTCATGTCAAATGATAGAATCATTATTTTATAAGGACAAAAAAACGAGTCCCCATTTTAAGCATTGACATTGATTATACGTGGGATGTATATTGTACACCTTATATTGTATTCTACTCTTATCATAAAGAAAAGGAGCAGAACTACAATGAAAGGATACAACACAGAAAATGGTTACATGGGATATGTGGACGATGAATATCAGTTATTCGCAAGTGAAGCTGATTATCGTGAATGGATGGAAGACTAAAGAGGATAATGTTACAGTCAGGAAAAGCCGCAGGTATTGTAAGAAAACAATATCAGCGGCTTTTCTCATATATAAATATAAGGCTTATGATTTATAATTTCTCTACTTTGATGTTGGAAAACAGTTCCTCTGTTTGCATGAGCGAGACTGCATCAATCAGTTTCATGCGGAAGGTCATGGTGCCGCCCTCCCATTGATGGGTACGACTGGCTGCAAGTTCTCCTGCAATTCCCATAAATGCACAGCAGGAAGCTGCGCTTTCCAGAGAAGATTCTATTCCCATGAAGGTACCCAGCAGGCAGGAAGACATACACCCGGAACCGGTGATTTTTGCCATCAGAGGGTCTCCGTTGTGGCAAAGATATACCGTCATTCCATCTGTGATAATATCCGTTTCGCCTGAAGCAATGACAATCATCTGCTCTGTACGTGCATAGGCTTTCAAATCGGAAATCCATTGCTCATTCGTTGTGACTGCATCTTCGGGGGCAGCGTCAACACCGGCTGCGGTTTTCCGGTTCTGCATCAAAGCGCGGAGCTCTGAGTAATTTCCACGAATGCAGGTTGGGCGAAGGGACTGAATCAGCGACCGGCACATGGTTCTCCGATAGGAAGAACCCGCTACTCCAACCGGGTCGATGATGACAGGATGACCAAGTTCTTTCGCACGATGCCCGGCCGCAAGCATGGCTTCATAATCTGCAATTGCACCCATATTGCACACCAGAGCGGAAGTACCTTCTGTAATCTCAGCCACCTCAAGTGGATGATGCGCCATAACCGGAGAAGCACCAACTGCAAGCAGAATATTTGCACAGTCATTGACTGTCACTGCGTTGGTAATACAGTGAATGACGGGGTGCTGCTTTTTTATTTCTATATAAAATTTATCCACATGAAGTGACCTTGTTTCCATTTTAGTTCAAACCTTCCTTCATTTTTGCAAGCATTCCGGATTTCTTTAATGGGACTGTGATACAGATTGCAATGATTGTTCCGCCACAGGTACTGATTAAAAATGGAATGACAAAGGTAAAGAGGGCAGCAGCTTTATTTCCCATCACAAGATAAGCAATTGGATAAGAAAGCATACCACCGATAATACCGGTTCCCACTACTTCACCGATGTATGCGTATGGCAGTTTTTTGAAATGCTGATATAAAAGTCCTGCAAGTAATACGCCGCACATACTTCCCGGAAAAGCAAGGAGTGTTCCCATTCCCAGAAAATTACGGATGAGCGATGCGATAAATGCAGCTGCAAGTCCCCACCATGGTCCTACAAGTACAGCGCATAAAACATTGACTAAATGCTGCACCGGTGCACATTTGGAGCCGAATACCGGGAAAGAAAATAAACTGCCAACCACAGCAACCGCTGCAAAGATAGCGGTAAGTGTCAATTTTTTAATGTTTGTGTTATTCATTTTGTCCTCTCTTTCCTTCTCTGTCCAAGAGGACAGAAAAAGTTACTTTTGTTTTTGTACCGCTTTCATAACTGTATTTACAATCAGGCAGAGAACAATTGTAATCACCATATCAGGTAAGGTATTTCCGACTGGAGTGTCTACCTTCATAAGTACACGATAAAGCACAAATCCAACCAGCCAGATAAGCAGATTTTTGACATCGAATGCAATCATCAGGGAATCTGCTTTCTTAAGAATAAAATAATCAGCAATCTGTACAGCAATCATTGGGGCAAACACAGAACCGATTAGGTATAAGAAGTCTGTGATGTTGTCCATAGGGTAAACAATTGCAGCGATTGTACCAATCATTGTTACGATAATAGCTGCCCATTTTTCCGGGATTCTGGAAGAAATAGATACACAGGATACACCGGCAGAATAGGCATCTAAGAAAGTGGTTGTCACTGTGGAAAATACAATAATCAGCAATCCAACAACCCCGAATCCGGCTTTCAGCATAATCTGGGCAATGTCATATTCTCCTGTGTAAATGGCTGCGCCCATGCCGATGATGTACATGAAAATACTGACAATGCTGTAAACAACCACGCTGGTACAGGTTGCTGCAAAAGGTTTCTCGGCTTCTCTTGTGTAGTCACTGATGAGTGGCAGCCAGGAAAGAGGCATTGCAACAGCAAGTTCTACAGCGGCTCCAAAGCTTAAGCTGTCATCTGCGGCTGAGACTGCTCCGTTTCCACCAAAGAAAATCACCTTAAATAAAACAAGTGTAAGCACGAAGAGTGCTGCCATTGCCACAGTGTTCAGTTTTCCAAGATTGGTAAGGCCTACGAGAATCCATACAATAATGAGTACCCCGATAACAACAGCCCACAACCATTCACCAGTTGCGAAGATTCCATTTGCCGCAAGCGCACCATCATAAATCATGATAGCTGTCCAGCCTACGAGCTGAAGAACATTTAAGATGGCAAAAAGCAGACTTCCTTTGCCTCCGAAACTCATTTTTACAGTTTCCATGGCGCTGCGTTTCTCGCGTGCTCCAATCATGCCTGCCGCAAACATCATCAGACCACCGATCAGGTGTCCAAGAAGAATGGCGAGCAGGGCTTTCTCAAATCCAAGCGGTGCAAAATAAGTTCCGGTCAGAATTTCTGCAATTGAAACACCGGCACCGAACCAAATCAGTCCGTTACTGAAAACGGAAGTTCCTTTATTTTCCATGTCCTTGTCCTCCCTATTCAAAATATTCGCCCTTGATGGCAAATGCATGATTCATAGGGCCACTGCCTTTTCCAAGGTCCAGCATGGCTGCAAGAGCACCGGAAATGTAGTTCTTTGCATATTTGACTGAAGTTACAAGGTCGTATCCCTTCGCAAGGTTTGAGGCGATGGCAGAAGAGAGTGTACAGCCTGTTCCATGTGTATTCGGATTATCAATCCGCTTTCCGTGGAACCAGACAGGTTCAGAATCCTTCTGATATAAAAGGTCATTGGCATCGTTGAGCTGATGTCCACCCTTGAGAAGGACTGCACAGCCGAGGGTTTCACAGATGACTTTTGCTGCTTTTTCCATGTCTGCTTCTGATTTTATTTCCATACCGGAGAGCACTTCGGCCTCCGGGATATTTGGTGTGATTACAGTAGCAAGCGGTAATAATTTACTTTTCAAAGTGCCGATGGCTTCCTCGCTGATGAGACGTGCTCCACTGGTAGCCACCATGACAGGGTCAACCACGATATTTTTCGCGTGATAGGCAGAAAGCTTCTCTGCAATGATTTCAATCAGCGCACTGGATGAAACCATACCTGTCTTAATGGCATCTGGGTAGATATCAGTGAAAATACTGTCCAGCTGCTCTGCCAAAAATGCTGGAGTTGCCTCCATAATGTCTGTTACGCCGGTTGTATTTTGGGCAGTAAGTGCCGTAATGGCGCTCATGGCATAAACTCCATGTGCGGTCATTGTCTTGATATCTGCCTGAATGCCGGCGCCTCCACTGGAATCACTTCCAGCGATTGTTAATGCTGTGTTCATATTCATTCTCCTTTGCATTAATTTTCTATAGCGATAAAAGGTGGTGCCCCCAATCTACCGCTCTTGTTTCTGTGAAACAAATAGTTATAAAATGTTGTTTACAAGTTCAAGTAAGTTCCTGGTTTCTGCTTCAATATCAGGGCTTGCAAAAATTCCACTGACCACAGCAATCCCTGCGATGCCACGTCCTGAAAGCTGTAGTACGTTATTGGATGTGATTCCACCGATTGCCACAACCGGGATAGAAACGCTTTCGCAAATCTGTTGAAGTAAGGTATGTTCCATCGGTTTTGCATCTGTCTTGGTGCTGCTGCCAAATACAGCTCCGCTTCCAAGATAGTCTGCCCCTGCCTGTTCAGCATCTTTTGCCTGCTGAACAGTTTTAGCAGTCACACCGATGATTTTCTCGTCTCCGAGTAATTGCCTTGCGGTCATAAGCTGCATATCCGACTGACCGATATGCACCCCGTCTGCGTTGATTCGCTTTGCAAGGTCGACATTATCGTTGATGATAAGAGGGACCTTATAGGTCTTACATAACTGCTGGATTTCCCGTGCTTCCTGTTCAAAATGAACTTCATCCAGTTCCTTTTCCCGAATCTGGATCATGGTAGCACCGCCTTTCAGTGCCTTTTCCACCTGTGTATATAACGTTTCTTCTCCCAGCCAGCCGCGGTCTGTTACCGCATACAGCCGAAGGCAATTCTTGTCAAAATTTCTCATATAGATTCCTTCCTGATACGCAAAAATGCAGAATCCAACCATGGATTCTGCATCTACTTACTCTGTGCGATATTTCCCTACGTTGGCATTATCCAAATCAGGTTCTGGGTTAAAGCATCCGCTTACTCTCAGCCTGCCTACGCAAGCACCCCATTTTTAACTTATTTGTATCAACAATAATTATACCCCGTATTGCGGAGATTGCAAGGGAATATTTTTAAGCAATATGATTTTTGAGTTCCTTCAGTCTTAATTGTAACATCTCAGCCGCTTGCTTCATATCACCAAATTCGGCCATATTCATCTCATGGATTTGCCGAAGTCCAATCTGTTTTACAGCTTCAATGGCAGCTTCACGCTGGGTCCTTTTTTCGGGCAAAATAGTCTGACAATTCGCACCATCTAAAGTAGTATAGGACAGGAAGCATTGATTGAAATCCATAACCGGGTAAAGGGAAATATATTTATTTGTAAGATTATCTACTAAAAATCCCCAGTTCTCAGGATGACGGTCTGTATTTCCGGTGAGATAGTCTAAAATATTCATACCATAATAAGTAATCGGGTCAAGTACTTTACAGACTTCCAGTGTATCTAAATCGTGATTGCATGCATAAATATCAAATGCCATTTTTGAAACGATTGAGTATCTTTTTGATGTGATAATATTACTTTCTGTCACGACTTCACCATCATAAAGACGTTCTTTATATACAACCTGAGGAATATCAAAGCATTGACAAATCTTGCTAGCGAGCAGTTCTTTGCGTACAATCTCTTTGCTTCCGTCTTTTAGTAATTGAAATCCATCTGTGCCGCGAATCCATGCCTTTGGGAACAGACCTTTGGTTGACAAATCAGGTGCAAGCTCCTGATTGGTGACGGTCATCTGATGTCCCTTTAATGAAAGTTCTACAATGGCTTCATTTAAGGTGTTATCATATAAATTCAATTGTGAAAAGGAAATGGTTTCATTAGTTGTTTTTATCCAAAATACATCTGTGAGGGAGACGCAGTGGTAAGACAATGCAATTTTTGCACGGTCTCTGTCGGTTACAGCCTGTGAGACACCAATACTGTTCAGAATGTCTTTGGCATATTTCCGGTCTAACGACAATACACGGGACGCGCACCAATGGTAAAACACATCAAGATTATTTAACAAAATATCAATATCATTTTCATCGTCTTCTTCAAGAAACAAATCATATGGCATAAATGCTTCGTCATATATAATGGCTTTTCCGTTGGAAGAAATCTTTGCGACAACTTTTTCCATATGCATGATTTCATAAATGATAGTTTCTTTTTTTCTGACTGGGAGCATTGGTTTCACATCCTTTCGAATAAAAATTATACTTTTTTATTATAACTTATTTTATACCAGATTTCTTCCATTAAATCAAAAAACTCTCTACAACAGAGAATTGAAGTAGAGAGTTTGTGTTAGCGGGCATTGATAAGAATCAACGCACTTTTTTATTTATTAAATCATTTCTAAGAATGCTGCGATACGTGTATCAAGCTGTCCAACATCTGTCTGAGAATAATCTGTTTCAACATGCATGTAAGGGATTCCTTTTGAATTTACAAATTTCTCAATGCTCTTAGCTTCGATATTGTATGTATGGCAAGCCTGAAGTGTCATTTCTACAACACCTTCAATCTGGTATTCTTCCAGAAGTCTTCCAAGTAATTCGTAACGGTTTGGATTTGGTGTCATAACAGAACATCCGATAGCAAGGTAACGTTCTGCGATTGCCTGATAAATGTCGTCTGTATCTTCATCGATAAGACGGTCTACCGATTTAGCACCACCGCAGTTTTCGTAACATACAACATTACCGCCGTTAGCTTCGATTGATTTTACAACCTTCATTGGAGCGCCACTGCTTGGACATCCGGTTAAGAGAATTCTCTTCTTTCTTGCAGGCTTTTCGCCTTCTGCATATTCTTTCTCGATTTTTTCACGGAGTGCATCAATTTCAGCAGGCATTTTTTCTCTGTCGAATTTGAACTGGCTTCCGTAAAGTACACCGAAAAGGTTTGATCCATCCATTGGAGCCGGGTCATTTTTCATCAGTTCGTAGAATCTGCGGAGCGCAAGTCTTCCTTCGTTTGCAACATGAACTGCGTGACGAAGCTTTTCTTCTGTAATTTCCACGTTAAATGTTTCTTCCAGATATTCTTTGAAACGAATGATTTCACTCTTCCATAATTTAAGAGCTTCTGCATTCTGTGTATTAGGAAGTTCCATAATATAGACGTTTTTGAAGTCTTTCATTAATTCATACATTTTCTTCTTTCCATCACAAGTTGTTTCACCAACAACTACGTCAGAGAAATAGAAGAATGGACATTTATCAGATACAGCAAAACCGTAGCTTGATTTTACCAGTGGACATAGGTTCTTTGGAAGGTCCCTTTCTGCAATCGGAATTGTCTCGTCTGAGGTAGAGCATAAGCCTACTGTTACAGCGCCCATAGCCATTGCGATTTCCTGAGGAAAATAAGTGCAGTATGCACCAATTACAGGGGTTCCTTTGTCTTTAATTTCTTTCATTGTTAAAAATGATTTTTGTCTCTGCTCTGCAAATTCTTCGAAAATCTCAGGCAGATCTTTAATTAACTCCATTGTGTTGCCTCCTATTTGCTATGTAATATATACAATTTTCTATTATCTATTGTAGTCTTTTTAACGGATTACAGCAAATAGAAATTCTTGATATGTGAGTGATATATAGATAAAATAAATAAAAGAAGTAACTTGAAAAATAGTTAGATCATTTTTATAATAATTGCAACATTATGAAAGTACGAAACGGAGGAACGGGATTATGAATATTAAGCTGAGAGAATATACAACTGAAGATGCGGCAGAGGCCTGTGAAATCTGGAATCAGGTAGTAGATGATGGAATTGCATTTCCACAGGAAGATGATTTGACCGTGGAAAGCGGAGATAAATTTTTTAAAGAGCAGACCTATACAGGTATTGCGGAAAATGCAGATACAGGAGAAGTGGTCGGACTTTATATTTTACATCCCAACAATATAGGAAGATGCGGACATATCTGTAATGCCAGCTATGCGGTAAAACGGGCTATCCGTGGTCAGCACATAGGGGAAAAACTGGTGCTTGACTGTCTGGCAAAGGCAAAAGAAAAAGGATTTAAGGTAATGCAGTTTAATGCCGTTGTTGCGACCAATACTCATGCACTTCACCTTTATAAGAGAATCGGGTTTACTCAGTTAGGTGTAATCCCGGGAGGTTTCCGGATGCCGGACGGACATTATGAAGATATTATTCCACATTATTATGTGTTGTAATCTCAGCGGATGAAATTCGTAGGTGCCATAAATTGAAACCGTATTAACAAAAAAGCCTTGTTTCATCATGTCATGTGTACATGAAAGAAACAAGGCACTTGTTTTTACGATGGGAATGCCATCATCTTATACATATAAAATTTTATCTGGTATAAACATTCTTTCCACCAAGGAATGTCTGGCAGACAGGAATATCTTTGATGTGGTTTTCTTCTACTTCAAATGGATTTTCACCAAGAATTACGAAGTCAGCCAACATTCCTTCTGAAATCTTTCCTTTGATATGCTCTTCAAAACTTGCATATGCACCGCAGCAGGTGTAGCTGTTAAGGGCTTCCTGAACCGTAAATTTCTGTTCTGGCAAATATGGTCCTACATTATCATGAAGGGTTGTCCTTGTGACTGCACACTGCATACAGCTTAAGGCATCTGGAGGCTCTACGGGACAATCGGTTCCATTGCTGACAGTAGCTCCTTTCTTCATCAGTGTTTTCCAACTGTAGCTTGTAGAAGCAAGCTCTTTTCCAACACGTTCTTCTACAATGTGATTATCATAATCCAGGAAAATACTCTGTGCGTATACATGAAGCTTCATGTTTGCAATCTTTTCAAGCTGGTCAGGCCTTGTAATCTGACAGTGAACAATTCCATGTCTGTGATTTTCTCTTGGATTGTCAGTAAGTGCTTTTTCATAGGCGTTAAGTACTCTGTCGAGGCAGGCATCTCCAATGGTGTGAACGGCAGCCTGCATGCCATGTGCATTTGCATAACCAATCATTTCGTCCATGGTTTCCTGGGAGAAAACCGGGATTCCACAAGTGGAAGGGTCATCTGCATAAGGACGGCTGAGAAATGCAGTTCTTGCACCAAGGGCTCCATCACCGAGCATTTTCAGGGGGCCGAATTTGAACATTTCTGTTCCGGTTCCGGTTACATTTCCTGCTTCTACAAACTCTTTCAAAGAAGGAAGGTCGGTAAAATTGCTCTGTTCATAGACACGCACGGTAAGTTCACCGGAAGCCTCCAATTCTTCGTAAGCCTCATTGACTGTCTGCCATGGAACAGAACGGTATACACAGTAGTCATCTGTCTGGCTGCTTGTAACACCATAGCTGTTCAACGCTTTGCAGGCAATGCGAATCATTTCTTTGATTTCTTCTTTGTCCGGAACTGGAATTATCTGATAAACAGCGTCCATGGCATTGTCAAAGAAACGTCCGTCCGGCTTGCCATTTTCCATTCCGATTTCTCCTCCTTCCGGCTGAGGAGTATCTGCTGTTACACCTAAAATTTCCAGAGCCTTACTATTTACTACCAGACAATGTCCGCAGGCTCTTACTGCACAAATAGGAGTTTCGGCTGACACCTTATCTAAATCGTAGCGGTTTGGCATGCGGTCCGCATCGGTAAAATAGTCCTGATTCCATCCACGGCCCTGAAGCCATGCCCCTTCTTTGCAAGGGTGTGATGCAAGAAAGTCAGAAAGGCATTTTATCATATCTTCCAGACTTTGAGTGTGCTCGGCAAGCTGTGCTTTCATAAGACTGCCTCCATAATTTAACAGATGCATATGACTGTCGTTAAAGCCACTGCACACGAATTTGCCTTGTAAATCAATGACTGTTGTGTCATCGGAAGTAAGTGCGTCTGCGTCCTCATTGCTTCCGGCAAATATAAATTTTCCATCTTCTACTGCAAATGCCTGTACCAGTGGAAGCTCACCGGTATAGACAGCACCGTTTTTGTAAATTGTTTTCATTTCTTCCTCCATTTATAGTCTTGCAAATGGTCTGTTAGTTTTTCGCCTGTTTGTCTTCATAGAAGAGACAAGTATTTTTATCCACTTTTCCGATTCCGAGATAACGTGCTTTGTAATCCTTCAGCAATTTGAAATACTGTCCTGAGAGCATGAGCACCACTGCCACATTGACAAAGGTAGGGATTGCGGAAGTGATATCTACTACAGTCCAGATGAATCCCTGATTGTTTGTTTTTACCAGGTAAATGGTCCAAAGAAGTCCCGGGAGAGCACGTACTGCGTAAAAGAGCTTCATTACGATATCCTTCATAAGCCCTTCCTTTTTGTAAAGGTGCTCAAGGATTGCAAGATAGTAAGTAAACCATCCACCAGAAGTAGTTACCGTAAAGATAACCATGATAATCGCAAGTAAAATACTTCCTCCTTTACCAAAGCCACTTGCAAATGCGTTTAATGCTAAAGTACCACCATTGGTTCCATCTGTCCACTGTCCACTTAAAATAACGGATAATGCTGTGATGGTACAGATAATCATGGTATCAAAGAATACTTCGAAAGAGCCCCAGAGTCCCTGTTCTACCGGGTGAGGAGTTTTGGCAGAAGAGTGAATCATTGGTGAAGTACCCCATCCAGCTTCGTTAGAGTATACGGAACGGGCCATACCGACACGGACGATTTCACTGACTGCACATCCAGCAAAGCCTCCGATTGCAGCAGTTCCGGTAAATGCATTTGTTACAATTGCAGCAAATGCAGATGGCACACGGTTGATATTTACCAGAATCATGCCGATGCCCATCAGGATGTAAAGGAAGCTCATGAACGGAACCAGTTTGCTGAATAAGGTCGCAATTTTTTTTGTTCCACCACTTGTAACAATGTAAGTGATTACACAGAGAACAGCACCGACGAGGATAACACCTTCAATCTGGAAACTGCCAATTTTGATATTATCAAGATTGAATGCACCTGCAACAACCTGAGAAGCGGTCAGTGTAGATGAGGTTACAAAGAAAGTAGAGAAAATACCGATTCCAAAAACAATTGCCGGAATCAGCCACAGTTTTCCCCAGTGTCTTTCTTCTCCAAGACCACATTCCATGTAGTAGGTAGGTCCACCATAATATTCGCCTTTATCGTTTGTATGACGATAATAGCAGCCGAGTGTAACTTCTGCCTGTTTGAGAATCATGCCAAGAAGGGATGAAAGCCACATCCACATAATCGCACCGGGACCACCTGCTGCCACAGCAGTTGCCACACCTGCAATGTTTCCGAAACCAACGGTTCCACCGATGGCAGTGGAAATGGCTTCGAAGGAAGTTAGCATACCTTTGCCTTCACTTGCAACATCTTCTTTGTGGAACAATCTTCCAATTGTCCGCTTCATAATCCAGCCGAAATGCCGGAATTGAAAGAAGTTGGAGCGTACTGTGAAATATAGTCCGGTCAGAATCATCAGTGCAATCAGTGGGACTCCCCAGAGAATCCCATCAAGCCAGTTAAGAAAATTAATCATTTAAAAAATCCTCCTTTGTGTTTTCGGCAACGGATTCAACACAGAAAAAAGCAGTGGTTACCCACTGCTTCATTATCATCCTTTCATCTATGTGTATGAAACAATAGCTCCTCCACCATGCGGTGAGAGTGCACAGCCTGTTCGACTGTACCCCAACTACTGCAGCCTGCGGAAACTGCATGTTTCGGCGAATGCTCCTTTCTCTGTCCATCTGCGACTCCACTGTCTCCGGAGAGATACTCATAACCTTCGCGCCTCTATTGCCGAATATGTAATTTAACGTATATATGATACGCGGAGTGAGAAGAGAAGTCAATGATTTTTTATATTGCATAAAAATGTTAAATAAATTAAAGCAATGATAAGTGAATTTATAAGAAAAAACAATTGCCAAAATTAAGCAGAATGTAAAGTGAACAGTGTAAAAATGTTAAAATGAAAAAAACAGCTTTTTATGTACAAAACATGACAAAATGGAAGGAGACATTATGAAAAAAGCAAGAAAATTGTTAAGTGCAATGCTTGGTGTTGCTTTGGCGCTGGCGCAGGTACCTGCCAGTGTGGCAACGGCAGCATGGATGCCGGATCATCAAATCCCCGCATATCAGCAGAAAGATATTTTTGCGACAGATACTGTGAAGATTCAGGGACTGACAGTAAGTGAAGTTGTGAACGCAACAGCCAATCCGGTGATTACGCGCTCCATTGACAAGGAAGTAAAATTTGTTGTTTTTAACAGTACAAAACAGGTGATTGAGCAAGAAGTAACATCCAAGGATGGAAAACTACCAGATTTAAATCTGGTAAGGAATCATAATTACATCATTTGGGCAGAGGATTCTGAGTACAGAATGCCGAATGTATATGTATGGGTGAAAGATGGCCGTTTGGTAGACATTAAGAAGAATGTAGACACAGGGAATTACCCGGAAGTGGATTCCCTGGAACTTTACAAGAGAGACCAGACGGTGGAAAAACCTGAAGAGGAGCAGCGAATCCGGTCAAATATAAAGGTCTGCAACCAGTATGGAGGAGCTTTGTATAATATAAAGTTTAAACTGGTAAGTAATGTGGAGACTTTAGAGTATTCCACCGGAAATAGCGGAAAACTCACGGTAGATCTTCTGGAAGATGTCATTTATATGGTTATGGTGGATAGTCCGAGTTATACGGTAGATTCCTTTCCTGTTGTGGTGAAAGATAAATCCGAGTATGGTGCAGGAAAGTATACCTATGATTTCTCCAGTTGTGCAAAAGTAGATGACATTAAGTTAATGGATAAAAAAGATGCACATAAGTACGATAGCATTCTTACGAATACCAATTATGATACGGTGTATGCAGGAATTTATGAGAATATAGCCGGCAACACAACGATTACCGGAATGAATTTTAAGGATTTCCTTGTGCTAGACCGCAAGCTGGATAAGAACACTGTTCAGGGAATGGATGGAAAAGATTATGATGTCTTTGATATTAAAGTAGTAAACCCGCACAGATGGGAAATTGCCTATATAGCAGCCGGTGATTATCAGGTTACGGAAAAGCTTGATAATGCGAAGACAGTTAAAAATGTATATTATGTAGATGATTCTCGGGCATTACAGCCGGTTTCTTTTACACAGGACGGAAGCAATGTGACATTTTCAATGAATACACTTTCTATGTATCCGGTTGTTGTTGAATACGGTTCACAGGAATTGGAAGCAGACAACACGGTATTGAAAGTGAAAGTGGTAGATGAAAAAGGCAATCCGGTATCAGGAGTGAAGCTGTATCTGAAATCACAGGAGTATGGAACAC
>CAJMSZ010000033.1 GCA_905216215.1 uncultured bacterium | reverse complement strand
AAAGCTTTGGTTCTGTACTAACAACACAAAGGATGTTTACAAGGATATGTTAGCAAATCCTGAAGTAGAAGTATCAGTATCTTCCCCTGAATACGCATGGATTCGCCTTCATGGCAAAGCAGTATTTGAGGACAACAAGAGTGTAAAGGAAGGATGCATGAACAATCCTATCGTTAAGGGACAGTACCAGACAGCAGATAATCCTATTTTTGAGGTATTCTATCTTGAAAATCCTCATGGTTTAATCGCAGATTTCTCTGGAAATCCACCTTATGAATTTTAAGCAAATAAGAAAAGGACATGTTGACTGGAGAAACTTTTTATGTAGTACTCCGGCAAGGGATTATGTGTTCCAAAAGGATGCATATGAAGACCAGATTGACAGGGCAGCAGAGAATATAAGAAATGCAGACTGTGTTATAATCGGGGCAGGAGCCGGGGCATCGACATCGGCAGGAATCCAGTATGGCGGTAAAAGGTTTACAGACAATTTTGCAGAATTTATAAAAAATACGGTGGCACACTACATGACAGATATGTATGCAGCCGGATTTTATCCATATCCGTCTGAGGAGGCAAAGTGGGGATATAAGCATCTGTTGAAATATCTTTATCATCGCATGGAACCATTACAAGATTTCCATATGCTTAAATTCCATCGCTATCACTTCCTTCCACATACATTACACTACAACTTCAAGTTGTATCCTATACAAATTTTTAGCCATTTTTCAAATGTGACGACTGCGTTGTAGTATAGTTATAGCAAGGGAAACGATTGCCGATAAATCCACATGGCAGAACCAGAATAGAAAATTCCAATAAATTTTGATAAAAGTCCTCCTTCAAAAATAGTAAGGGGGACTTTTATCATATGTTTTTATTCAAAATATTGACAAATATTTAAAATTGCTGTACGATATAACAGTGTTATATATCACTGTTATATAAATAAGGAGGTGCAATAGTGAGTGAAGAAGAACAGACAACACTATCCTTAATTCATTCAGTGGCAATGCAGGAATTTCTTGAAAAGGGCTATAAATCTGCTTCTTTGCGGAATATTGCCAAAACAGCAGGTGTAACAACAGGTGCATTCTATGGCTACTATGACAGCAAAGAGGATTTGTTTGAAGCACTGGTAGGTGAACATTATGATTTTTTATTGAAACGTTTTTGTAAGGCACAGAAAGATTTTACAGAAATTCCACAAGAGGAACAGCCTGACAATCTTACTTCTACTTCTGGTGAATGTATGTATGAAATGCTTTTGTACGCCTATGAGCACTTGAACGAATTTAAGCTCATACTCTGCTGCTCAGAGGGAACACGTTTTTCAAAACTGATTGACGAAATGGTGGAAATTGAAACACAGGGCACACATGATTATTTAGCGGTTCTTGAAAAGTTAGGCAGACCTGCACCGCCTATAGATGAACGGTTAGAGCATATCTTAATAACGGGAATGTTTAATACCTTTTTTGAACTGATTGTGCATGAAATGCCACTTGTAGAAGCAAAACATTATCTGCAAGAAATGAGGGCTTTTTATACTGCTGGGTGGATGAAAATTATGGGACAATAAAAAAGAATTATTCTTTAGGGCGATTTGCCCTAAAATTTTTACACATAGAGTTAGTTGGTACTAATTTTGTGTAGTTTAAAACAAAATAAAAATTTAAGGAGGTTTTGATATGAAAAAACAGTCTAATCTATCAAGATTGATGAGTTATGCTGGAGGGCATAAGATATTGATCTATCTTTCATGGGCATTGTCTGCAATGAGTGCTTTGTTAGCACTTGTGCCTTTTTGGTATATATGGCGTATTATTCACGATATACTGGAAGTTTCCCCTGATTTCTCGCAGGCAAAGAATGTTATAAGTTATGGTTGGTCTGCTGTATTATTTGCTATTATTTCTATTGTTGTTTATATTACGGCTTTGATGTGTTCACACATAAGTGCGTTCCGTGTTGCTGCAAATATCCGAAAAGAACTAATGCAGCATATTACAATTTTGCCACTTGGAGTTACTGAAAAATACGGAAGTGGAAAGTTACGTCGAATTGTAAATAACTCCAGTGCTGCTACCGAAACTTATCTTGCACACAGACTCCCCGACAAAGCAGGAGCAATTGCTACTCCTATAGGACTACTTTTTCTATTGCTTGCATTTGATTGGAGATTAGGACTTCTGAGCCTTGTTCCTGTGGTTCTTGGATTTCTGATTATGATGAAAATGACCGGAAAAGACATGGAGGAACGTATGGAGCAATATCAAAATGCCCTTTCTGATATGTCAAATGAAGCAGTTGAATATGTACGAGGTGTACCTGTAGTAAAGACTTTCGGACAGACAATTTTTTCTTTCAAACGTTTCAAAAATGCAATAGACAATTACGAAACGTGGGTAATTGCATACACAAAAGCACTTCGTCTGCCCATGATGTTCTATACAACTGCAATCAACGGCGTATTTGCGTTTTTGATTGCCGGAGGTATTCTCTTTACAAGAAACAGTGTAACAAATGAAGTGCTGCTTAACCTTATCTTCTATATCGTGATTACGCCAGTTATTGGTACAACGCTTACTAAAATTATGTTTATGAGTGAGGACACAATGATTGTAGGTGATGCAATACGCAGAATTGATGAAGTATTGAGCGAAAAGCCATTGTCTGAAAGCAGGACAAATCATATACCATATGACAATTCAATTACATTAGAACATGTTAGTTACAGCTATGACGGTAAGAAAAACGCACTTAATGATATATCTCTGTCAATAAAGTCGGGAGAAGTAGTAGCATTAGTAGGGGCGTCCGGTGGCGGCAAGACCACACTTGCAAACATTATCACAAGATTTTTTGACCCGCAAAAAGGGCGCATACTGATAGGAAATATTGATATACGCGAAATCCCAAAAGAAACATTGATGAATACGGTATCTTTTGTATTTCAGAATAGCCGTCTTATTAAAGCATCCATATTAGAAAATGTGCGTATGGCAAAGCCTGACGCTACTCGTGAAGAAGTTGCTCGTGCCTTAGAAGCTGCACAGTGTCAAGATATTATTGAAAAATTGCCAAAAGGAGTAGATACGGTTGTCGGTACAAAAGGTGTATACTTGTCTGGCGGCGAACAGCAGCGAATAGCAATTGCCCGTGCAATTTTAAAGAATGCACCAATTCTAATTCTTGATGAGGCTACCGCATTTGCCGATCCTGACAATGAAGTACGTGTGCAACAAGCTTTATCCGTTCTCTCAAAGGGAAAAACGGTGATTATGATTGCACACAGATTGTCGTCAATTACAGCCGCAGATTGTATTTATGTATTGAAAGACGGTGAAATTGTCGAAAGTGGTACACATAGCGGATTGATAGAAAAAAACAGAATATTTACAAAAATGTGGAGGAATTATTCCGAAGCAGCAGAATGGAAAATAGCAAAGGAGGAGGTAAACGTATGATTAAGATATTACAAAGACGCTTTGCGTTATCAAGACAAGGGGCTGTTGATTTAGTAAAAGGCTGTATTGCTTGTGTTGCACAAGATATATCCTTTATGCTTCCTGTTGGACTTCTCTATTATTTTGTCATTGATACCATGAATGGGAGTGTAAATGGAAGCCGCATTGCTTTCTATACAGTTGGTGCATTGGTATGTTTATGCCTTATATTTATCACGACTTGGTTTCAGTATAATGCGACTTACTTAGCTACTTATGTAGAAAGTGGGGTAAGGCGTATATCCTTAGCAGAACAGCTCCGAAAAATTCCATTATCTTTTTTCAGTAAGAAAGACCTTGCTGATTTGACAAATTCAATTATGGGCGATTGTGCAACACTAGAAACCGCATTTTCTCATTATGTACCCGCTTTAGCAGGTTCCTTGATTTCAACAACGCTCATTTCAATCAATCTTTTTATCATAGATTTTCGTATGGCTCTTGCTGCTGTTTGGGTTTTACCGATTGCGTTTACAATTATATTTCTTTCCGCACGTATACAGCAATACTTTAACCGAAAATCCGTAGAAGCAAATGTTGCACTCGAGAACGGCGTACAGGAGTGTATCGAAAGCTTGCAGGACTTAAAGGCAAATAATGCGGAAGAAAACTATCTAAAAGAGCTTGATAAAAAAATTGATTATGTAGAAAATCGAAATATTATAACAGAGCTTGGAACAGCACTTTTTGTTGTTTCATCTACGTTGATATTAAAATTCGGTATTGCTACAGTTGCGTTGGTAGGTTCTACACTGCTTATTCGTGGGGAAATTGATATTCCAATGTTCTTTCTGTTTTTGCTTGTAGCTTCAAGACTGTATGCACCGCTTGAGGGGGCATTGCAAAATCTGGCTGCGATAATCTCCACTAGAACGAACATAAATCGTATGAATGAAATTCTTGACCATCCTATCCAAAAAGGCAGCACCACCCTATCAAACAAGGGCTATGATATTGTCTTTGACCATGTAGGTTTCGCCTACAACTCTGGCGAAACAGTATTAAAAGACGTTTCTTTTATCGCAAAACAAGGAGAAGTTACCGCATTAGTTGGACCGTCCGGCGGAGGAAAAACCACTGTTTCACGTCTTGCTTCGCGATTTTGGGATATAAGCAAAGGTAAAATCACTGTCGGTGGTATGGACATATCCAAAATAGAGCCGGAAACACTGCTGTCACTGTATTCTATTGTATTTCAAGATGTAACACTATTTAACAATACAATCATGGAGAATATTAGGATTGGTAAAAAGGACGCAACAGACGAGGAAGTGATTGCGGCGGCAAGGCTGGCAAATTGCGAAGAATTTGCGACAAAACTCCCGAACGGCTATCATAGTATGATTGGTGAAAATGGCTGTGAACTATCCGGCGGTGAAAGGCAACGTATTTCAATCGCCCGCGCGTTTCTCAAAAACGCCCCTATTATTCTCCTTGATGAAGCTACAGCAAGTCTTGATGTGGAAAATGAAACATTGATACAGGCTGCTTTATCAAGATTGATAAAGGATAAAACGGTACTTGTTATCGCCCACCGTATGCGTACTGTAAGTGGTGCAGATAAAGTGGTTGTACTTTCAGACGGTTCTGTGGCTGAACAAGGAACGCCAAACAAGTTGATGAACACAGGTAAAATTTATCCGCATATGGTAAAATTACAAATAACCAGTCAAGATTGGGGAATTTAGAATGATTACCGAATGGATAAAATCCCCTGCATGTCAAAGAAAAACAAGATTGAAGATACGAAGTAAGGTGATACTGAACTGCTAAACTTTTCCATGTACTATTCAAAATACAGGCAGGAAACGCTGTCAATGTACAGCAAACGAATATATCAGTTATCAAAGAGATAGAGGATAGGCGTGTACTCCTTTACAGAGATACACGCTTTTATCCGTTTCACGAATTGGAAAGGCTCTGCATATTGATACCGATTTTGTCTGCAAGCTCCTGCTGTTTCATTCCTCTGTATTTTCTGATGGTCTGTATGTTATTTCCCAAAAAATTTATTTTCACTGCATAACCCTCCGTAACTCCGTATATCTTCTTATTTCGTTTCCGTTATAAGTCTATTATAAGTCCTGTACATGAAAAATTGCGACTCAATCTTCCGAAAAAGTGTGTATTCGCATTTCTTGGTAATTATATAGATGAGTATGCCCTTACATTATGTCTTGACGCTGTATTAGAAATATAACAAAAACTTACCATTAAATTTTATAGTCTCTTTAAAAAAGATTACCTTCATTTCGTAAATTTCCCTCTTGACATATTTTTCAAGAGGACTATAATAGCAAACAGAAAGAAAATAAAGTTCACAGAAATTCGTTGACGAGAACAAGGTCGTAATCATGATTATTTTCAGAGAGTCTGTGGTTGGTGCGAACAGGCAGTAACAGATTACTGATTATCCTCTCTAAGAAGCGGGTTGAACGCATAAACTGCAAGTAAATCTCGCCGGTTGCCTCCGTTATGGGATAGCATATGTCAGTATGTGAAGTGCCACAGAGTTTTTCTGTGGAATTAGGGTGGTATCGCGGATTTATTCGTCCCTTTCCAGTAATTCTGGAAAGGGATTTTTTTATTGTTTCCTTTATACTTATTTCGGTGAACAAATACTTTAACCTCTGGCCAGGGTTTAAGAAAAGAATAGGAGGAAATGCAAATGAAAGCATTACAAAAATTCAGCAAATTTTTATCAGATTACACTTCCGTAGTGGTAATCGCCATTGCGATTGTAACATTTATCATCCCAGGCATGATGGGCTGGGTAAACCATCCATTATTTACCGACCCTGTTTCCAATAAGTTTACCAGTCAGTCCATTATCATCGGTATCATCATGTTCAGTATGGGACTCACTCTAACCACAGAAGATTTCAAGATTTTAGCACAGAGACCTTTCGATATCTGCGTAGGCGCACTGGCACAATATCTGATTATGCCATTTCTCGCATTTGCACTGACTAAAGTTCTGCAGCTTCCTGACGGAATTGCCCTGGGACTGATTCTTGTAGGCTGCTGCCCGGGTGGTGTATCATCCAATATTATGTCTTACCTTTGTGGCGGTGATGTCGCTTTTTCTGTAGGAATGACAACCGTTTCGACAATCCTCTCACCAGTCATGACTCCGCTAATGGTTTCCTTACTGGCAAGTGGAACAAATATTTCCATCAAAGCACTGCCAATGCTGATTTCTATTGTTGAAACTGTTATTCTTCCGGTTGCATTAGGTTTCCTTCTGAACTATCTGTTCGGTGAGAAAAATACTTTCCGGGAGTTCCAGAAAATCATGCCGGGAATCGCTGTATTGGGACTGGCCTGTGTAGTAGGCGGTGTTGTTTCCTCACAGGGAGATAAATTCTTCCAGTCAGGTGTTGTAATTTTCGTCGCAGTATTCCTTCATAATGCGTTAGGTTATCTCCTTGGCTATGTAGCTGGAAAACTTGTTGGTATGAACACCTCAAAGAAAAGAACCATTGCTATTGAAGTAGGTATGCAAAATGCAGGTCTTGCCACAAACCTTGCTACAACAACTGCGCAGTTTGCATCTACACCGGAATCTGCAATTATTTGTGCCGTATCCTGTACATGGCACTCTATCTCAGGTACATTGCTGGCAGGTATGTTTGCCGCTTATGATAAACATAAAAAGACACAGGAACATACCAATCTTGTTTTATCAGAAGAACCTGTAAAATAAAGGGGTAACTATCACATACAAATCTGAGCCCGGAAACCTTGTCAATATACAAGCTACAAGGTCTACCGGGCTCTGCATTTACTCATCTTCACTCATATAATCCATAGGATTCACAGGTTGTCCGTCTTTACGCATTTCAAAATACAGATTGCATCCTTCCACACTGTAATATTTGGTAGGTTCACTGACATAGCCTATTACATCTTTGGCATTTACATAATCTCCCGTTTTCACCTGAACATCCTTCAACTGACCGTACAGACATTCATAACCATTTCCCATATCCACTGTCACAGTTGTTCCCGTCTCCCGCATGGTATCAATGGACTTGACAATTCCGGGAGCTGCCGCAATCACATTATCATTTAAGGTTCCGGAAATCACAAGTGCCGGATTATATTTATACTGGTCCAGAGTAGAGAAATACACAGACTTATCCATGCTGTAACTCATAAGAACGTTCCCATTTACAGGCCAGAGTAATTGACTACTCTCTGTAAAATTCGGAGTGGCTGTTTTTGTCTCCAGTTCCTCTGTGTAAGTAGCTTTTGCCTGCTCCGCAACCTCTTCCACCACATTTTCCTTCACATCCTGCTCCCATTTCTTCGCTGCTCCGCTGGCCTCTTTTGCCGCTTGTGCTTCTTCATTTGTTTTTGCCATCTGTTCTTCCATCAGACGTTCCTCTTCCGCTATCTTATTCTGGTAATTTTTCCATGTATAAGCGCCGGTTAATACAAGTGTGGCGATAAAGCAAATCGCTACACCTGCTGCTGCTCGTTTTTTCCCTGCCGGGGACAGCTCCATTTTCTTCATATTCATCACCTCTGACTCTATTTTTGCCAGAAAGTGAGTGCCTTATTCTGGTTTTACCAATATTTCTGCTACTTCCTCAATTGTTGTACCTTCAAAAAAATAAGATAAAATTTCTTCATAATTTTTCCCATCCTCCGCCATCTTTTCTGCCGTGTACTGGCTCATTCCAAGCCCGTGCCCGATTCCCTGCGTCAGCACTCTTGTTTTCCCATCAAAATCCTGCAGCACGAAACTGGAAGATGGTAAATGATATGTATCCCGAAATTCTTCGCCTTTGACTTCTTCTGTTCCACAAAGCACCTTTGTCACATAGCCTGCACTGTCCTGCTCAAGTACCTTAAGTCCCGTTTCCTGTATAATAGAAGTCGTCATGGCATCAGGTGCCTCGATATCAGCAGCACATTCCTTCACCTGAAGATAGGGGTAGATGTCACTTCCAAGTACTTCTTTTCCAGAACGTGTCTTGCCGTTACTTACTTTATGATAAGGCGTGAGTGCCAGGCTTCCCTCATACATGAGCACACTTCCTTCTGTTTCTTCCCACGCTTCCTTCATTTTTTCATAATATTCCGAATAATTGTCAGACCCCCAGTTGGACTCCATCTGCTGCCTGGTCCAGTATCCCTTCGTCAAAATTGCCGTACTTCCCTCTTCCTGAATCTTCTTATATATGCTTGTCCGAATCAAAATGGCCTGTGCTTTTAAAGTTTCTGTTGAAACATTTCCATCTATTTCTTTTGCAAGCACACTGATTCCATACTCATCCAGGGACAATTCTTTTTTCGCTCCGTCCCTCTCTACCGTCACATAAGGACTGTCTGCCCTCGTGACCTTCAACACTCCATTTCCATTCATAAACAATGTAACAATATATGGAAGAATCATAATAATCAGCAAAACGCAAACAGCTTGTTTCAAAAATCGTCCCATAAAAAAACAACCTCCCATACCATATGGTATGAAAGGCTATTTTTATTTATTCCTTATATTTATTAATCTAAAGGCTTTACTGTTACATGATCCAGTTTCCAGATTTCATCTACATAATCCTGAATGGTTCTGTCTGAAGTGAACTTCCCGCAAGAGGCCGTGTTTAAAAGTGCCATCTTCGCCCACCGTTCGGTATCGCGATATGCTGCTTCTACCCGTTCCTGTGCTTCTGCATAAGGGCGGAAATCCTTGAGAATAAAATAAGTGTCCGGTCTTGGACAATCCTGTCCTGTCAGCAGAGAATTGTACAAATCCTTGAACATCTCTCTATCACCGCCCGAATATGTTCCATCCATCAGTTGGTCAATCACCCGTTTCAAATCCCAATCGTTAAAATAAATCTCCTGAGGATTGTAGCTACCGTTCTTCTCATAATCTATGACTTCTTCTGAGCTGAGTCCAAAGATAAATGCATTTTCCATTCCGACTTCTTCTACGATTTCCACATTTGCCCCATCCATGGTCCCCAGAGTCGGTGCTCCGTTTAACATGAACTTCATATTTCCTGTTCCGGAAGCTTCCTTTGATGCGGTAGAAATCTGCTCACTGACATCTGCTGCCGCGAAAATCAGTTCTGCATTAGACACTCGGTAATCCTCAATAAAGACAATCTTCAGCTTTCCATTGATGCTACGGTCATTATTTACCACATCCGCAACGGAATTTATCAGCTTAATAATCTCTTTGGCACGGATATATCCTGCTGACGCTTTTGCCCCGAAAATAAAGGTTCTTGGGTAAAACGGCATCTCCGGATGCTCTTTTATCTTATTATAAAGATACATCACATGAAGGATATTCAAAAGCTGACGTTTGTATTCATGCAGACGCTTTACCTGAACATCAAAGATAGACCGTGGGTCTACTTCAATACCATTATGTTTCCAAATATATTCTGCAAGCCGTTCCTTGTTCTTATATTTGATATTCATAAATTCTGCTCTTGCTCTTGAATCCTCAGCAAGCGGTTTCAGCCGTTCCATCTGGGATAAATCCGTAATCCATCCATCCCCGATGTGTGCGGTAACCCAGTCTGCAAGAAGCGGATTTCCGTGAAGCAGGAATCTTCTCTGGGTAATACCGTTTGTCTTATTATTAAATTTCTCCGGCATCATTTCATAGAAATCCCTAAGTTCCTGATGTTTCAGAATCTCTGTGTGAAGGCGAGCTACTCCATTTACCGAATAACCGGCAACGATTGCCAGATGTGCCATCTTCACTTGTCCATCTCTCAGAATTGCCATTTTGGCAACTTTCTGATCATCATTTGGATACTGCTCGCAAATTTGATTTACAAAGCGACGGTCAATTTCCTGTATTATCTGGTAAACACGCGGAAGCAGACTGGAAAATAAATCAATCGGCCATTTTTCAAGTGCTTCTGACATAATAGTATGGTTGGTGTAAGCAACGGTCTTTGTGGTTGTCTCCCATGCCTCATCCCACTCCAGTCCTTCTTCGTCAATGAGCAGACGCATCAGCTCTGCCACAGCTACTGTAGGGTGGGTATCATTCATCTGAATGGTCACTTTCTCGTAAAGCTTTCTCACATCGCTGTGTTTCTTCTTGTAACGGGCAAGCAATGCCTGAATACTTGCCGATACGAAGAAATACTGCTGTTTCAGACGAAGCTCTTTTCCTGCATAATGATTATCATTTGGATACAATACCTCGACAATGTTTTTTGCGAGATTTTCCTGCTCAATCGCTTTATGATACTCGCCACGGTCAAATTCATCCAATTTGAACTCTGTAATTGCCTGCGCATCCCAGATTCGAAGGGTATTGACCACATGGTTTCCATAACCTACGATTGGCATATCATATGGAATTGCCAGTACAGATTCATAATTTTCCTGAATATAATAATTCCTTTGTTCCTGTTCGTTGTATTCCACACGAATGGTTCCGCCAAAGCGGACTTCCTTGGCATACTCATCACGGCGCAGTTCAAATGGATTGCCATTTTTCAGCCAGTTATCAGGTGTCTCCACCTGATAACCGTCCTTAATTTTTTGTTTAAACATTCCGTAATGGTATCGGATTCCACATCCATAAGCCGCATATCCAAGTGTTGCCAGAGAATCCAGAAAGCACGCTGCCAATCTTCCAAGACCGCCATTTCCAAGGGCTGCGTCCGGTTCTTCGTCCTCAATCACATTAAGGTCAATCCCCATCTCATCAAGTGCCTCTTTTACATCCTTGTAGGCAGTCATGTTGATCAGATTATTGCCAAGCGCACGGCCCATCAGAAATTCCATTGACATGTAATATACCGTCTTTGGGTCTTCTTTGTCATAGGTCTTCTGTGTTGCAAGCCAATCATCAATAATGGCCTCTTTTACAGCATAGGATACGGCCTGAAAAACCTGCTGTGGTGTAGCTTCTTCGATTTCTCTGCGATATAAGATGCGCACATTATTTTTCACATCTTTTTTGAATGTTTCCTTTTCAAAACGCTTGCTATACATCCACAAAATCCCCCAATATCTCTATCGCTCTACACCTAAGTTTACAGCTTCTCCGTTAATCTTCCATTCTTTCACATAACCTGCAGGTGCAGCTTTCTCTACGCTGACTGCAAGAGTATCTCCACCGATTTCTTCTGCGTGTTTCTGGAAAATAGCTTCTGCTTTCTCGCTTCCTTCGTAAGTAACTTTAATTTTATCGGTCACTTCGAAATCTGCTTCCTTACGCATAGTCTGAATCTTACTGATAATTTCTCTTACAAATCCTTCTTCCAAAAGTTCTTCGGATAAGTTTGTATCAAGTACAACAGTAATGCCATAATCACTTTCAGATACATAACCTTCTGTCTGCGCCATATCGATCAATAAATCTTCTTTCAGAAGTTCTACTGCTTTGCCATTTACTTCGAATTTCAATGAGCCATTTGCATTTAATTCATCCATTGCTGCATTTCCGTCCAGATTTGCAAGCACATTTTTGATGCCGCCAAGCAGTTTTCCATATTTCGGTCCTACTGTCTTAAGCTGTGGCTTGAATGTGTAAGAGGTAAATGCACGGACATCTTCTGTAAGTTCGATTTCCTTCACATTTAATTCATCTGTGATAATATCCTGATAGAACTCCGGAAGTCCCGGAACTCCTTTTACAAACATCTTTCCGATTGGCTGACGGTTCTTAATATTTGCTGTATTACGGCACGCACGACCCATAACTACAACCTTCAGCACTTCATCCATGCGTTCTTCTAATTCTTTGTCAATGAATGCCTCATTTACTTCTGGGAAGTCACATAAATGAATACTTTCCGGTGCATTTGCATCAATGCTTCTTACCAGATTCTGGTAAATTTCTTCTGTCATAAATGGAATCATCGGAGCCGCATCTTTGCATACGGTCACTAAAGCTGTGTAAAGTGTCATATATGCATTAATCTTATCCTGTTCCATTCCCTTTGCCCAGAAACGTTCACGGCTTCTTCTTACATACCAGTTACTCATATCATCTACGAAATCCTGAAGTGCTCTTGCAGCCTCTGGAATTCTGTAATTCGATAAATTATCATCTACTGTTTTTGTAAGTGTATTCAATTTGGACAGCAGCCATTTATCCATAACGGAAAGTTTCTCATATTCCAAGGTATATTTTGTTGCGTCAAACTCATCAATATTCGCATAGAGAACAAAGAATGCATAGGTATTCCAAAGTGTTCCCATAAATTTACGCTGACCTTCCATAACTGCTTTTCCATGGAAACGGTTTGGAAGCCATGGTGCACTGTTGATATAGAAATACCATCTGATTGCGTCGGCTCCGTAAGTCTGAAGTGCCTCGAACGGGTCAACCGCATTACCTTTTGACTTACTCATCTTTTGTCCATTTTCATCCTGCACATGTCCGAGCACGATTACATTTTCATAAGGAGCCTTATTGAAAATGAGAGTCGAAATTGCAAGCAGAGAATAAAACCATCCTCGGGTCTGGTCTACAGCCTCTGAAATAAACTGGGCCGGGAACTGTTTTTCAAATAATTCCTGATTCTCAAATGGATAATGGTGCTGTGCAAATGGCATAGAACCACTGTCAAACCAGCAGTCGATTACTTCCGGAACTCTGTGCATCTGTTTTCCACAATGTGGACAGCGAATGGTTACTTCATCAATATATGGGCGGTGAAGTTCAATATCATCCGGGCAGTTATCAGACATAGATTTCAGTTCTTCAATGCTTCCGATAGAATGCTGATGTCCACATTCACATTCCCAGATATTGAGTGGTGTTCCCCAGTAACGGTTACGGCTGATGCCCCAGTCCTGTACGTTTTCAATCCAGTCACCGAAGCGTCCTTTTCCGATGCTCTCCGGAATCCAGTTAATGGTATTGTTATTTCTGATAAGGTCATCTCTGACAGCTGTCATCTTAATGAACCATGATTCACGCGCATAGTAGAGAAGTGGTGTGTCACATCTCCAGCAGTGTGGATAACTATGTTCAAATTTTGGTGCATCAAAGAGAAGTCCTCTTTCGTCTAATTCTTTTAAGATAACCGGGTCAGCTTTCTTTACAAATAATCCGGCAAATGGAGTAGAGTCTGCCATTTCTCCCTTTTCATTTACAAGCTGTACGAATGGGAAGTCATATTTCCGTCCGACTTTCGCATCATCTTCACCAAATGCAGGTGCAATATGCACGACACCTGTACCATCTGTAAGTGTTACATAAGTGTCGCATACTACATAAAAACACTTCTTATTCTGCTTTGCAGCCACATCTGCAGCGCACTGATAAAGAGGTTCGTATTCTTTATATTCCAGTTCACTTCCCTTGTATGTTTCCAATACTTCATAAGCTTTTTCATCCTCTGTAGCAAGCTTGCCAAGTACGGTATCAAGAAGTGCGGATGCCATATAATATACGTGGCCATCAATACATTTTACTTTTGCATATTCTTCATCCGGGTTTACACAAAGACCAATGTTCGATGGAAGTGTCCATGGTGTTGTTGTCCATGCCAAAATATATGCATCTTCATCTTTTACTTTAAATCTTACAATAGCAGAACGTTCTTTTACGTCCTTGTATCCCTGTGCTACTTCCTGTGCAGAAAGCGGGGTTCCACAACGAGGACAATAAGGAACAATCTTGAATCCTTTGTAAAGAAGTCCTTTATCCCAAATCTTCTTTAAAGCCCACCATTCAGACTCAATAAAGTTATTGTCATAAGTTACATATGGGTGTTCCATATCAGCCCAGAATCCAACTGTTCCGGAGAAATCTTCCCACATTCCTTTATATTTCCATACACTTTCCTTACATTTCTGAATAAATGGTTCCACCCCATAATTTTCAATCTGGTCTTTTCCATCCAGTCCAAGCATCTTTTCAACTTCAAGCTCAACAGGAAGACCGTGGGTATCCCATCCAGCCTTACGAGGAACCATGTAACCCTTCATGGTACGGTATCTTGGAATCATATCCTTGATAACACGCGTCAACACATGACCGATATGTGGTTTACCATTTGCAGTCGGAGGACCATCATAGAATGTATAAGTTTCCCCCTCCTTGCGTGAATCCATACTCTTTTCAAAAATATCGTTCTCTTTCCAGAATTGTTCTGTCGCTTTTTCTCTCTCAACAAAGTTCAAGTCCGTTGAGACCTTCTTGTACATCGACATTGTTCTATCTCCTTTCCTTTTGTTACCTTTCCTGCCATGCTCACTACCTCGAAACGTTGTTTCTCGGTCGCGGGGCTGCGCACTTCTTTCGCCATGCCACTACCTCGAAACTAACGTTTCTCGGTCGCAGGGCTGCGCACTTCTTTCGCCATGCCACTACCTCGAAACGTTGTTTCTCGGTCGCGGGGCTGCGCCCTATATCAACAACACTCGTGTTGCAATTGCATAAATGCATTGAACACTTGTGTTGTTGATGCATGGCTTATGCCTTTCACGTAAAATAAGCTTCCATCCTGTAATAGGACGAAAGCTTTCGTTAACCACCTGTTACAACATACTCCTGTCTCTGTCTGTACTTCAACATTTTATATGTGTTTCCTGTAACGGAGGAAATGACCGGCATCCTCTACTGACTTATGTGTTCGACTGATGCAGCTCGGAAGTGATGTTCAAATATATCTTACTCGCACCGGTCTCTCACCATCACCGAATCGCTTTGCCTTTCTGATATATTCTACTGTCTTCGTCAATGCTTTTTCATATTCTGTTCCATTATAATAAAGAAACCCTTGAAACGTCAAGGGTTTCCGCTTAATTTTCTTTATTCATTTTGCATGATTGCATTGAAAATATTTTTCAATTTTTAGAAATCCACTTGTTTTTTCTGATGATTATGGATACAATAATATCAAATCACGATTTAGTAAATCACGATTAGATATTTTATGGAGGTATACTATGTTTATCGGAAGAGAAGCCGAATTGAAATTTTTGCAGGATAAATACACAGAGGAAGGCGGACAACTCATTGTACTATATGGACGAAGACGCATAGGAAAAACCGAAACCCTGCGTGAGTTCTGTAAAGATAAGCCACATATTTTCTTTTCCTGTACACAGACCACTGACCGTGTGCAGCTTCGTAACTTCTCCAACCGGATGTTTAAAGAGGATATACCGGCTAAAAATTATATCTCGGAGTTTGCTGACTGGGAAAGGGCATTTCGCACGATACTGGATTTACCCTATCATGACCAGAAAAAATTACTGGTCATCGATGAATTTCCTTATATGTGTCGGGGAAACAGAAGTATCCCTTCTATTCTGCAAAACCTTTGGGATACAGAACTGAGAAACGATAACGTGATGCTTATTCTCTGTGGCAGTGCAATGAGCTTCATCGAAAAAGAACTGCTTTCGGAGAAAAATCCTCTTTATGGGAGAGCCACCGGCATTTATAAGATGAAGGAAATGGGGTTCTATGATGCAGCAAAATTCTTTCCAGATTACTCTGACCAGGACAAGATACTGGCCTACTCTGTTCTTGGCGGTATTCCCCATTATCTGCGCCAATGGAACCCTGAATTATCCGTTGACGAAAACATCAAGCGAAATATTTTGACAAAAGGCTGTATTCTTTATAGTGAAGTAGAATTCCTGCTCCATCAGGAGCTACGGGAAACACCTATCTATAATTCCATCATTGAAGCAGTGGCCCTTGGCAGCACGAAACTCAACGATATTAGCCAAAAGTCACTTATAGAGGACACATCTAAGACCAGTGTCTATTTAAAAAATCTGATTGAACTTGGGATTATAGAGCGAGAGTTCTCTGTTGATGCAAAAATCAAGGAACAGGCAAACTCTAGTCGTGGAACTTATCGCCTTACCGATAATTTTTTTCGTTTTTGGTATTCGTTCGGCTTTGCAAACTTCTCACAGCTCGAGGACGGTGATGTAGACGGTGTGTATGAATATGTTGTAAAACCAGCACTTCACGAGTTTACATCCTTCGCCTTTGAAGATATTTGCCGGGAATTTGTCCGTGAAATGCAAAAGAAGAACGAACTGCCTTTCCGTTATTCCAAAATGGGACGATGGTTTGGAAAATCCACTGTTCGCGACGCAAAAGCGGCAAGTGGCTTTCGGACTGCAGAAACCGAAATTGACCTGCTGGCTATCAGTAAAGGTGCAGAAGAGTATCTTGTCGGAGAATGTAAATTCAAGGGCGAACCTTTTTCCTACTCTGAGTATCTTGACACATTGGCGAAGCTCTCACCATTAAAAGAGAAAGCCAAGTTCTACTATGCCCTGTTCTCGGAAAATGGTTTTGACAAGAAAATTTCAGATTGTGCTGCGGAAAATAAAACTTATCTTTATACGCTTGAACAAATCGTCAATTACAGCAAAAATTAAGCGGAACCCCTTGCACCATCAAGGGGTTCCACTTAATTTTCTTCTCATTTTACATCGGAAATTTCCATTCATTATACATTACAGTCCAATGCTCAACTGGAAATACACACAATAAACAAAATAGTACCGCTCCAATCATCACGCAATTTCTTACCATCGGAAATGTACGATACTGCCTCACAATCATACTAACAAAGACAATCGCCATCCATATCATAAATACCATTGGAAGAATCCGGTTTACCGTCAAACCATAAGCATGAATATATAACATCATTTTCCCTGCTGCTGTCAGAATCAAAATCAAGGTCAACACCGACAACAAAATATTTCCCGCCTTAAGCCATGAATTTTCCTTGTTTTCCACCCGTGCCAGACGATTGACAAACCATAAGATCAATAAATTCAACACGCCTGCCTGACAAAGTTCAAAGAAGCCTCGTCTTGCATATTCCGAGTAAGTAAACGCTTCCGGAAGTCTGCCGATCAGTGCCGAAAAGAAATAATTTCCCTGCACTCCGATAAACAGAATGTAAACTGCACTGACAGCTATTAAAATAGTCCCTACCGCAGGCATTGGAAGAAAACGTGCTGTCTGGCGGGCTCTTAGAATCTTCTGTTCCGTAATTCGATTTGTATTTTTCCCATAAACACTTCCATATACCAACCCATATAAATAACAGGAAACTGGAATGGCAAATATCATTCTAAAGAAAAACGCAAGCATATGCCCTGAAATATAATTTGTCACACCGCCAAGTAAAGATTCAAATCCGGCATCCGCACTGGACAGCAATGGTAATAAAATACAGAATATTGGAATCACAATAGCAATTCCCAGTAAAATCGCAGCTGATGTACTCATTTTCCCTGTTTTCTGTTCATCTGCTTTTTCTGCTTCCAGATTATCATCCACTGCCTGTTCAGTCAGACTCAACAACACTTTTCCTTGTATAAGAAAATTCAGAAACGGTACTGCTCCAAGCGCATTCCACACATCATATCCTACAAAACCGGAAGTTTTCCCATCATCAATCAGCCGACCTCCTGCGCTCAACGTCCAATAAGCTGCCACTCCTATAAGAGCCAGAATCTGGATAAGCGGAAATACAGAATAAAACGTAATCGGAATTCCTATCAACAACATAACAGCAAACCAGAACCAGCTTTCCTTCGATGGTATCTTTCTCTTACTGTATAAATAGCCAAGCACCATTCCGGCATAAAGTATGGTAAATCCTGAAAGACTCCAATCTGGTGCTGACGCTGTAAACATCCAGATAAAAAGATAACCCATCCCAAGATAAAGAGCTGCTATTATTTTATCCAGAATATCCACACAATTCTTATTCTCCATCCTGCTCGTCCTCCACATACTCCAGAATATCCCCCGGCTGACATTCAAGCGCTTTGCAGATACTGTTTAAAGTACTGATTTTGATTGCCTTTGCCTTTCCGTTCTTTAAAACAGAAATATTTGCCATGGTAATTCCTACTTTTTCAGAAAGTTCCGTCACACTCATTTTCCGTCTGGCGAGCATCACGTCAACATTTATAATAATAGCCATTTCCCCGCCTCCTTAAATTGTCAGATCATTTTCATCCTGAAGATTTGCCGCCTTCTGAATCAAATGTGAAAGTACTGCTGCTCCCACGGAAATTCCAATTCCGATAATTCCAATCAATAAAGAAGCAAGAAATACACTCGGATGATTGACGTTTAAAATCAGAAAAACAATATTTCCAGAAATCAATGCAACTGTATCTGCTCCTGCAAGATAAGAAATCCGCTCCATATGCTTTGCATTCTCCATGGAAAATGCTTTATCTTTCTCAATATTACTGAAAATCAACCACGCATGAAGAAGTGCTGCAAAACAGGGAATAACAAGCACCCATATAAAAGTAACCCATGGCTTAAAATACTTCCCAAGCTCCGGCGATATGCCTGATAATTCTTTTTCGACAACCGGAATCACTACCGCACATAATAACAGACCACATATAGCTACAAAAATCACAAGAAATTTTAACCATCTTACCATTTTTCTTTGTTCCATCGTTTTCTCTCCTTACCCATCATATTATCAATATCATCCTGGAAATCTGTTTCCTTCTTTTGTGGTTATTATATATACTGACAGTATAAATGTCAACAATTATTTATCGTTTTACGATAAATAATAATTATATTACAATACACAAAATGAGCAGAAGGTTCTGCACAAATCCTCCTGCTCATCCTGACATCGCTATATTTTTGTTTCATGTCTAGCAATACTTATCTCTGGTTCGGTTTACGTCCTTCTCCAAAGCAACAATGTCTATAATTTCTATCTCATTTTCCTGAATACATTCTCGTATCACGTCCAGCTTTTCCGCTTCCCTTACCAGAAGAGAGATTCCACAGCATTTACTAGCTGCCCTTGGAGTGGGAGAAATCTGTGTCCGAACTCCTTTTTCTTTCAAAATACGATACAGCTTCATTCCGTTTTCATGATTTGGAAATAAGACATAATACTGCATCTCCATTTTCTAAACTCCTTAGTTTCAAAGACTTTTTAATTATTCAACATTTCTACAAATGCACCGATACGTGTACGAAGCTGTGGTGCATCGCCATCTGTATAATCTGTCTCCAGTGAAAGGCAAGGAATTCCAGCTTCTTTCAGTGTCTTTTCAACAAAATAATTTTCTGTTGCGAAACAATTACAGAACTTCAAATGTACGTCAATGACACCGTCAACCTTATATTCTTTTGCAAGGCGGAGAATATCATCCATACGTCCAGTATTTGGTGTAAAACATGCACAGTTAATCTTCATATAACGTTCTGCAAGATTTTCAATCTGCTCATCTACCGTTGTTCCGGATTCATCTACATAATTTTCAAAATAACGTGTTCCCGTACATGTCTCTTCACAGACAACTACAGCACCGCTTGTCTCAATAATATTGTGAAGCTTCCAGTTTGGAACTGCCATCGGAGTTCCGGTGATCATGATTCTCTTGGTGCCTTCTGCAAATGGTGTTACTCCATCTTCAATGCGCTTTTCCAGTTCATCGGCCAGTTTATTTACCATCTGTGTAAATCTTGTCGGGTCATCGTAAAATGCAATCTGCGAAATCAAAAGGGTATCTACACCACTGATAGGCGCCTTATCTGCTTTTCTGCAATCATAAAGACGGCTGAGTGCTTTTCTCTTTGCGTTGATCAGCTTGATTGCCTCTGCAAGTTTTTCTGAAGTCACTGTATTTCCGGTAAATTCTTCCACAACTTTCTTCAGATCTTCGATTTCTTCTGCCCACGCTTTCACATCTTTTCTGCGCTTCATCTGTGGAAGATCCATTACATGCATTGGAACATCTTCTGATAAGATTTCCCATGCTTTTTTCTTTCCATCGCAGGTTGTTTCCCCAATATACATATCTGCGATTCGGAAGAATGGACAGGTTCTGTCAAGTCTCGCACCCACAGACGCTTTAATCAATGGACAGGTATTTAATGGAAGTACTTTTTCTCCACCTGGAACCCAGAACTGAGAACCTCCGCAAAGTCCTGTTGCAATCGCGTCTGCTGCGAAAATAATTTCATCAGGTACATATGTACAGAATGTTCCAAATACCTTTCCGCCTTTTTTCTGGAACTCAACAAGCTCTGCCGGGCGTACTCCATGTACTTCTGCAATTACAAAATCAAAATAA
Source organism: uncultured bacterium (assembly GCA_905216215.1). Lineage (GTDB taxonomy): Bacteria > Bacillota > Clostridia > Lachnospirales > Lachnospiraceae > Allocoprococcus. The sequence continues at coordinate 4,946 of CAJMSZ010000033.1, read as the reverse complement.
TCCATAGCTTCCGGTCTGTTTTCCTGCGAAAGGAATACATCACCTACTGCCTGTGGAAGCACTGCACATAATTGGTCATGTGTTTCCAAATCCATCCCAAGGTCTTCCCACATCTTTCTGTAATCTGCCATTTCCTTTTTCCTCCTAATGAACATGTTAAAGATATTAGCTGCTTAATTTCAGTATAACATATGTCTTAACAGTAGCCTCGGCTAACCGTTCTTTCAGATTATTGTGTTTTGTAATATCTCAACGCCATTATAGAAACGCTCTATACACTTGAAAATTACTGAATTCCCATGTCATGAAATGCTCTGATACATGCATCTATCTCTTCCTGTGTATTCCACGTGCTAAAGGCAAAACGCACAGTACCCTGTGGATAAGTTCCCAGCATTTGATGAGCTACAGGCGCGCAGTGCAGTCCTACCCTTGTCATAATGCCATACATATCTTCCAGATCAAAGGCCACCATTCCATTGTCTCTTCCCAGAAAATCCAATGACACAACTGCCACTCTTCCCTCATTTTCAGGAATTCCCACAATCCTTATTTCAGAAAACTCCTTTACCTGATTCAGAAAATACGCTGTCAATTCCATCTTTTTTTCATGAATCTTCTCAATCCCTTTTTCCTGTAAATATTTTAATGCTGCATGAAGTCCGATAATTCCGGGTAAATTCATCGTCCCACTTTCAAATCTGTCCGGTAAAAAAGCAGGCATTTCTAATTGATCTGATATGCTTCCCGTTCCTCCTGCAATCAATGGAGTAATTCTCTCCGCCAGTTCTTTTCGAATCAGAAATCCCCCGATTCCCTGTGGACCAAGTAATCCCTTATGCCCTGTAAATGCAAGGAAATCAATAAAATCATTTTCAAAGTCAATATCCAATGTTCCTGCCGACTGTGCGGTATCTACAACAAAAACTACTCCTTTTTCTCTGCAAATCTTTCCAATCTCACGTATCGGAGCCACTGTTCCACATACATTCGACGCATGATTTACAATAACTGCTCTCGTATTTTCTTTTATCGCCCCGGCAAAATCAGCAGCCTTCACCTTTCCTTTTCCATCAGCCGCAACAATTTCCCACTCTATGCCTTCTTCTTCCAACTGCTTCAAAGGGCGCACCACTGCATTATGTTCCATCCCAGACACTAGCACATGAGAGCCTGGCTTTAAAAATCCTTTTATAAAATAATTTAATGAATAAGTAATACCAGGTGTGAAGATCACTTCTGCATGTTTTTCTGCATGAAAGAGTGATAACAGCATTTCTCTGGTTTCCAACACCTTTTCTTCCAAATCATATGCTTCCTGATAATTTCCCCTGTTAATATTAAACGCGCCATTTTGCAGAAATTCTCCTACCGCCTCTGCTACTCCCGGTGCTTTGGGAAATGAAGTGCTTCCATTATCAAAATAAATCATTTCTCTCCTCCTTACCAAAAAAGGCTCTCGTCCACTTTGAACGAAAGCCTCTTCTTTATTTTCTGTGTCTTCTGTTTTCTTCCCGTCTCCGCCTTGCTGCCATCTGCATTCTTCTACGTCTTCGTTCCCGTTGAATTTTTTTCTTTCTAATAATTAAAGCAATCACAATAATAAATAAGATTGCAATCACTACACAAACTCCAATAACAACATACTTTACAATTGTTTTCAACTTAGAAGTCATATTGCCAGTATTAGAACTTTGACTCTCTTTTGAAACATTTGTCTTCGTCGTATGCTGATCTATATATGACTGGCTGTATTTTACCCCAAATGTTCCCACGTTCTGTCCGTGATAAGTGTAAGTCACTGTACCATTTTCAGGATTATCTTTATTTTCTGCCAATGTCATCTTCAGGTCACTGAATGTAACTCCCTTCGGTACCGTCACTTTACTGCCACTTGTAAATGACGCTATATCTTCGGATGTTTCCAAAGACGCCACATCCAATTGTTCAAAATTATCAAATCCATAATTCAGCAAGTTTTCCGTATCATTATAAACATTGGTTCCATGTGTCTTGAGTGCAATACAGATTAATTTTCTATCTCCATCCTGTGCACATGTGACCAATGTATTCTTACATCGGTCTGTATAACCAGTCTTTCCTGCAATCACTCTCGCATCGTAATTTTTGTGACTCTGATAAAACATCTTATGATTCTGCTGAAATGTTCTGGCATCAGACATGCTTGTTGCAGGTATCGTATATTGTAAGGTCTGAGACACCTGTTCGAACTCCGGATGATTTATCAAAAGCTCTCTGGCTATCAATGCCATATCTCTTGCAGTGGTATAATGGTTATCATCATCCAATCCATTTGTATTTACAAAATTAGAATTCAGACCACCCAGTTCTTTGCACCGCTCATTCATCTGCTGAATAAACCAGTCATAATCTTTTCCTGCATTTTTCGCGACACTCTCACCAATGGCATAGGCAACTTCATTGGCAGACGCAAGCATCATCCCATACAGTGCCTGTTCCAATGTAAGCTCTTCGCCATCTTTCATCCCTATATGCGCGTATCCATATGGCACACATCCTACACTGTCTGCTGAAAATGTAACCTTATCGTCAAGCTTTCCATTTTCTAAGGCAATTAGCATTGTGACAACCTTAGTGATACTTGCCGGATACGCTTTTCCATCCATATTTTTCGCATAAAGTATGGCACCACTCTCAGCGTCCATCACAATATCTCCTTCTCCATAGGTCTGAGGTCCCTGGGGCCATCCTTCCCATGAGTTAGAATCAACTGTCATCGCATATGCGTCTTCCGTACTGATTTCCTGTCCTTCCTGAGTTCTTGTATCAATAGGTTCTGCATCTGCTGCAAAAGTTACCGTAGCTATCGTTGATGTCAAAAACAGCGCTGCCAGCATTCCAGACAATCTTCTCATATATTTTAATTTGTACATTTGCTTACCTCAATGTTAAAACTACTTAATAACAGAATAACATTTTTTCTAAAATCTGACAACTCTTATCTATCTAAGTCCGCGATAACGGTTCACACACATATAAATATCTATCTTTCTCACCTGTGCTAAATCCACTGGTAAATATTTTTCTTCAAATAATGCAGAAAATCCTTTAAACTGTATCTTTTTCCATAGATTATCCACCAATATATCCAAATTCTGAGGCTTCTTTTCCATCTCAGCTACCAACATTTTTAGACAATGTCCTAAAGTTGTTGTCTGCTCCACATCCGTCAGTTGTTCCAGATATTTTAAATCCACCTCTGTCCTGCCGATAGAAAATCCATTGTTTCCAAACTGTTTGATTTTAATCTGTCCATGTTTCTTTTCAACCACGTCTGCCTTGAGTGTACGCGGTGATACCGACGAATTAAAAAGCTCTGTCACAGAAATTTTATTTTCTTTTTCCACAGAAGATTTTTCTTTTTCAATCACATTTTTTACATGCTCCGTAATATCAAGTGTCTGATAATTATCCATTTGCAAAATATGGTCTGCAATATAAAAATACGCACCTGAGCTTCCAGCTACCATCACCACAGATACTCCTAATTTTTCATACATCTCTTTCGTCTGCTTTGTAAATGGTGTAATGGGTTCTTTATCGCCTGATACTATTTTCTGCATAAGCTCATCACGGACCATAAAGTTTGTCGCACAAGTATCTTCATCTATCAATAATAATTTAGAACCAGCCTGAACTGCTTCTACAACATTTGCCGCCTGCGAAGTAGAACCGCTTGCATCCTCTGTAGAAAAATCTCTGGTGTCCTTTTTATTTGGTAAATCGTTGATAAATGGAGAAATATTTACATGAGTTACCGCTCTTCCATCTTCTGCTCGTACTTTAACTGCATCCTCACAAGTAACTACATATTCTCTTCCATCTCCTGCGATATGATTGTAAATTCCCCGTTCTATTGCCTGTAAAAGTGTTGATTTACCATGATATCCTCCACCAACAATCAAAGTAATTCCTTTTGGAATTCCCATTCCATAAACTATTCCATGATTTGGAAGATTCATCTCTACTTCCATTGTTTTAGGTGATTGAAACTTTATACAGCCTCTCATTGGCTTTTGAGATATTCCGCTCTCGCGTGGAAGAATAGAACCATTTGCAATAAAGGCAACCAAATCTCTTTTTTTCAATTCTTCCCGAATAAACTGCTGATCCTCCGCCAACTCTATTACTGCTTTTAACTCATCTTTCCTACAATTTTTATAATACAGTGTTTTTCTTACTATGGACGGAAGATACTCAAAGAAAATTTTTTTCAGTTCTAATGCATTAATCGTTCTTCCATTGGCAGGAAATCCCACTTCAAATCTCACAAGAAGTTCTCCGTTTGTTATCCCCAATGCACTTCGTTCTAATACTTCTTGTCCACATCTGCTGACTCTTATCAGGCCACTTTTCCCCGAACCTTTTGCCTGAAATGCATATTGATTGACAGCATTTGCAAATTTTCTTATCAAATAATCCTGTAAGGCTATTCGTTTATGTTTACTTTCATAATATTTTTCTGGAAAATTGGCTTGCGACCTTTTCAAATATATACTTACGCGAGATGGTGATGCAAAAGGGTCTCCTTGTACGTGCTCTATATTTAGCTGAAAATCTGGGAAAATATAACTCCCCTTCAATTCTTTATATGCAGGATAACTCTTTCTATTAATACTCATTAAAAGTGTTTCTAATTCTGTAAACGTCTTCATATTATCTTTACCATTCTTTCTACATAAAAATTATTCAACTTGATTTTTATATAACAAAAAACCGTACTGCCATCTACTGACAACAATACGGTTACTTAATGAAGCATCGGGGATTCGAACCCCGGACAACTTGATTAAAAGTCAAGTGCTCTACCGACTGAGCTAATGCTCCATTTATTGGCTTGTCCTCTCGGACAATGCCCAGAGCCGGAATCGAACCAGCGACACGAGGATTTTCAGTCCTCTGCT
>CAJMSZ010000032.1 GCA_905216215.1 uncultured bacterium | reverse complement strand
AATCCATCGCTTTGCACCATTCACTTCGGTTCCAAAAAACCTTGTAAATACAAGCATTGCGATATTTAAAAAATATAAAACCCAATAAAAATTTAATACCCACACATAATCAAGCAGAGAAATTACAACCATGGCAATGATTCCAATTCCCAATCCCAGAATCTGTTTACTCTGTACGGATTCTTTTGCACTTCCAATTACCATGATTCCCAGAATCGTAAGTACAAGTACCGTAATTACCAGTGTGAATTTATAATCTTTCAATTGATAAGGTTTCATTTTTTTTGTTATTTTCACAGTTCTTCTCCTGATAATGTAATATAAATCTTTTTCCTTGTAATTTTGACATCAAAGTCTTTTTCCGAAATTTTCAAGTATTTTCTAAGCGTGCTGTAAAGTTCTCTGTACAACATATCATATGTATCCGGCTGACATTGTACTCTGTCCGTTGCTACAAGGGTTTTTAAACGGTCTTTTGCCACTGTAACAGAAGATGTCATCACACGTTTCTCAAATACCTTCATTTCCTTTCCTCCTAATTTTTTCGAAAAACATGAGTGAGTTTAGACAGAATCCCCTTTGTTTTTTCAAAATTAAGGAAAGGAACAGCCTCTCCGGTGATACGTTTACAGATATTCTTATATGCCTGTCCTGATAAAGAATCCATATCTACCACAGGCTCTCCCTGATTCGTCGCAATTACCACCTGTTCATCATCTGGTATAACTCCTATTAAATCTGATGAAAGGATTTCAGTGACATCCTCAACCGACATCATATCGCCCCGTCTTACCATATCAATTCGGAGTTTATTGATAATCAAATCTATTTTCCCAATCTTATTGGCTTCCAGAAGTCCAATAATACGATCTGCATCACGAATTGCTGATACTTCCGGTGTTGTTACTACTAATGCCCGGTCTGCACCTGCAATGGCATTTTGAAACCCCTGCTCAATTCCTGCCGGACAATCAAGCAGAACAAAATCATACCTCTGCTTTAATTCATTTGTGAGTTTTATCATCTGTTCTGGTGTAACTGCTGACTTGTCCTTTGTCTGCGCTGATGGAAGCAAGTAAAGATTTTCATACCGGCTGTCCTTGATTAATGCCTGATTCAGACGGCAACCACCTTCAATCACATCCACCAGATTATAAACAATCCTATTTTCGAGTCCCATTACAACATCCAAATTACGCAATCCCAAATCTGTATCAATAACCAGAACATTCTTTCCCATCTCGGCAAGTCCTGCTCCGATATTTGCTGTAGTAGTTGTCTTTCCCACTCCGCCTTTTCCTGATGTAACAACAATGATTTCGCCCATCTTATACTCCTCCTACCAATCTTGTTCTTTCAACGTGTCAATATAAATGCGCTCACCATCCATCCATGCAATCTTTGCCTCAGGCTTTTCTTCCTTGCGGATATACATGTGATTCTCCATAATATCTGCTATGCGAAGAGACTGTGGTTTCATGGACAGTGCTACAATAAACGCATTCTTATTTCCTGCTGCACCGGCATGCACATTGCCCCAAATTGTTCCAAGTACCACAATATTCCCCTTGGATACAACCGTAGCACCATACTCTACATCCCCAAGAACAATAATGCTTTTTTCTGATTCCAGCACTTGTCTCTTCTTTAATGTACCTCTGTAAAACTGACCTTCTCTCCTTGGCATATCCTCCAGACTCTGCTCCACAACACTCTGATACAGACGTTCCGTATTTTCATTATTATCAAATATACATACAATGTTCACTTTTGCAGTTTCAATAATCGTCTCGATTACTTCCTGTTCCTGAACTTTCGTCAGAACATGTCCTTCAAAAGTAATTGCCATATTTGCGCCCCGAAAAAAACGGGCAGACTCTGTAAATTTTTCTTTTATCTCTTCCAGTATCTCACCAAATTCTGATTGCGGGTCCATATATACAATCAAACCGTATTTATTACTCTTGATAATCACTTTCTGTTTCACGCTCTCTCACCCCTTTAGTCACTGTGTACCGCACCAGATAAAGTAGATGCTTTGCCTGTTACCAGTTCACTTGAATCAGCCAGGCCATAGTAATATCTTACCAAATCACGACCAATCTGTCCCACATACGAAGATTCATATCCATTCTTGATACGGATTGCAAAGGCAATCTCCGGATCACTGCTCGGTGCAAACCCAACAAAAAGTCCATGATTGGCATGCGTTTTGCTCTGCTGTGCAGTACCGGTTTTTCCTGACATTTCGAAAGTCCCAAGTGCATCATAGGTATGACTGCTTGTAATAACCGCACGCATCCCCTGCTGAACGGTACTCCAGGTTCCAGAAGAAACATCTGTAATTGTATTTAACACATCCGGCTCTTTCTGTTCCACAACCTGTCCAGACACATCCGTTACCTTATCTAACAAAGTAAGATTGTACACGGTTCCTTTGTTCGCAACAGCTGTAATATACCTTGCAAGCTGCGTAGTGGTATAGTTGTTGGTTCCCTGACCAATTGCAGAACGAACGGAATCTTCATCCGATATCTTCGGATCCGACTCTGGTATTTCAATGCCAGTTGTCTGATTTAAGCCAAAAGAAGTTGCGTATTTTGCCAGCGTTGCAAGTCCCTGTTCTTCTGAACGTTCCTCTGTTCCAGACGATGTTCCTTGCCCCGTAAGTCCAAGTCGATATCCCACTTCAAAGAAAAACACATTGCAAGAATGCTGAATACCACCAACCACGTTAAGCGTACCATGAGATTTCGGATAAATCCAACATTTCGGATTTAAATACGTTTTATCGTATACACCAGTACATGTAACTGTGCTCTGAGAATCGATTACTCCTTCCGTCAATCCTGCAACTGCAACCAGTGGTTTGTAAGTAGAACCAGGTGCTGTCCGTTCCTGCGTGGCATTATTATAAAGCGGTGAAGACTTGTCATGAAGTAATTTGCTATAATATGCCGAATCCATAGTATTGGCAAGTCGGTTATTATCATAACCAGGATAAGAAACACACGCTAATAGCTGTCCTGTATTTGTATCTGTCACAACTACAGAACCGGTACATGGTTCCAATCCAAGCTGCCCCGGAGTAATCTGTAGATTTTCAATTGCACTTCTCACAAATTCATATGCTGACACTGCGCCTCTGTTTAAATTCTGGTACTGTGTTTCATCATAATCCAATACCCCCTGCTCATAAAGCATCATACAAATCTGTCTTCCAGTAATCTCACCGGAACGAATCATATATTTATAAATCAACTTATCAAACTGTGTGTCCTGAGAAAGCTTGGAAAGAATTAATTTTACAAGTCCCTGATAAGTTTCATTCAAATCATTGTATGTACTATCCTCATTCAGATAATCTTTTAAAAGAGAGGTGTCTATCCAGTTTTGCGATATAGCATAATTCAAATAAGTATACAGACTAATATTTTCATCATTTTCCCATTGCAAATACGTTGCATCATTCTTATCAATCTTGTCAGTAAGCAAAAGGGAAGTGTTGGATGCAAGAAGAGTACTTACAATATAACTCTGATATGCCTGCATTTCCTTAGAACAATTACTGTATATATCTGCATTCGAACTTTCCAACTGTGTCTGAATTGCTTCCAATACGGATTCTTTTCTGGAAGTAAAGTTCTGGCTTACCTCCACTTCCGTACCTCCTGCATCCTTTTCAGTAAAATGATTGGTATCCAGGATTTCATTTTCAAAAAAGGCATTGTACACATCTCCAATAGGAATCACAACGTCACTATCATCTCCCACCTGATTTCTGTCGTACTCCATTACATTCTGTATCTTTTCCAACAAAATACCAGCCAGCTTCTCCTCTAGCAAATCATAAGCTGTCTTTTGTAAATTTGCGTCAATAGAAAGGTAAACATCATTTCCTGCTCCCGATTCTGAAACCTGAATAGATTCGATTACTTTGCCCACATTATTTACATACATCTTGATTTCACCTTTGGTTCCCTGAAGCTGTGCATCCATCACCTGCTCGAGTCCCGCTTTTCCAATAATATCTGTAAGGGAATATTTCTTCTGTTCCTCTTTATCCAGATTGTCATATTCACTCTGAGAAATCTGACCTGTATACCCTATCAGAGATGCAAAATATTTGCTGTCATTGTATGTTCGCAGAGATTCCTCGGCAATATTGATACCTTGAAGTGTATCCAGATTTTCCATAATCGCAGCCTTTGTCTCCTCCGATACATCACTTGCTATGGTTGTTGCCACATACTTCTGAAAACGGTTCAAACTCATAGCATACCGGATATTTACACGCTTCAAAACTTCAGCCTTGGTATACGCTACTTGATCAATTCCATAGCCATATCTTTTATCCGTACAAAGGTAGTCAATCATTTGCTGGGCGGTGCAATTCTTTTGTTCATCACTTAATTTGTCAATAGTTGCAAGTCCGTACACATCTGCAATAAAACGAAGTCTTGCCGTTCCCTCATCCATGGTATACTCGTATTCATCATTGTCATTCAACACAATTTTGAAATTACTGATAATGGAATCACCATTCGCTTCTACAATATCAATTACCCTTCCAATTGTTTCATTGATAACCTCATTTTTCTCTGCCGTTGTATCATAAACACCATTGTCCTCCAATGTAACAGAATACGCCAGCCTGTTATCTGCGAGTACTACTCCGTTCCTGTCCAGAATGCGTCCTCTGGTTCCTTGCACTTCTTTCGTTTTCTGTATCTTCAATGTATAATCGTCCAGATATTCCTGTCCTTTCACAATTTGAAGATAGAACACCCGTTGTACCAATATCCCCGTCAATACACAGAAAACAAGAATCAATACAAACGCTCTGGACTTCACCAGTTCCATTATCCAGGATTTCAGTCGTTCAACCCATCTAAACAAATTTACTTGCACTCCTTTTTTCTTTTTCTTCCAGCGACTGATTTATGTGTAACAAAATCTGATACAACACAAGTGTCACCAAAATGGTATATACCAATTCAGGCATAATAATATGTCCCAAATAATATCCAAATTTAAAATCACTTTTTAACATGAATAAAAATACATATACTGCAATACTATATAAAAACTCACTTACTGAAATAAGGGCAATCGGCAGTTTTACATCTTCATCGTAGAATACTCGTTTGAAGAACCCATTTCCAAATCCTATCATCATATAAATAAATGCGTAGAAACCAAGCAATCCTCCACCTAATATATCCTTCAAAAGTCCACAGCAAAATCCCATTATCATTCCTTCTCTTTTTCCTCGCATAAATCCAATCGAAGAAGTAATAATAACGAGTGTATTGGGTATTACCGAAGCCAATGCCAAATGAGGGAACACCGTTGTTTCCAACAGATAGCATCCAACCACCATAACTACATATATGACAATACGTTTCAATCTTTGCATCTTCTATTCCTCTTTTTTTATCAAATCATCCTTCGTCACCGTAATAACCAGTACTTCCTGCAACTCCTTGAAATTCGTAGCAGGAATAATATAACCGGAGCGAGTCAGATTGTTAGAATCAACATGAATTTCAGACACATAACCAATCAGAAGTCCCTGCAAATATTTATTACTGATATTAGACGTAACAACCTGCTCTCCGATTGGAACTTCATTGCCATTATTTTCCAATTGTTGAAACTTGATTACACCATCATCGATCAGTGTTAAATCTCCACTCACGATACATTTGTCAAAGGTTGTCAGAATCATGGCACTGACATTTTTATCATCTATAACGGAACTTACAATCGAATAATTCGGCCCCACATCTGTTACAATGCCGACAAGTCCGGCACCGGATAAAACATTCATATCCTTGCGGATTCCATCCTGACTTCCTTTATCAATTGTAAACGATGAATACCAGTTGCTGTTATCGCTTGCTATTACATTTGCCCCTACTTTAGGATAATCTGCCGTGTTCTGATCCATCTTATACAATTCCTGAAGCCGCTCCAGAGTCGCTGAATTCTGCTTCAGTTGATTGTTCTCCACTGTCATATCTGCCAGTTTTTCTTTAAGTGCCTGATTTTCCTCCTTCATTTCCTGAAGTGTAGCAAAATTATCAGACATGTCGCTCAGCCACATTCCTACTGTATTGATTCCTTTTTGCATTGGTACAACCGTATAGCCAGCAATCCAGGAAAGAGGATTACCTGTGCGCTCCGTAAACCCGGAAAGACCCATCAGGATAATACAGACAATCGCCAATATGAGCAACAGATATTTACTTGAAAAAGAAAATTGATTTTTTGTCTTCATTTATCTTAACCACCTATATCTATCATCCAGCATGGAATAAGCCAGACTCTTCCATTCTTTGGATGTCATTATTTTACTCAATCCTTCTACCGTACAGATTTCCGGTCTTCTCGTTACATGCACCGGATATCCAAGTGCCTCTTCTATGTATCTGGAAAGTCCCGGCAGGTTCGAAAGTCCCCCCACCAGATAAATTCCGTTCTTCTGAATAGCCCGAAGTACTTCTGGCGGTGTTCGGTCCAACATCATTTGTATGTTGGACACGCACTCAGCAAGGGGGTCCCTTATGGCTGCGCGGACCAGGCTGAGCGGTACCTCTATCTGCTGAGGAACTCCCGTCAGCAAGTTACGTCCGGCCACTGACATAGACGTCCCACTGTCACCCCCAAAGATGCCAAACCGCCTTCTTAACATTTCTGAGGTGAGTTGTCCAATCAAGAAATCATAACGTCTTCTTACCAGATGTGAAATTGCATTATCCATAGTTGTTCCACCAATTTTCAGCATCTTATTCAAGACAAGACCACCCATGGCAACCACAGAAATTTCTGTTGTCTCAGCGCCTAAATCTACAATCATGATTCCTCTTGTCTGTTTCACATCAATACCAAGACCAATTCCCTGGGCAAGAGCACGTTCCACAATACTTACTTCTTTGGCCTTCGCTGCCGAATGCACAACCAAATCAAAAAAGGCCCTCTTTTCCACCTCGGTTACATCTGTCGGCACTGCCACCACGTACTTGGCCCCCATTGAAAATCGTCTTTTCTTCTTCAGGATACTCTGTAGCAAATACTGCATATCATGGAAACGACTGATAACACCTTCCTTCATAGGAAACACGATTTCAATGTTTCCCGGTGCTTTTTCAAACATTTCATAAGCTTCATCACCCACTGCAAATATGTTTTTTTCATCCGCAATGGCTATGACATTCTTTTCTTTCCAAATTGCATCCTGTTTCTTGTCATATACTTTAATTTCGTATGTACCAAGGTCAAGACCGTATACATTACGCGCCATTCTCTCTATTCCTTTCAGTAGTTATGTGTCTCGCAGCAGATTCTCCTCTGCAAAACTGACATAACGATTATCTCCAATAATAATATGATCCAGAAGTTCAATCCCAAGAAGGCTTCCTCCTTCCCGGACACGCTTCGTCACCAGCACGTCTTCCTTACTTGGAGAGGGATCACCACTGGGATGATTGTGCAACAAAATAATATAAACCGCCTGTTTTTGAAGCGCCTCTAAAAACAGTTCTCTCGGAGAGACAACCGACATATTAATTGTTCCTTTGGAAATCTCACTTTCTCCAATCAAACGCAAACGTCCATTTAACATCAAGAGCTTCATGTGCTCCTGTCTTCGATGACGCATATCTTCCATATAATATTCCGCAATCGTATGAGGCTTGGAAAAGTCCAGCTCCTGTCCGGCTGAAAACTGGGACATTCTTTTTGATAATTCACAGAGACAAAGAATCTGAATCGCTTTTACCTTACCGATTCCATGTATTTTTAAAAGTTCTTCCTTCGTCCAGTTCTGCAGATGGGTCTGCCCATTGTCTGGTGTTCCTCTCTCCGGATATAAAAGTCTGCGTGCCAGACTAAGTGCATTCTCTCCCTTAGTTCCAGTCCGCAATAGTACCGCAAGCAGTTCAACATTTGTCAGACTGCCCGCTCCAAAACGTTCACATTTTTCATATGGCCGTTCTTCCAGAAGCATTTCTTTTATATTTTCTTTTTCACTCATTCTCTTTCCGAATTTGCTTTTTCACACAAACAAACCTGCACTCCCATTATGAGAGATGTCTTATGCATCTCATAAGAAGCGATGATGTTCTATTATTGTTCTTACATCACAAACTGGTATCATTTTAGCATATTTCAAAAAACGTGTATAGACTTTTCGGTTATTAATTTTTTATTAAGCTACTGTACTTTGTCGAATGAGTGAAATTTTTTTCGAATTACTTCAGCAACTTTGATTCCATCCACTGCCGCAGAAGTAATTCCTCCCGCATATCCAGCTCCCTCTCCACACGGATAAAGTCCACTTATCTCACTTTCCATTTTTTCATCTCTAATAATGCGAACCGGGGAAGAAGTTCTGCTTTCCACCGCAGACAGCAATGTTTCCGCACTACTGTATCCTTTGATTTTTCTGCCAAATTCTTCTATTCCACCAATCAGTGCCTTATTTAATTTCGACGGCAAAATTTCTTTTAGAGAGGTATACCGATACATTCCTTTCATGCAAGGAGCAAACTCTGAATCGGCAGATTCTTCTTTTTTCAGGCCCATAACTTCTTCATAAAAATCTCCATACCGTTGTACCGGTATCTTTCCATTTCCGGCCTCATAGGCCGCTCTTTCCAATTTTCTCTGGAAAGCAATTCCTGCAAGCGGATGTTCGCTTTCAAAATCTTTCGGAAAAACAGTTACAATCACAGCACTGTTGGCATTTCGACTCGTTCTGTCATGGTAACTCATTCCATTTACAGCAAGCATCCCTTCTTCCGAGGATGCATTTACAACGTAACCACCAGGGCACATACAGAACGTGTATACTCCCCGTCCGTCAGGAAGTTTTGCAGTCAGCTTATAGGCAGCAGCTCCAAGGCTTTCTGGGTACCCTTCTCCATACTGAGAACGGTTAATAAGCTCCTGTCTGTGTTCTGCCCTAAATCCTACAGCAAAGGACTTCGGCTCCATAGGAATCTTTTGCCCGTAAAGCTGATAAAATGTCTCTCTTGCACTGTGTCCCGGTGCAAGAATTACCACCTCTGCCGGAACGTTTTGCAGTTCTCCACTTCTTAAATTTTTCAGTTCCAGTCCATTTATTTTCGTTCCATTTTCATCAAACAGAAGTCGTTCCATTCGTGTATGGAACTGCACATCTCCGCCCATTTCCAGTATTTTCATTCGCATGCTCTTAATCACATCGCATAAAATATCGGTACCGATATGGGGTTTGTTTACATAGAGAATTTCTTTCGGAGCTCCATGTTCTACAAATACTTCCATTACTTTATGTATCCGGTTTCCAGGGTCTTTTACCAGTGTGTTTAGTTTTCCATCGGAAAATGCACCTGCTCCGCCTTCTCCAAACTGTACATTGGAATCCGGATTCAGCACCCCTGTCTTCCAAAATGTTTCTACATCCTGCTGCCGTTCCTCCACAGGAGCTCCCTGTTCAACAAGAACCGGACGGTAACCAGCCTCCGCAAGAAAATAAGCGCAAAAAATTCCTGCGGGGCCACAGCCGATTACATAAGGTCTTTCTGTTAAATATTCTCCATCTCTATCCGTATCTGGGAAACAATATTCCTGTTTCTGAAAACATTCGATATTTTTATCCTGATGTTTCTTTTTCAACTTCTGATACACCGTTACCTCGTTTTTCACCTCTGCATCCAGTGTATACACATAATATAGCTCTGGTTTCTTTCTTGCATCAAGAGACTGCCTCCAGATACTCCAGGATAGCATCTGTCTTCTCTCTATCCGCAACGTATGAAGAAGTTTCTTTTCCAGTTCTTCCTCGGTATGTGTAACAGGCAGTTTTACCTGACTGATTCTAAACATTTGCAGCTCCTTTCCCGGCTACATATCCGCTGGACCATGCCCACTGCAGATTATACCCGCCACAAATTCCATCTACATCTACCAGTTCCCCTGCAAAAAATAAACCATTCACTAGCCTGGATTCCATATTTGCCGCATATATTTCTTTCGTATTTACGCCGCCCGCACAAATCTGTGCCTGTTCAAAGGATTTTGTTGCCTTGACCTCGGTCTGGAATCTTTTCACAGTCTGAATAAGTCTCTCACGCTCGTCCTTTGTAAGCATTCCTGCTTCCTTATCTGGTCTTATCTTTGCCACTTTCAGAAAGACCTGCGCAAGTTTCTTATGGAAAACACCAACAAGGAACAGTTCCATTTTCTTATCCGGTTTCTCAGCAATTCGTTTTCCAATATAATCTGCAAATGCTTTTTCGGAAAAATCTGGCATAAAATCCATCACGGCTTTTACCCTCCGTTTTTCATAAAGTCCACGTGCAGCAAATCTACTTACCTGAAAGACCGGAATACCAGAAATACCATAATCTGTAAGCTGAATTTCTCCTGTATCCGTTGCAGCTTCCTTTCCATCTATCAGCAACATTACTTTTCCGTAAACCCGTACTCCGGCAAGTGCCTTATAAAAATTTTCACAGCATTCTAACTGAACCAGAGCTGGAACAACCGGAATCATACTGTGCCCCATACTTTTTGCAAGGGAATATCCGCTTCCATCACTTCCCAGCTTTGAAGCCGCCTTTGAACCGGCAGCCAGTATCAATGCATCTCCGCAGAAAGTCTTCCTACCCTGCTCTTTGGAAACAGCAATCACACGAAATCCATTTCGTACAGCCTTAATTTCCAACACATTGACTCCTGTGTAAACCGTAATCCTGCGCCTCTCCACTTCCATGCGAAGCACATCCAGCACTGCGCTCGCCTGCTCCGAAAACGGATAAAGACCACCATTTTTCTTTTTTCCCATTATTCCGAGTTCTTCAAAAAACCGCAAGGTCTCTTCGTAGGGAAACTGTGAAACTACCTTCCAAGGAAAGGACTGCTCATCACTTCGATATTCTGACGGAGACTGATATTCATTTGTAAAATTGCACCGTCCATTTCCTGTCGACAAGATTTTTTTTCCTATCCGGTCATTGTGCTCAAGAATTGTGACCTCCGCCCCTTCTTTCGCTGCAGTAATGGCCGACATCATTCCTGCTGGTCCCCCACCAACTACAATTACTCGTCTTTTCATCTGAGACTCCTTATAATTCTTTTACAACTCCGGCATCACACAGTTTCTGTAAAGACATCAGAATACCAAATTTGGCATGTTCCCAGGTAAGTCCTCCCTGAAAATATACAGCATAAGGTGGTTTGATTGGTCCATCAGCACTCAGTTCAATGGAAGAACCCTGCACAAAAGCTCCGGCTGCCATAATCACCTGACTATCGTACCCTGGCATTGGTCCCGGAATCGGTTTGGCATAGCTGTCTACCGGAGCAGCAGCCTGAATACCTTCGCAAAATGCAATGACACCTTCCGGTGTTCCAAAAGTAACTGCCTGAATGATATCATGACGGCTTTCCGAACCGTTCGGCACAACACCAAATCCTAATTTTTCATAAATATTTGCCGCAAAAATCGCACCTTTTAAAGCGCCTGCTACAACAGTCGGCGCAAGGAACAGTCCTTGATAGAAAGATTGCATAACTCCAAGTGATGCTCCCACTTCTTTTCCAAGTCCCGGCGAAGTAAGACGATACGCACACTGCTCAATCAAATCCTTCCGACCTGCCACATATCCACCAATGGGAGCCAGTCCGCCTCCCGGATTTTTTATCAGTGAACCAACCACAAGGTCAGCTCCCACATCACTTGGTTCTTTTTCTTCTACAAATTCACCATAACAGTTATCTACCATACAAATAATATCAGAACGGATACTTTTTACAAACGCAATTGCTTCTCCGATTTGCGATACTGAAAAGCTTGGACGGGTCTGATATCCTTTGGAACGTTGAATGGTAACTAGCTTTGTCTTATCTGAAATCGTTTTCCGGATATTGTCAAAGTCAAAGCTTCCATCAGCAAGAAGCTCAACCTGTTTATAAGTAACTCCATACTCCGCAAGAGAGCCAACAGATGGGCGGATACCAATAACCTCTTCCAAAGTATCATATGGTTTCCCGGCAATGGAAATCAGTTCATCCCCTGGGCGCAGGTTCGCAGAAAGTGTCAGTGCAAGAGCGTGTGTTCCACATGTAATCTGTGGACGCACCAGTGCATCCTCCGTATGGAATACATTGGCATACACCTGTTCCAGCGTATCCCTTCCATAATCGTTATACCCATAACCAGACGCATAATTGAAGCATTCCGCTCCCACTCTGGCTTCCTGCATGGCATGTACGACCTTTAACTGGTTATACTCTGCCATCTTGTCGAGCTCAACAAATCGTTCCTTTAACTCATCCAGTATCTTTGTACCAAAAGCATATACCTTTTCCGAAATTCCCATTTCTTTGTATAATATTTTTGTCTGTTCCTGTATATTCATGTTACAAAATCTCCTTCATTTTTAATATATTTAACATCTCAGCAAGAATCCTGTCTTCATCATACTGAAATGCAGATTTATCAATCCAGCAAACATCCTTTTCCCTTTTAAACCATGTTATCTGGCGCTTGGCAAAATGTCTGGTGTCTCTTTTCAAAACATAAATTGCTTCTTCTAGCGTCATCTTTCCATCCAGATAATCCAGAATCTCCTTATACCCAAGCCCCTGCATGGAAACCATGTCTCTGGTGTAGCCTTCCTCATACAGTGCCTTTACTTCATCCAGAAGGCCTTCCTCTATCATAACATCAATCCGCTTTTCAATACGGTCATATAATTTCTGCCGTTCATCCATTAATACAAAATAAGCAAATGTATAAGGGGATTCTTTCTGTCGTTCCTTTTCATTGTGCTCTGATATTGGTTTCCCTGTCTGTCTGTAGTACTCAATCGCACGCACTACTCTCTTTACATTATTGGCATGAATCGTTTCCGCAGATCTGGCATCAATTTCTCGCAGCATCTGATGCAAATAATCTGCACCCTGCTCTTTCGCAATGGTTTCCAGTTCTGTCCGGATATGATTATCTTCATTCTCCTGAGTAAAATCAATGTTATAGAGAAGTGCCTGAATATAGAATCCAGTACCCCCAACTACAATGGGAATATGTCCATTCGCATAAATTTCTTCCATGGCCTGCTTTGCCATTTTTTGAAACAATACCACGTTAAATTCTTCTGCCGGATCAAGTACATCGATCAAGTAATGGTTCACACCCTCCATTTCATCATCACGTATCTTGGCAGAACCAATATCCATTTTTTTATACACCTGCATAGAATCCGCAGATATGATTTCTCCGCCTATGGCTTTTGCAAGTCCAATAGACGCTTTGGTTTTTCCTACTGCAGTAGGACCGGTCAGAATAATGAGCGGTTTCTTTTTCATAATTTATCACCTATACGATTCTCTTGAATTTTTTCTCCAATTCACGTTTTGTCATAGAAATAATGGTTGGCCTTCCATGCGGACAATGGTATGGATTTTCTAAAGTCAGCAATTCTCCAATCAGATTATCCATTTCTGCATAAGACAATTTATTGTTTCCTTTTACCGCGGCTTTACAGGACATAGATGCAATTTTCTCATCTATCACATTCAGCTCTGTGTTACTGTTGATTCCGTCAGAAAGGCTGTCAATCATATCCAATAAAAGCTCCTTCTTTGCAATGCTGAACAAATTAGCCGGAACCGCACGGACCGCATATTCATCCCCTCCAAAAGGCTCAATCTCAAATCCTATTGATGTAAACTTGTCCTGATAAGTTTCAAGCACATTGATTTCCTGTAAAGAAAGACTCAGAACGATAGGAGGACTCAAGTATTGAGAAGTATACTCTCTGTTTTTCATTCCTGCAATGGTTTTTTCATATAATACACGTTCATGGGCAGCATGCTGATCAATGATATACATGCTGTTATGAAATTCTATAATCCAGTAAGTTTCAAATACTTGTCCAACGATTCTGTACTCCTGCCTTACATCTTTCTTTAATATTTTCTCATCAAACAGCGTCATTTGTTCGGACT
The DNA here is from genome assembly GCA_905216215.1 of uncultured bacterium. Taxonomy (GTDB): domain Bacteria; phylum Bacillota; class Clostridia; order Lachnospirales; family Lachnospiraceae; genus Allocoprococcus. The sequence continues at coordinate 13,305 of CAJMSZ010000032.1, read as the reverse complement.
TTTCTTCTACAAACATTTCTTTTTCCAGAGCGCGCTCTATTTTTTGAGGAACAAACTCTTCTTTTTTTAGAGTATACTCTGTTTTCTCTTTATTTTTTCGCTCTTCTGCAGCTTTTTTCACTTTGTCAAGTTGCAATGCTTTATTGTAAACTCCTCTTTTATCTGTGACTTCAGCCTGAGAAGTCTGGTTATGGTAAGATGTCACTCTTTCTTTCATCTTTTCCATAAAATAATCTAGTCGTTTTTCCTCATCTGTTTCAGGTTCTTTCTTTCCATATGGTACAGATGGTTCTTTCACCGTACTTGTAAACTGCACTGGCGCTTTAAATTCTGACACGTCTTTCCTTGCCTGTGGTTCGGGTTCCATTTTAGGTTCTGGCACTTCCACTTCTAGAATAAGTGGTTTTTCCTTTAACGCTTCTCTTATTGCCTCATATATAAGACTGTACACTTCCTGCTGATTGCTGAATCGAAGTTCCATCTTAGAAGGATGTACATTCACATCTATTTTTTCCTGGTCTACCCAGATATGAAAAGCAGTGAAGGGATATTTATGCTGCATGGTATAATCGTGATATGCGTCTTCAATTGCTTTCGACAAAATATTACTTCTGACATAGCGACCATTCACAAAGTAATTTTCAAAATTTCTATTACCACGGGATATCACTGGTTTTCCCAGAAATCCTTCCAATTTAATACCATTTTTTTCAAACTCAAGCGGCAGCAGGTTATTGGCAATTTCCCGACCGTAAATATGATAAATAGCATCCTTCATTTGCCCGTTTCCTGATGTATGCAGTTTCGACTGCTTGTTGTTAATAAATTCAATGGAAATCTCCGGATGGGAAAGTGCCAGTCTGGTCAGCAGATCACTGATATGCCCCGCCTCCGTCATAGGTGTTTTCAAAAATTTTCGTCTGGCCGGTGTATTATAAAAAAGCTGCCGCACAAAAAAACTGGTACCATCCGGTGCTCCCACTTCTTCTAATTTCTTTTCTTTTCCACCTTCTATCACATATTTCGTACCAAATAATTCTTCTCTGGTTTTGGTGATTAACTCTACTTGGGCTACCGCCGAAATACTGGAGAGCGCTTCACCACGGAAGCCCAGCGAAGCAACATGTGCCAAATCTTCCGCAGAACGGATTTTACTGGTAGAATGTCGCAAAAACGCCTTTCTCACATCTGACTGTTCAATGCCGCAGCCATTATCACTGATTCTCATGAGTGTTATTCCGCCATCTTCTATTTCAACAACAACCGCACTGGCCCCTGCGTCAATGGCATTTTCAACCAGTTCCTTCACCACAGAAGCTGGTCTTTCCACCACCTCTCCTGCTGCTATCTTATCAATTGTAATTTGATCCAATAATTCAATATGTGGCATTATACTTCCTTTCCGTTCTTTTCTCTTACCAACGATTCTTTAATTTATTCTGTAACTGATACAACTTATTCATAGCATCCATTGGTGTCATATTGCTCACATCCAGTTGACGGAGTTCCTCTAAAACATCTGCGTCTTTTACAGTATCGAATAATGACATTTGCGCCATATCCACATCATCTAAAGGTTTTGTCTTTTTTTTCTTAGTTTCATGCCCCTGAACCGCAATATCTTTGATTCTCCCCGTAATGTCCGTGTCTATTAGTTCTTCTACGATTTCTTTTGCACGCTGAATCACGGAATCCGGTACTCCAGCCAATTTGGCAACCTGAATACCATAACTCTTATCCGCACCACCTTTTACAATTTTACGCAGGAATACAATATCATCCCCTTTTTCCTTTACAGCAATGCAATAGTTATTAACATTATCAATCTTTCCTTCCAACTCGGTAAGTTCATGGTAATGCGTTGCAAATAATGTCTTTGCTCCCAAGAGTTTACTGTCACTGATGTGCTCTACAACTGCCCACGCAATACTAAGTCCGTCAAAAGTGCTTGTTCCACGACCAATTTCATCCAAAATCAGCAAACTTTTACTGGTGGCATTTCGAAGAATATTGGCCACTTCATTCATTTCTACCATAAAAGTACTCTGTCCTGATGCCAAGTCATCCGAAGCACCTACACGAGTAAAAATACGGTCTACCATTCCGACATTTGCTGAAGAAGCGGGAACAAAAGAACCAATCTGTGCCATCAACACAATCAAGGCGGTTTGTCTCATATAGGTAGATTTACCTGCCATATTCGGTCCAGTTATAATCGAAATCCGATTCTTCTTATCATCTAAATACGTATCATTCGCAATAAACAAATCATTGGGAATCATTTTTTCGACAACCGGATGCCTGCCATCTTTAATATCAATCATTCCCTTTTCATTTATTTTGGGACGTACATAATGGTTCTTTTCTGCCACAACAGCAAGGGATGCAAGCACATCCAGCTCTGCAATCGCCTTTGCTGTCTTCTGCACACGTACAATCTCAGATGCAATGGTATTACGAATCTCAGAATACAATTCATATTCCAATGCACAAAGCTTATCCTCTGCACCAAGAATCGTATCTTCCAGTTCTTTTAACTCAGGTATAATATACCGTTCTGCATTTGCCAGAGTCTGTTTCCGCACATAATAATCCGGCACCTGTTCCTTGAATGAATTCGTCACCTCCAGATAATAACCGAAGACTTTATTATATCGAATACGGAGATTTTTAATACCGGTCTTTTCCCGTTCTTTTGACTCCAAGTCGGCAAGCCAGCTCTTTCCATCCGATTTTGCTTTTCTGAGCCGATCCACTTCTTCGTTGTATCCCTCTTTTATAATTCCTCCATCTTTCATAGCCAGAGGCGGTTCTTCTATAATCGCACTCTCTATAAGTTTACACAATTCTTCCATCGTGTCCATTTCATCGTACACGTCTTTCAGAAGCTCTGATTTCATATCGCCTAATATGCATTTAATAGGTGGCAACATAGAAAGTGATGTCTGAAAAGCAATCAAATCTCTTGGATTTGCTGTCTGATATGTAATCTTTCCACCAATTCGTTCCAAATCATATACGGGTCCTAAGTACTCCCGCATTTCCTCCCGGTTAATAGCATGATTTACCAGCTCCTCAACAGCATCCAATCTTTTTTGAACCATTTCTTTTTCAATCAAAGGCTGCTCTACATATTTACGGAGCATTCTGGCTCCCATTGAGGTTTTCGTTTTATCCAGAACCCACAAAAGGGATCCCCGTTTTTGCTTTTCCCTTAATGTTTCCACCAATTCCAAATTACGTCTTGTAGAATTGTCCAGAACCATAAAATTCCCAGTGGTGTATCTTGTCAGCTTACTCAAATGACTTAGTGAATTTTTCTGCGTTTCTTCCAAATATTTCAACAATGCACCGGAGGCAAGCACCCCACCATCGTAATCAGCCAGTCCGAGGCCATCCAAAGACTGTACTTTAAAATGCTCCTGCAAAGTCTGTCTGCAAATTGCATCATCAAAATACCACGCATCCAATGAATAAATCACGATTCCAAGCCGGTTTTTCAAATCATCAAAAGGAATTCCGCTCACATACAATGATTCGTTACAAATAATTTCTGATGGAACGAATTTATAAATCTCATCCATCAGTTTTGCAGAGGAATCCAATTCTGTCACCATATATTCTCCAGTAGTAACATCAGCCACCGACAGTCCATAATGTTCCCCGGTATACACGATACACATGATATAGTTATTCTTCGACTCATCCAGTGCCTGCATATCCAGATTGGTTCCCGGTGTGACAATCCGGACAACCTCTCGTTTCACAATCCCCTTTGCAAGCTTCGGATCTTCTACCTGCTCACAAATTGCTACTTTATATCCTCTGGACACCAGACGATTTAAATATCCATCTACTGCATGATAGGGCACACCGCACATAGGTGCCCGTTCTTCCATTCCGCAGTTCTTTCCGGTTAATGTAATTTCCAATTCTTTTGACGCGGTCAATGCATCATCAAAAAACATTTCATAAAAGTCACCTAATCTGTAAAACAAAATACAGTCAGGATAATCTTTCTTTGTGTTCATATATTGTTGCATCATAGGAGTTAATTCAGCCATGCTTCTCTCTCCGTTTCTATTTTTTTACATACTTTATTAGTATAACACAATTTTTTTACAAGATAAACAAATTTGGTCGTGGTTCTTTAAACAACCAGAATGCCAAATATCCGCCTCCCCAGATAGCAATGCAAATAAGTCCGGAAAATAAAACGGTAAATGGAAGGCAAATCTGTCCCCAAAGTTCAAATGGCTGGTCTGAGTAATTCCAGACCTCCAGTTTCCACCATTTATTTACAATAATACCTGTAATAAATTCTAATGATACTGTAAAAAGACTTCCCCGTAATACCTGAACCCACAGTGGTTCACTCCATTTCATTTCGGTGCCCTGAAAAACGCAAAAGCACAGCACACCCCCTCCCACGCAGAACATACTCCAATGAGAAAATCCTCGAAAAAGCATCTCTATTCCATAATAAAGGCCTCCTCCAAGCCCCCAGAAGAACCAGAATTCACTTATTTTTTTCGCATGCATTGCTATTTTTCTTTTCATCAAAAAAATGCCCTCACTATGTTTATTTTCTACATAGTGTGGACATTTTTTACTATTTTAAACCATCTCTCCGATATAATAAAATCCTTTTGCCTCAGTAAGATGAACATTTACCAGCTTACCAATCAATTCTTCACTTCCCGGAAAATGTACAAGCAAATTATTGCTCATACGTCCTGTTACCAGATTGGCATCATGATCATTCATACTCTCTACCAGAACTTCCTGAACTGTTCCTTCATGCACAGAGCATACTTCAGCCGAAATTCCCTGTACTTCTTTTAACAGGCGGTCAAACCGGTCTTTTACAATATCTTCAGGCACCTGGTTTTCCATGGCAGCAGCAGGTGTTCCCGTACGTTTTGAATAAATAAATGTAAACGCACTGTCATATCGCACCTTTCTGACCACATCCATTGTCTCCTGAAAATCTTCTTCTGTCTCTCCCGGAAAACCTACAATAATATCTGTAGTCAGGGAAATATCCGGAATTGCTGCACGAATTTTTCGAACCAGCTCTAAATAATGTTCTTTGGTATAACGTCTGTTCATTTTAGTAAGAATATTCGTACTTCCAGACTGAATCGGCAAATGCAGATGTTTGCAGATTTTTTTTGACTTACTCATCACTTCAATCAGGTCATCCGATAAGTCCTTCGGATGAGAAGTCATAAAACGAATCCGTTCCAGTCCTTCAATCTTTTCCACTTCCTGTAAGAGCTGTGCAAAGCTCATTGGCTCTTCTAATGTTTTTCCATAAGAGTTCACATTCTGTCCAAGAAGCATAACTTCCACAACTCCATCTGCCACCAGACGTTCAATTTCTCGGATAATATCTTTTGGATTTCTGCTTCTCTCTCTGCCTCGTACATATGGAACAATACAGTAGCTACAAAAATTATTACATCCAAACATAATATTAACACCTGACTTGAAGGAGAATTTTCGTTCACTCGGAAGATCTTCCACAATCTTGTCCGTATCTTTCCAGATATCAATTACCATACGTTCTGACTCAAAACGGGTAGCAATCAGTTCCGCAAACTTAAATATGTTATGTGTACCAAAAATTAAATCTACAAACCGATAACTCTTTTTAATCTTCTCAACCACTTCCGGTTCCTGCATCATACAACCGCAAAGTCCAATAAACATATATGGCTTTTCCTTTTTCTTGCGGCTGAGCTGCCCCAGACGTCCATATACACGTTTATTTGCATTTTCACGGACTGTACAGGTGTTATAGATAACAAAATCTGCCTCTTCTTCATCTGCCTCTTCTTCATATCCAATTTGTTCCAGAATACCTACCAGTTTTTCTGAGTCCCTCGCATTCATCTGACACCCGAAAGTCGTCACATGAAAGGTCAGTGGATGTCCAATTTCCTGTGATTTTTGTGCAACATAACTCCTTGCCTTTGCCATATAATAATACTGTCTGTCAGGCTCCTGCACCGGTGCTTCCTTCGTAATATCAATAGTTAACAACTCTTTCAATTCCATCTGTTTTACCTTTCTTTATTGCAAATCACTGTCCAAATCATGATTTTCCTAATAATCTTTTGTTGCCAGAACCTGATTCCTAATATAGGCGAAGGTCTCTTTCTCCCCCTTTTCAGCCAGCATATATAACATGTCTTCTAATAGTTTTCTTGTATCATCATGCATCACCTGATGTTCCAGCCCACTCAGATAATACTGTAATGCAGAATCATCCTTATACTGGTCCTTGAGATAATTCTTAGATGCAGCAACTCTATCCATAAACATTTCTACTACATATTTTTTCGGCATCTTCATACCGGCAAGTCCGGGTTTTGTCAAACTGTAATCAATCCAATATTCATAATGATGCTTGTTTCTTCCTTTATGATGTAGCCAGGCAGAAGAATATCCCTTTATTTCACGCTCTGCATTATTAGGACTTCGTGTCCCCTGATAATACTTACATCCTACAGAAAATTCTGCCCAGGAATATTTCGACATATCATGTACCAGTCCCTGCCAGTACAATCCCACTTTAAAGCAATGCTTCATTACAAGATATTTATGCCTCGTAATTGTACAAAAATGTTTCCAGCCATTCATTTTTATTCCCACTTTCTCTCGCTACTGCCAGCCATCCACACCGTACATATCTACATTGTCTGCGTCGATGAAAAATACCTCTTCATATATTTCCTTTTCATAAGACTCCCCAGAAAGTATCTGTACACCTACTTTTGCCGCATCTTTTCCCATAGTAATCGGTGACTGGGCACAAGTTCCACGAATCAGAGTCCCCTGTTTTTTTAATTCCTTTTTCAAATCCGGTGAACCATCAACACCGTAAATCATAACATTAGAAATATTTCCTGCATTTGCAGCCACAAGTGTGCCTAATGCAATCTGATCATTTCCGCACATTATTGCTACAAGGTCATCATATTCTTCAAACAGCTTGACTGCAGCCTCTCTTGCCTTATTTAAATCTCCAGACACATCATAACGTGCAGCCACCTCAAATCCTTTTCCGGCAATTGTTTCCTCAAATCCTGTAATACGTTCATTGATGGAATTCAATGAAGGGCTCTCCAGAATCGCAATCTTCCCACCATTCGGGCATTTTTCTATCAAATCATTTCCACAGATGACACCTGCCTCATAATTATCCGATCCCACATAGGCGTCTATGTAATCCATATTCTTTACTTCTGAATCAACATTGATAATTTTCACTTCTGCCTGCTTTAGCTTTTCAAGAGCCGGTGTAATCGCTTCCCACGAAACCGGACAAAGGAAAATTGCATCAATGCCCTCAGAAATCATCTGATCAATCTGTTCATTCTGAAGCTGTGCATCCATTGCCGGGTCTTTCGAAATCAAAGTATGCCCTCCGGCTTCAAGCTCTTCCCTAATTGACTGCTCCAGCGTGATATAATATGGATTTTCCATTGTCATACAGCTAAATCCATAAGTAAAATGCTCCATTTCTGTATTCTCTTCTTCATGTATATTGGCATTATCTTCACTGGTTCCCACTTGTTTCTTACATCCTGTAAATGTCATACACATGGTACTTATAATAAGTAAAAATGCCCATAAACGCTTTGACATAATCTTTCTCCTCAACTTTAAAATCTTTCTTTTATTTATTTTAACTTTTTTATTAACAATGTCAATAGTTTTTCCTCTTGCAAATCCTGCCATACTCTGATACAGTGTAAATTAGAAAACCGTAAAGGAGATTAACCATGGAAAATGAACAGTTATTGGAAACTGAAGTAGTTACACTTACCTTAGATGACAACAAAGAAGTGGAATGCTCTATCATTACTACATACGAGATTGAAGACAAAGAATATATCGTTCTTCTTCCTCTCGATGAAAATGGAGAAAATGAAGACGGTGACGTATGGATTTACCGTTTCGTCCGCGATACCACTGGTGGAAATGACCACGAAATCATCAACATCGAAGATGATGACGAGTACGAGATTGCCGTAGATAAGTTCGATGAATGGCTTGACACACAGGAATTCAACGAAGTCATCGAATAAGAATAGGTCTCTTCCCATACCGTAAAGCCGGAAATTTTTCTAATGGATATTTCTAATATCAGGACAGGCAGTATGTTGCCTGTCTTGATTTTTTATCCTTTCTTTTTTCTACCAAGAATCTCATCTACAAAACGAGAGCGTTCCACCCTGTTTCCATTATTTTCGACATAATAAGAAATACGCAGCTCTTCCTTTGCTCTTGTCATTCCTACATAGAATAATCTTCTTTCTTCCTCCAAATTCTTCACGGATTTTGCCTTTTGATACGGGATATCTCCTTCATTAGCGTGAATAATAAAAACAGCGCGAAATTCCAGCCCTTTCGCGGCATGCATTGTCATCAGTTGTATTTTTTCATCTTCTACAGACTGCTTATATCCCTTTCGTTTTTCCTGTTCCTCCAATTCCTCTGTGTAAACTCTGACATGCTCTAATAAATCCTGATAGTTCTGATACTGTTTACACCGAATTTCAAATTCCTGCAGTACCTCCATGCATTGCTGCAACGGAATCCCTTTTTCTTCACAATATTTTTTCAAAAAATCATCATACCCAATGCGTTTCCGAATATATTGCACTGCCGCATATGGTGCCATATTCTGTATCATGCGGATATCTATGTCAAACTGGTCAATAATATCCTGCATCCACTCTTTATCGCAATAAAATCTTCTCAAATCTTCAAAGGAGATCTTTTCACCAGACATTGCATTTCTCGCCAAATACCGAACCGGGCGGTTACAAATAAGTAGAAACAAATGTCGGTCTCGTTTTCCCATAGCAAGCTGCATATACGCCAACATATCTTTCACAATAAAGTGCTTATAGAAATTAGGAACATACTCTTTCATCTGAAAAGAAATCTGTCTGTCTTTCAGCATTTCTGTAAGCATACGCGCATGAATACCTGCACGATATAGCACTGCAATTTCACAGGGTTTCCATCCTTCCTGCAGTTTCTTTGCAAGCTCAGAAACCACATACTCACATTCTTCTGCCTGGTCCCTGACCTCTTGAATATGCACAGATTTCCCTTTATCTTTAAATGCCATCACCTGTTTCCTAAGACGTTTCTCATTATGAAAAATCACCCTTGACGCTGCACCCACAATATACTCTGTGGAACGGTAATTATAAGAAAGAGGAATCACAGAAAGGTTGGGAAAATCTTTCCGCATATCCTGCATAAATTCTGGATCAGAACCCCGAAATCCATAAATCGACTGATCATCATCCCCAACAACAAACAGATTATTTTCCGGCAGTGCAAGCATCTTAATCACTTCATATTGCACTTTGTTGATATCCTGAAATTCATCAATCAAAATATAACGGAATACCCTTTGCCACTTATGGAGCACTGAGGAATATTTTCGAAAAAGTGCATAACACTGAACAAGCATATCATCAAAATCAAATTTATGTACCTGCTTTTTCTTTGATTCATATGCCCGAAACAGTTCTGTAAATTCATCCGTATTCAAATGTTGACTGTGGAATTCATCCAGACGATAAAGTCCATTCTTCACAACCCCAATCTCCTGTGCAATATCCCTGAGTAGCTCTTCTTCGTCTTCTACTTGCACATCCGATTCAATATAGGTCTGGTTTAAGGACTCTTTTAATATGATGAGACTTTCTTGTTCTGATAATAAATGATGACTGTTAATCCCATATTCCTGCTTCAAAATACTGTAAAACACACTATGAAAGGTTCCAAAGGTAACCGGATAATTCATTCCATTTACCAGTTTTTCAAAACGCTCCTTCATTTCCCTTGCTGCATAACGTGTAAAGGTTATAACCAATATTTTTTCCGGTGGAATATGCACTTTCTCAATAAGATGCTGTACTCTCCGAGTAATCACCAGGGTTTTCCCCGAACCCGGAGGAGCAAGGACCATACATGGTCCTTCTCCGTGAAATACAGCATCATTCTGCTCTTTATTCAGTTTCATAGAACATTCCTATTTTTCTAATAATGCAATTGCATTTTTGATTCGTACAACAGATTCTTCTTTTCCAAGTATTTCCATAATCTCTGTTGCACCACCAGGTGTATTCTGTTTTCCAGATACAGCGGTTCTGACCGGCCACATTACATAACCATTCTTACATCCTTTTTCAGTCACGAATTCTTTCATAAGCGCAAACAATGTATCATTACTATAATCATCACAGGCTTCAAATTTCGGAAGAATTTCTTTCAGCACTTCAAGAGAAGATTCTTCTGTTGTCTTCATCTTCTTATGGCAATACATTGCAGTATCATATTCTGGCACTTCTTCAAAGAAATCAATCTGGTCTTTGATATCAGGGAAGATTTCAATACGACTTTGAACAAGCGCTGCAATCTTCTTCAAGTCATAATCTTTTGTAATTACTTCTTTAATATATGGTTCTGCCATCTCATAGAAGCGGTCAAAATCCATTGCTTTCAAATATTCACCATTCATCCATTTCAACTTTGTAGTATCAAAAACGGCAGGCGATTTGCTCATATGATGATAATCAAAAGCAGCTACCAGTTCTTCCAGAGAAAAAATCTCTCTGTTATCCTGAGGACACCATCCAAGCAATGCAACATAATTTACAATTGCCTCACTTAAGTAACCCTGATCGAGTAAATCTTCGTAGGAAGAATGTCCGGAGCGCTTGCTGAGCTTCTTATGTGTCTCATCTGTAATCAGAGGACAATGCACATAAACCGGTACTTCCCAGCCAAATGCTTTGTAAAGCTGATTATATTTTGGTGCGGAAGATAAATATTCATTTCCACGAACTACATGTGTAATTCCCATCAAATGGTCATCAACTACATTTGCAAAGTTATAGGTTGGATATCCATCTGACTTAATCAGAATCATATCATCCAATTCTGCATTTGGAACGGTAATATCGCCATAAATTTCGTCATGGAAAGTAGTCGTTCCCTCTGTAGGCATATTAATACGGATAACATATGGTTTACCTGCGGCCAGATTCGCCTCTACTTCTTCCTTACTTAAATGCAGACAGTGCTTATCATAATTCACAATTTGTGTGCCGTCTTCGGAAACAGAAGTTTTTAATGATTCCAGACGTTCTTTGTCACAGAAGCAATAATATGCATTTCCCTGCTCGATCAGCTGCTTCGCATACTTCATATAAATTCCAGCCGCCTGACGTTCACTCTGGACATATGGTCCGTATCCACCATCCTTATCCGGTCCTTCGTCATGTACAAGGCCAGTCTTTTCCAACGTTCTATATATAATCTCCAGAGCACCTTCTACAAAACGTTCCTGATCGGTATCCTCTATTCTAAGCATAAAATCACCGCCTTCATGCTTAGCGATAAGATATGCATATAATGCGGTTCTAAGATTTCCAACATGCATTCTTCCTGTTGGACTTGGTGCAAATCTCGTTCTTACTTTACTCATTTTACACATTCCTTTCCTATATATAAATCTACATCCTTTACAATACTACCACATTCCCCTATCTACTTCAAGTGAACTTTCCGTACATATTTCATAGACTGCTGTTTCCACTCCCCATGGCTCGCACCACGGAAGATAGAGTCCACAATAAAAATAGCCAGTGCTATGACTCCTGCAATTTCCAGCGTCTGGGTCAGATAATATGCCACCATTGCTTCGTCATTATTCAAAATAAAATGTACCGTCCGGTACATTCCTGCCCCCGGAACAATCGGCAGAATTCCTGCTACCAGAAATAATGTTACCGGTGTTTTATACTTCCGCGCAAAAATATTAGACACTAGAGACACGGCCAATGTTGTAATAAAAGATGCCAGCACCTCTCCGTTCCATACTTTCATACAGAATAAATATACAATTCCGCTAACTGCTCCTACAAATCCTGATTTTAGCAAATGTTTCTTCGGTGTTTCTAGATAAACAGCAAACCCGAAGATACTTAAGAATGCGCCTGCAACCCGAATGAATGTCTGCATTTTTCATCTACCTCCTTAAAAACCTGCTACGCCCATTAACAATAAACCTATGGCAATTCCCACTGCTATTCCGGCCGCTTTCAAAAAAGCTTCCAATACTCTTGCACTTCCGGAAAGATAATCCCCTTGTAAGGTATCTCGTACCGCATTCGTAATTGCCACTCCGGGTACCATAGGCATAATAGAGGAAATAATGACCGTATCCAGATTCACTTTTACTAAATTACTTAAAAGCAGACTGCTTACCGCAATTCCAAATGCTCCAAATACATCCTGCAAAAACGCATGAAATTGCATCTTTTCTCCAATTGTCATACATCCGGTCAATACCAGACCTACAAGTAAGGTTACCAGCATCTCCCGGATACCACCACCGAAGAAAATAGCAAATCCCACACAGATTCCTAATACTCCTAACCGGTTCTCCAATCGTGAATAAATATTCTTCTTCAAACCGGATAATTCCTTATATGCTTCTTCTAATGTAATTTCTTCCCCGCAGTACCTTCTGGAAATATCGTTTACTTCCATAATAAGGCTCATATTCGTCGATCTGCTGTTAACTCTCTTGACAATCGATATGACATTCTCATCTTTTTGCTTAATAGTTGCTGTGATTCCGGTCATAATAACAAGCACCTCAGCCATTTCCAAATTGTCTGCTGTTTTTAAAATATGATGCATTGTATCTTCTACACGGTATGTTTCAGCTCCACTGCATAACATCAATTCCCCTGCCAAAGCAGCAGTTTTCATCAATAATTGTGCATCCATATATGCCAGCCCTTTCTGCTTTCCTTAAATTCTAATTAAATTCAAATGCCATCATACTCTCTTTTATTTTAAAAATCAAGAAAAAAAGCGTCGATTCTTTTCAGAATCAACGCTTTTTATTATGTTCTAGATAAACCTAGCCAACATATCCACATTTCTTAAGTTCTTCTTCTGCCTTTGCAAGGTTAGCATCAGAAACACGGATGATAGGTCCTGTACAACCCATTCCACTTTCAGCGTAGATGTTAATCTTCCAGAGAGCTTTTACAGCATCTTCAAGGTCCATAACTTCTACACCAGGAATCTGAGATGTTACAATTTCCTTTGGTGGTTCTTTTACATCTTCAGCAGCAGCTACTGGTTTTGCTTTTACAGATTCGCAGATTTCCTTGAATCCAGCTTTCTTAGCTGCTTTGAATTCTTCTTTTGCTACTTCAAATACATTTCCTCTTACGAGCTGAGCTGCGTAAC
>CAJMSZ010000031.1 GCA_905216215.1 uncultured bacterium | reverse complement strand
TTTAAGTTTGTGGGATAAGTTTGTGCAAAATTCGATATTTGCTCATTTATAGTTAGAAATATTAATTGCACAATAAAAACCTTTGCCCTGCAGAGAAGGTAAAAAATAAGAAGTTAAAAATAAGGTCCAGACATTCCTTGGAGTATTTGGACCTCATATGCTTTATTTCACTTTAAAATAGATCTGATATGGTTCGTTACCAATCTCATTCAGCTTTTTGAAACTAATACCCGGATCCTGATTTTCTGTCCGGTAAAAGGTACGGAACTCTCCCCACTGCCGTTCGGTATCAGCAGAAAGCTCATCTTCCGGTTTCTCCGTCTCCAACTTTAAGATACGTTCTTTCTCTGTAATACCTGCCAGTACATCGGCTCCATACCGATAGGCTCCCATGGACGCATCATCCGGCAGAGGGATAAATTTTAATCCGATCGGAAGCAGTACGGTCACTTTGTCATCGTTCCTCCAAACCCTGTTTATCGCGACAAATTTCGCGGTATTATTGGTCTTTACATACAGATCATCGTTTATGTAAACCATTGCGTCTTCCCTGATCCAGTCTGGTATGCGAAGCATCAAATGAAATGGGGTGTCTTCCTGTGTATGTATTGTAAAAACATATTTTCTGAAATCAGGTTTATTCGCATAAGCACTGACTGTTTCATTTATGGTCTGTTTGGCATTGTTTTCCGAACAGGTCATCAGACTTCCGTTCATATAATCCTGATTCTGTGTAAGGCAAATCTTCCGGCCCTGCATTTCAAAAGACACTTGCGAATCGGCATACATAGTCACATACAAGTGATCATCTTCCTGATAATACAAACGATGGTTCCATGCAGCATTCGCCTGTACCATAGTTCCATGACAACAGAAGAAACTGTCTCTTTCTCCGGCCCATTCCTTCCTGCTTGCAGCTTTCATCGGCAAAAAATAAGTTAACAGACCGCCTTCCGGGCAATACGTTTGAGCCATAATACCATTCTGAACATTGTATTCAATGTAATGCATATAGGCAGGATCCTTCGTCTGCCGAAACAAAAATTCTGCCAAACGTATCATGTTATAAACGGTACAATGTTCCTGATTTTTATCACCAAGTCTTGCTTTCAGTTTTTTCATAGGTGTCCAGATTTCTCCCTGCGTCTGGCCACCTGTAGCAAAACATCCCCTGTCTATAACCGCACACTTCCAATATTGTTCAACAATATGCAGCCATTTTTCTTCTCCTGTGACCTCATACGCTTTGGCACAGCCAAGGACTTCCGGAATCGTAGTATTGGCATGCATATTTGTCAATACATCTTTTCCCTCCAATAGTGGTTCAAACAATCTGCTCCTATAATACCGCTGCATCAGAATCTTATATTTTTCCTGACCCGTAATTTCATATAAGTCTGCCCAAACCTCAAGCATACCGCCGGTTTCCATATCCAGAATATCGTCAAACTCTTCCCTGGTATATCTGCCGCTCCATCGATAAAACCAATCCGCCAGTTTATCTGCTATGGAAAGCGCCTTTGGCTGTTCCATCATTCGATATACATCGATCAGCCCCATAAAAAGCTTATGAATATTGTATTGCGGCGCCCAGATGTTCCTTCCCTTTCCTATCCAGTACAAATATTTTTCCGGAATCGGGCATACCCATTCTCCGCCGTTATCTTTTTGGCAAAGCTCCAGTTCTTTCAGAATGACTTCTGTTTTTGCTTTTAACTCTACATCTTCCGTTTCCTGATAATGCAGCGCCGCTGCCGACAACCAATGTCCCAGGAAATGTCCTCTTAGCTGGCAGCTGAGATCTTCCCAGCCTCCAAAGGCTTCTGCATCAGGTCCTCTCCCGGAATATCTGCCTGCCTCATGTAAATAGCTGCGTAATAAATAAGGAGTCTCAAGCTTCATCAAATAACGTTTGTTTGCTTCTTCACGACGGAGAAACTCACCCTCTGTCAGTATTACTTTTTTCCCTGCGATTTCTTTCATTACACACCTCCCGTTTACGTAACCACGACACATCCAGCGCGTCTCATCTGTTTCAGGGCTTACCGCACGACGACACACGTCTCTACCTGTGCAAACGCTTCTGACAGATCCAATTCTTCCGTCACATCCAGCATCGGCGCTCCGTCGATATCAAAATGCACTCTGCGGATGCCGCTGCTTCTTACTCCTTCCACTCCCGGGCGTGCATGATAGGTATTCCAAACGGTGCCATCCTCGTCGGTCACATAAGCATTATGTCCGGTACCATACTCGCTTTCTACACTTCTTGCAGTCAGGATCGGATAATTTCCCTGCTTCCAGTTTTCAGGCTGTAACAAATCCTTTCCTTTTTCGATACTTAATAATCCTACTACATAAGAAGTATCGATTGCCGCTCCTGAGAAGGTCACATACAGTTTATTCTCCCGCGGAAGCGCAAAAGGTCCTTCCACTACAAAGGTATGATTGTTGGACCATCCGTAATCCGGCTTCAATAACACCACCGGGTCTGTCAATAATTTCCAGGGTTCCTGTGGATTCAGCTTTGCAATATAGAGCCACGCCCCTAAATCTTTCGGCAGAAATTGTCTCTGGGACCAGATTACATAATAATCTCCTTCCCATTCAAAACAAGTCATATCCAACGTAATTTCTTTACCCGCTTCACAAAGATCACTGCCGTCCGGACATACGACTCTCTTCGGCTCAGACCAATCTTCCTTACAGGAAGGATTTCCGCCTTCACGCAATTCCATTACATGGCTTTCTTCTTTGAAAAATTCATCCGGAGTAGCTGCATGGAAAATATAAAGCTTACCATTTATCTCATGAAACTCCGGTGCCCAGAGCAGATTTCCAACATGAGGGTAAGTCGTGGAATCCAAAATCAGTTTTTCTTCTGCATTTACCAGCTCCGGAATCGTATCCGCTTCTCTGATATAAAGCGTATGATTATCGTCCGCATCATTCGTTGCAATAAAATAATATTTATTCTTCCACTTCGCCACACAAGGATCGGCACGATAAAACGCAATCGGAAATTCAAAATGTTCCTGATGCACGTTTCCCTTTATCTTATACGTTCCCGGCACTGCAAAATCCACGGTACTCAAGTCCCAATCCACTCTTTTCGCTACCTTTGTACCATCTGTATAGAAAGCCATGGCCCGATATTTTTCCAGTTCTTCTGCACTGGATGCCTCTACCTGCTCAGGGAACTCCATACCACAGTTTACCGGCGTCAGAAGTTTTTTACGCAGTCTGTCCGCCACGCTTTCTGAAATCTCAAGGACATTCTGCGGAACAACCCCTTGAATTTCCAATTTTTCTGCTGCAGGTACTTTCATACGGTCTGCATTGCCTTCTCTTTTCTTTTCTTCCGCTTCTTCTTTCGACAGAAATCCTACTTCTGTATAATCCAAAAAGTCTTTTGTGGTAAAATAAAGAAACTTTCCTGCGCTTTCCGTATCCTCTTCTCCATCGGCGCCGATTCTTTCGGCTACTACTCCAAAACCTCCATCTTTCAATTCCAGGATCACAGGATTTTTCAAACTCCATGGTGTCAAAGAACCATCTTCATTCTCGGTTGCCTTCACAAACAGTACACCGGAATTGTGATTCAGCGCCTGGTAATTTTCACCGTCCTCACTGATCGCCAGGTGCATACTGTATGCCAGTCTCGGATCATAAATTACACTGTCGACAGGTAAACGAGTATAACTTAGTAAATACGCCATAACTTTCCCTCTCCTTACAATTAATCCCTATTTATTTTTCAAACTGCCAGGATAACACCTCATATTCCTCTCCATAGAAAATCATATACACATCATGTACACCTGTAATACCGGTATTCAAATTTGTCTCAAATTCTGCATAATTTGTACCGGTATTGGCATCGATGGTCAGATAGCCCAGTATATCTCCATTTAATCCATCTGCACGAAGCTGTATCACTCCAACTTCTCCATTTGCATTCTTAATCTCTGCGATCCATTTGGAAGGTGCTCCTTCCCCGAAATCCACACCCTGTACCTTAACAAAAGAACCTGTTTGGATTTTTCCGAGCGCCATGGTTCCCGAACCATAGAAATCAGTAACTGCATCTCCTGCTACTGTACTCATACCGCTCATCACTGCCACTTCCGTTGCACTATGACGCTGATAGGCATCCACATAAGATAACTGTTCTCTGCCCTGAAGGGTCTGATCTATCAGACCAATACTGCCATCCTTCTGCATGGTAAAAGAATCAATATGAGTACAGCGATACCCCTTTTCAATCCCCATATTTCCTTCCAATACTCTGGTGTGATAGGTAATATACCAATGATCCTTAAAAGAAAACACACAATGATGATTGTTTCCGCCTAATCCGAAATATTTCCCCGGATTCTCTAAAATGGTTTCTTTTATGGTGAACGGTCCCAATGGACTTTCGCTTTCCATGCACACAATTTCTCCGCTTTCGAACCCGTATTGATCTGTTCCCGCCTGATCCACATCCCAGTTGGAGCAATAGGTGTAATAATACTTATTATTGTATTTATGTATACCGGAATCCTCAAATACATAAGGCGCATCTATGATTACCGGCTCACCTGCAATGCTGATCATATCTTCTCCCAGTTCCACCACTCTGGCTGTCCCAGGATTGGCAGCCTGCCCCTCAGGAACACCTCCGCCAAAATAAAGATATGCTCTTCCGTCATCATCCACCAGAACTGCAGGATCAAAAATCCATATGACATCTGCACAATTCGGTGTATGATTGTTGATCAACGCTTCTCCTAACGGATCCTCAAAGGGTCCTGTCGGACTATCCGAAGTCAATACGCCAATCCCTCCGCCGGAATTTGCAAAATACAGGAAAAATTTTACTTCTCCATCGATTTCTTTCCATGCCGCTGCCGGAGCCCAAGAATTAGCTGCCCATTTAGCAGCTCCTTTGGAACCCGCTGCATATACTGTACCATGATCTTCAAAGTTCACCATATCCGTTGTTGAAACTACGCTGATGGTATTGATCTTTCCATAAGTATTCTCCGTTACACTTCCATCTGCATCATATTCAAAAGTATCTCCGGTCATATAGAAATAAACCCGATCCTTATAAACCATAGCGTATGGATCTGCACCAAATCTCTGAGTCATGATCGGATTGGTATTGCTCAATGATTTGTACGGCGTAATCGCCTCAATTTCATCAAACAAAGCTTCATATTCTGCTGCTTTGCTCTCTTCCATTACTTTACGGTCCGATGAATCCTCGGCAACATTTCCGCAGGCACATAAAGACCATGCACAGATCATACAACTCGCAATCCCTTTTAACGCATTGCTGGTCCTTTTTTTTCGCATATCTGCTCCTTCCTGACAGTAATTAAATGAAACGATAGAATTTGCAAAATCAAAGTTATCGCTTAAATCATACCAGATTTTGCTCTGTCCAATTCTATCTGTTTTTCTAAATCTTCTTTTCTCATGTATTTCCGGAAAATCCGTTCTAAAATTTTGTTATCCACCCACATGTAAAAGGCTGGCACAAAAATTGCAGCCGGCGGAACCAGAAGAAACAGCGCTGCCGCTGCCACAAAAATCACGAGAAGCAATAATGACCATGATTTATTCATGACCATAACCGCTATACTGTTTTTTATGATCACTTTCGTAGTATTTTCGAAACGCGCCAGATACGGAAACACGTAGATTCCCCATATCGTTATTAAGGCAATCACGATCATGATCATCAGCAGCAAAAACAATGCGTGATCCATGGTTTCCAATGACGTATACAAAATATAACAATCCATTCCGGTCACAAGATACAGGCCCAAAATAATAAGCCAAATGATGATAGCAGATTTAAAGTTTGATTTAAAGGCGCTGAAAAACTCTTTCCAGGCATATCCCCTTCTCTGCCGAACTGCCTTGTGATATGCATAGTAAAACGCAGCGGACGATGCTCCAACTGTAACGATCGGGAGACAGCATGCAATCCAAAGAATACCTAAAAGGATTGCATCGCTGGCCTTTGACATTGCAGTCATGAATTTATTATCCCAATTAAAAAAATCACTCACAATTGTTTCTCCTTTTTAAAAAACAGATCACCAAAAAGAAAAATATCCCGGATGTCTGTTACGATATAAGACTCAGAGTACATCGACCACAAAATAACTGCCACATTCACTTGCCTTCTCTTTCCTCATAAGAAAGGCTCTTAAACATGGCATATCCATCTGCCTCTTCTCCTTCAGCCACTGCATAGATACCTGCTGTACATCCTACAAACCCGCCTGCTACTTCTGTTGATAATGCGCGAATATCCACATCTTCTGCCAGAATAATCTCCCTCTTACTGTCTTTCATTCCCACAGTCGCTTTCAACTCATCTATGGCAATAGAAAGCACCACTTCTTTGTCTTCCACAACCGCGGAGCCAACACATTGATCCATTCCTTTTTCGCACAGAATTACGTCCGCTTTGCTGTCACCTACTTCAACGCGTAACTGACATTCATCACTCTGTACGACTGCAATCCCGGCTCTTCTTGCCGAAGTAAGACCATCTGTTTTCAAGCATGCTTCTACTTTACACCTGTGATGTTGCTGTCTGATGGCAATGTAAGACGGGCTCGCTTTCTCTTTCAGTGTAACAGGACTGAAATGCAGATTCAGACCTTTTTCTGTTAATTGATACATATTTTCTTCCGGATTTCTAAGGAACAAAAATTCATCTCCAAGAACTTTCATATTGGTAAAATCATATTCCCTGCTGCTTCCCGGTACACAGGTCTTAGCACCTGTTCTGTATGTGTAGGAATTTACATCCGTTTCCGGTCTCCACTCCGGCAGTTCGATCTCTACGGTATCTGTCAACATTCCTGCACCTGGATTTACAACGGGCCAGTCATTCTCCCAAACCACTTTCGCAAGGAATGTTTCCCGTCCCATCGTGGTATACCCTTCCTTGGGTCTTACTGCCAGCATAGTCATATACCACTCACCTGCAGGTGTTTCAATCAGATCTGCATGTCCTACATATTTAACAGGATAGTCACGCCCAAGATGTCTATGTGTCAAAATAGGATTGCAGAAATTATTTTCATAAGGTCCCCAGATATTTTTGCTTCTGCAAACCGTTACCGCATGATCAGGTCCTGTACCGCCTTCTGCGTGCATGATATAGTAATACTCGCCTTTTTTATACAGATGAGGACCTTCCGGCCATACGATATTTTTCATGGCGCCATTCCACACATTTTTGTGTTCACCCACCAGTTTCATGGTTTTTACATCAAGTTCCTGGATCCATATATACCAGTCACCATCATATTTACAGCCTTCCGGATTGGGATGAGTACCAATATAATAACATTTTCCATCCTCATCAAAGAACAGACTTGGATCGATGCCGTCTGCTCCCTCAATATAATATGGCTCAGACCATGGTCCTTCCGGATTTGATGCTGTTACGATATAATTGCCGCCATAAGACACATTCGTACAGATTACATAAAAAACGCCTTCATGATACCGGATCGTGGGCGCAAACAATCCTGCGGAGTGCCCTGCCTCTTTCAAAGGCAATTGAGATTTTCTGTCCATCACATTGCCAATCTGTTCCCAATGTACAAGGTCTTTGCTGTGCATGAGAGAAAGCCCGGGAAAATAAGCAAACGTTGAATTGATCAAATAATAATCTTCTCCCACTGCACAAATGGAAGGATCCGGATAAAATCCTGGCATAATAGGGTTTTTTGCAATTACTGTCATGAAAATTTCTCCTTAACTTCAAGAAAAGGGGCTCCCAGAAACACCCCCTTTCAATTTATTTATTTGCTTCTTCCAGATAAGACGCCCAGGTATTTCTGATTGCCTCAGCCGCCTGTGCCGGAGTATTATCTTTGCTGATACCCCAGAGTAAATCTGCACCAAGATCCAGATTCGGGATCATATTATTGTAGGTGACTCTTCCGTTTTCCATCAATCTTGTGATCGTCAAGTCAACAGACTCTGTATCTCTGAAAGAATCATAATATCCTGACAACGCATCGTTATAATCTTCATATCCAGGAACCGGATCTGTATAAAGATCATAAGCAAATGCAATCTTCCATGCTTTCTCGGCATCATAGCAAGCCGGGATTACATACACGTTGTCGCTGCGGATGTTGGTATAGTCATCTGCTGCAGGTCCTTTCGGGAAGCACACAAAACCGAAATCGTCTTCCATGTTCGCCCAGTCACCGCTTGCCTGATAAGCTTCACCGGCGATAAAGGCGCCTTTGCCATTCTGGAATGCTTCTACCCAGTAATCCCATTCGCTTCCCTCAGGCTGCGGATAGTCATAGGTGTCCAGCATTCTAAGAGCCCAGTTTAATGCATCTAGCGTCTCATTGGATTCCAGATCATTGTAATATTTTCCATTTTCATCCATAGCGATGTAATCGCCATAATTGGATGCAACAGCTTCATTATAGAAGGTGGAACGAAAATTAACCATTGCATAACGGTCAATCACACCATCGTTATCGGTATCCGCCTGAACCTGTGAACAGAGTTCTTCGAATTTATCCCAGGTCCATTCTCCATTTTCCTGTAATTCGTAGATGGAATCTGCTGTAATTCCGGCTTCCTCCAATAATCTCTTATTAAAGTATATGCCGCCTTTCGGTTCTGGAGCAATACCTCTCATACCATAAATCGCATCACCCTTAGACATCACTTCATGAACACCGTTTGCCTGCCATTTCTCTTCAGAGAAATCCAGACAGTCCAGCGTAGACAAGTCATACATTAAACCGCTGTTCAGTGCAGCTACTAATTCGCTGCCCGGGCGAAGCGCAAATACATAATATTCATCTCCACCGCTGGTCGCATAATTTAAGAAATCTTCAGGAGTTGAACCCCAGTCGGAAATAGCCATTTCTTTGATCGTAAAGTTATACGTTTCCTGAATCCAGTCGCGATATTCTTGACGTGCCTCTTCATAAGCGTTGTTCGGTTCTTCTTCTTCGCTTGGAGTCCACCAGTCACGGATGACAACTTCAATTCCTCCCAAATCAATAGGATTTCCTTCATCATCAGTAATGACCGTATACTTTTCAGAATCATCTGACTCTTCCGAAGATGTACTGCTCTGAGGAGCATCATCGGTGTTCTCTCCGCAGGCAACCATAGATACTGACATTGCAGTTACAAGCGATGCTGCGATTAATTTCTTTACAAATCTGCTTTTCATTTTTTTCCTCCTTTTTTCTTTATATGATTCCTTTTTCATTCACCTGCACTTTCTGGGACAGCAAGTTCCTTTCAGGAATAATATACAAAATAGTTCTTTGCGTTTTACATCTTAATACCCGAAGTGCTTAAGCTTTCCACAAAACCTTTCTGTGCAAAGAGATATAAAATCAGCAACGGTACAATTACCATCAAAGTACCTGTAGATGTAATACAGTTTGTATATCCGATAGATGCTCCTGCCGGATTTCCCAAGGTATTTACAATATAAAAATCCAGCCGGTCCGCGATCATCGCTAACTGCGTTGAAAGAAGTTTTATATTGCCCAGGAACATCTTGGAATAAAATTTATCTGTCCACTGCCATACGAACGCAAACAGGAAACAGGATGTTAAAATCGGTTTGGCATCCGGAAGCATAATTCTTACGAATGTCTTCAAGGTGCCGCATCCGTCCACGTATGCCGCCTCTTCCAATTCCTTAGGAATATTGCGGAAGTACTGGCGAATCATAAATATGTACAACCCGTTTTTCAATCCCATACACCCTGCACTCATCAGATAATATGGCAACACCGAATCTCTCAAATTCAAACTCGATCCTGTCACGGCCTCTATAATTCCAAACAGATCAAAATATCTGAAATGCAGATATAAGGATGTTGAAATAGTCTGAGGCGGTACGACAATGACCAGCATAACACATAAGAACCAGAACTTCTTCAGCGGAAAATCAAATCTGGCAAAACCATAACCTACCAGTGTACATACTGCGATCTGCAGAACAGCTATTGTCAGCGAGACCACAATCGTGTTTATGATCGAAGTCCCATAGGACATAAACTGTGCAGCCAGTTCATAATTTGCTTTCGTAAAATGTTCCGGTATCGCAATGATCATAGGATTATACAAATCTTCCTCTGCCATAAAACTGATAGAAATTTTATTCAGTATAGGCTGTAAGATCATAAAACACATACCGAATAACAAAGCTGCTCTTGCAATTTTATAGACAATATTTCGCACAGTCTTTTTTAATAAATACCCCTGAGATCTTCGATTTCTTTCCCAGAAACCTATTGTTTGATATGCTGTTTTTGTCTTCTTACTCATAGTAGTAAACCCCCTTTGAGATAATGAGTGAGCTTATGCCTATGATGACCATAACGATCAGGAAATACACCCACGCCAGGGCCGATGAATATCCATAGTTGATCTGAACGATCATTTCATCACTTATCTTTTCCATTACCGCATTATCTGACCTCATACAGAAATCTATGATGGTATAAATCCAATTTACCAAAAACAGAGAACTGATCATTGGGAACGTGATCTTCCACAGACTTTCCCATTTCGTACATCCTTCAATTGCAGCCGCTTCATACATACTTTCTGAAATTGTCTGCAATCCTGACAGGAAAATAATAATCTGAATACCCGAAGCAATAGCTACATCATAGATACCATCCACAATATCGAAGACAACCTCAAAGATTTTGGAACCCATACCGGAAGTCATCAGTATATCCTGAATGGCTACCGTAATACTGTTGCTGGAGCCATTTTCCTGGATCATATCCTGCACACTGGACAATAATGCATTATTGGATTCCACCCCGAGTATAACGCCGGAAGAAAGGATCACAGGCAGGAAGAAGATTGCTCTTACAAAAGCACGTCCCTTGAATTTCTCATTTAAGATCATTGCCACAAAGAAACTAAATACCATAACAGCCAGTGCATTGATACACATGCTTCCAATTTCTTCTACCAGCATCTGATTAAATTCCGGATCCACAGTAAACGCTCTGATATAATTTGATAATCCTGCAAAAATATTTTTAAAACCACCCGAATCTACTTCCACATTACAAAAGCTCATGTAAAGCGACTGAAAAAAAGGCTTTACCATAAACATTGAAAATCCCAGAACAAACGGCATGATAAACAAGTATCCGGATATTGCCTTACGCCTTTGAAGACCCCTCAATTTCTTCTGTTTCTTCATAGTCAAATCCTTTCTAATCTTCCAATAAATCTTGTTTCGGTTTATCGAACCACAACATAATCTCTTGCAGGAACCACAGTTCCATCGTCTGCCTGCAGCTCATCATAACTGTAATTTACATAAACCTTCGTGCCGTCCTCGTAAATCGTACAAGTCAGTTCACTCGTTACATACTCATGTCCCACCATCTTCTGGTTAAATGTGTGACCCAATTCCTCATTGTATCGAGTATATATCTCCAGCATTTCATCATGCCATGCGGAATAATCTGCACCAAAATACTCTGTATATAGCGTATTCTGTAACTCAAATGCTGATTCTTTCATAAAAGTAAAAGCTAAACCGGCTCCATACTCCGCAGAATTCAAAAGCTCGTTCTGTGTATTCTGTGTCAAATTGAGCGCTTCTCCGGTATAATTGACATAGCCATGAATTGCCAGCTGATAAAATGGAATTTTCTTATCAATGATCGAATATTCGGTACCTTCCAGATCCATATTTGTGACCATATCCGCATAAGCAGCTGCATAATCATTGCCCATATTGATCATTATATCCGTTCCATTATCATCAAGGCTCTTCAGCTTTTCTGCCTGCTCTTCCATTGCCATCTGTCTGCTGGTAGGATCTTTCTGGTAAAAATCAGAGGATAATTCATAGCCTATATCACTAAAAGAAACACCTGCGTGATAACCATTTGCGGCATCTGCCAGATTATCCATCATTTCATATACCAGATCAGCCTTTAACAGATAGAACGGATCTCTGTCTTCTTCTGCCTTTTCGTAAGTGACTGTGTCATACACATTCAATTTCGCGCTCTCTTGGCTTACAAATTTCGCTGCATCTGTATAAACAAAGAATCCATCCGTGATACCACTGTCCATCGCATAATTTGTAATGCCATTGAGATAAACGGCAATGCCCTTTTCTTCTGCTGAATCGATCATGTTCTGCAAATCCTTTTTGCTTCCCAGATCAGAGATCAGATTCACCGAATCCAGCATTTTCTGCTGTACTCCGCCATTCATCCAGCCGGACAGCTTCACAGACATATTACTTAAACCTTCCCCATAAAGTTCTTCCACCATCTCCTGGGCTTCTTTGTATGTGGTCAGTTCCAACGGACTGGACACCGGAACACCAAATACCTGTTTGACTTTATCTACCGCTCCGATAATTTCTAAAGCTACCGGAGTTTCTGTATCGTCATTCACCGTAAGGTAATCGCCATACTTATCTTTCAGATAACTGCGATAGTCCTCCGCCATATCTACATAGTCCCCGGAATCAATAAAGCTGTATCTCTGTACGATTCCTTCCCCCTCGGCAGTTCCATCTTCGTATACGAACATGGACTGCGTACTTCTGTCTGAAACATCGTACTGTTCCCTGTGCAATACAGAATATACTGCATTCACATAATTGTAACTGTGGCTTCTTCCACTGATATCCGCCTGAATGGATGCATACGGCACCCCATCTTCAAGCATACAGATAAAAGAGGAATCATTTTTCGACTCGCCAAAAACATTGAAATAGGTTCGCGTATCATGAACAACGGCGTCTCTGTCCTGTCCCATATCCCAGCCATATACATTTGAATAATAACTGTTTTGGCTGGTCTTACCGTTATTAAATTCGATCAGTGCGCCACCGCCTTCGGGCACAAATAAGAAACCTTCATCTGTTGTTCCGGACGCTCCAAAATAAGGAAGCACGCTCAAATAATAGATGGGATAATCCTCTTTATATTCCAGATCGTCAAATGGGACCTCCACGATCAGATCATCTCCGTCCAAACGGTAAATCACACTTACATTAAATACCGATTTTTCTGAGACTTTTTCCTGCTTGTCTTTTTCCTTGTCTTCCACATACTCTTCATAGGTATACCCAGCTTCTTCAAAATACTGCTGCAGTTTTGTTTGAATACTGGCTTTTACATTATCACGCAGGACATAGATCACCGTAGTCTCCATCGATGGATAACGTGCTGTCAATTCATCTTTTGCAGCCTTATCACTCTTGCTAAGATCGTTGATGTCCAATTTCTTATAATATTCGCCAATCATAAGGCTTTCTCTCTGCCCCATTTTGCTCAAATATTCTTCCATACGATCCTCTTCCATAACAAGAGGAACCACATATTCCTGTTCCAGATCACCGATAGAATAATTCACCTTGATATAGCCATCGCCGGTTTCAATCTCATAAATACCTTTTGCAATACTGTATTCATAGTTATCAAGAAGGGCATCTACACCATTCTGAGTGCTATAAGTTAAAAGCACTGTGGACTGCAGTTTATTTTTTTCAATCTCAAGGGCCGCACTGTCTTCTGCAGCTCCCTCCGGATTGGAAGTCCATGTTTCTCCGGTCTCTTTCATCGTAACAGAAAACTGAGTAGTAAGAGAATTCATGGAAAACAGCAATTTATCATTTTCCAGAGTAATCTCCGTTTCCTCCCCTTCATATCCGTTTACTCTGACAACCTCTTCCGGTTCTGCTTCTCCCTGCGAAAAACTGATGACCAAAACACCTATCAGGATAATAGCAAGGATAATGAACGGAACGATCAGACTCTTTAACTGCCTGAAAAGCGCAGCCTGAAATTCTGCCTTTCTAACTGATTTTTCTTTCTTCATGTCTCTTCTTCCTCCAACCTGCTACATTCTGAATAGAATCTCACGTATCAAAGATATGAAATATGACACGCCCTGGCTAATCATACTGAAAAAAATCAACAGAATAAAAACCATTACAAGCATTGCAAAGATGGTTGCTATGGTAAAAAGCACTGTTTTACTCACCGAATATTCATGGATCTGCATCATGGCTGATATAATCAGCAAGGCTGCCCATACAATTGATAATCCGCTCAGTACCGTGTAGAACGCACCTTCATCCACAGTTACCATATTGCTTAAAATAATCAGTGGAAATTGAATGAGCGGATATGGCGTTAATGCATAACAAGTTGCCATATATATCTGATTCAGACGTCCCTTACCATTAAACAACGTTGTCAATGCCCAGTTTCCCACACACCAGAGAGCAAGAGGAAAAACGATACTCGCTATATGGATCAGCAGATTTTCCTCCGGCCAATATACCTGATTAAACAGGAAACTTGTATACTGCAACTTAAATAGATTAGCAAGCAATGTTAAAAGCAATATGGTATTTGCCGCTGCTATGGATCCTCTCTTTTCATGAGTCAAATCCCAAAATCCATCCAACGGATGTGTAATGCAATATAGGGCAAACTTCAATGTTTCCAAATAATGTTCATACGTTTCCTTTTTTTTCAGTGAAGCTAACATGCCTGCCTCCGTTCTGTTTTTCATATCCTATTGCTTATAATCTCTAAAGATATCTGCCTGATCAATTTCATGCTTGATCGCTTTTATTTTACCCACCAATAACGGGATACAAAGCACTGCGAATACTATGATAAAAATAACACCGATATGCTCTTCTACCCATTCCTTACGATACTGCTTAAATGCCTTTGAATAGTTTTCATCGTCCCATTTCAGTCTGAAATAATCCAATGCTTCTTCATATTCTTCCTGGCGAAGCAGAGAACGTCCGATACCGATGTATGCACGATCATAGTTACCATTCAACTCCAGAACTTTCTGCCAGCTGTCACCGGACTCAGCATACTCACCTGCCTGAAACTGATCGATCGCCTGATAAATATACTTACCAAATTCCGTAGGTGTAAATATCGCCAGACTGTTGTCCTGTTGATCCAAGACCAGTAAATCATATCCCATATGATCAATGGCGCTTGGAAGTTTGAAATACCCGTCCATATTACCGTTTCCGCCGAACGCAAACAACATACGCCCCTGATCGTCATAAGCAAATAAACGGCCTCTTACTTTATCTAATCCCACATATACATCATTATCAAACGCTGTGATATCTGTGATCAAAGAAGGACCGGAATATCCGCCGCCATCCCCCCAATAGATATCACCAATAATATGCCATTCACCATTTCGGATCAGAATATCGCTTCCCATCATATTCAGGCGGCGAATTGGATCTGCAGTCCCATCCTCCAATGTTGACTTTGTAACATGAGTCGTACATGCATAAATAAATCCTTCATAATCCATATAAATGTTGTCGTATTCGGTTGGTACAAAAGATTCCATCTGTTCTCTCTGTGCCTGTGTAGCAAAGCGCTTCCAGATGTAATCCGTCCAATCATAGGTGACTTCCGTAGCTCCTATAAAACCGGAAAATTCCCCGTCTGCTTCGAATTTGATCAAGCCCTTATTCACATTGGTTGCCACACAATATACACGGCCCGCAGTATCGATCGCAAGCTTGCAAGGCAGGAAACTTAAATCCTGGTCAAAAGTAGCATCCACAGGCTTTGTAAATTCCATGACGTAATTCAGATCCATATCCAGCTTCAATATCCGGCTATTATTCGTGTCAGCAATAAATATGTAACCATCATCTGTAACCGCCACATCCTGCGGAGAGGAAAAGGTTTCCGGTCCCTCACCGCCCTTAAAGCTGTCAATCACACGAATCAATTCCAGAGTCTGGGAGCCGGTTCTTTGAATTTCCAGAATTCTGTTATTACCGGTATCGCAGATATAAATCATATCTTCATACACAAACAAACCGGATGGGGTTTTCAATCCTGTCTCCAGACCAAAATCTACGGCTGAATATACACCAGACACTTCATATGCATCCGGAGAATACTGTATATCTCCCCAGTAATCATAGTTGTACGTATAACCCTCATCTGCATAAACTGCCATAGCGGAGCTTAGTGCTATCATCATACCGATCAGCAGTGCGCTAAGTCTTTTCATTGTTTTTTTCATAACCTGCACCAACCTCCTTAATCTTTCAAACCGGAACTTGCCATTGTCTCCAGGATCTGACTTTCTGACAATATGAAAATAAGGATCGGTACTGCCATAACTACTACCGTAACTGCCGCTGCCTGACCGGTTCTTGCAATACCACCGCTCTGAATCTGCTGCAAAGCATAGACCAGGGTTTTTTTCTCCTCGGAATAAATGAAAGTCGCCGCCTGATTATTCCAAAGTCCCTGTACAGAGAAAATAATCATTGTCAGCCACGCCGGTTTTACATTCGGCATTACGATACTGATAAATACCTTCCACTCATTTGCACCATCAATCTTGGCCGCCTCGATCAGAGACATTGGTAATCCTTCCATAAACTGTTTCATAAGAAACAATCCCATGGGAGACGCAAACGCCGGAATAATAATTGCCCAGTATGTATCAATCCATCCCAATTCGTTGATGATCAAATAGTTGGGAATTGCCGTTATATAACCACTGAACATCAACGCGACTGTAACGAGTTTGAAAAAGGTCTTTCCCCCGGGAAAGTCATACTTCGCCAACACGAAGGCAGCCATGGATGCCAGGATCAGGTGTCCCGCTGTACCTACAACCGTAATAAATACCGTATTGAACACATATCTGGGAAATGTAACCCAACTCTTTCCCATGGTTACAAATAAATCTGAAAAGTTATCCAGTGTAGGATTCTGAGCAAAAACCTTTGGCGGAAACATAAACAACTCATCCAGCGGCTTCAATGCATTGTTAATAGCAAACACTAATGGAAATACCATCATTAATGCTACCAGTATCAAAAAGAAGTAGATGATAAAATCTCCAATCCTGGAACGATTCGGCTGTCTTCTTTTTAATTTTACTAAATTCTTTTTTGTCACATTTGCTTCTTTTTTCTGTTTCTTCATATCAGGTTCCCACTCTTCTTAACATGCTTTGAATTGCCTTATTACACAAAATCATAATCAAAAACAACAAAGTTGCAATTGCAGATGCATAACCCATTTCAAATCGGGAATAGCCGTAGTCAAACAAATGGGTGACAACTGTTCGCGCTGCATAATCTGTACTCGGATAGCCGCAAAGCGCCATGGTTACATCGCAAACACCAAAGGACTGAGTAATGGACATTACCGCGCCAAATAACAACATCGGTTTCATATTCGGCAGTGTGATGTACCATAATTCCTGCCAACGATTTCGAATACCGTCCACATAACCTGCTTCATACTGAGCACGGTCAACCCCCTGCAGACCTGCTACAAAGGAAAGGAAGCCGGTACCCAAACTCATCCATAAAATAACCAGCATACAAATCGGAAGCATGTAATCCGGATCCGTCAGCCAGAGGATCGGCGAATTAATAATACCCATATTCATCAAAGCTGCATTTACATATCCGTATGCGTCGCCTCTGAAGAAGATAGAAAAAATAACGTACGCGTTGCCCGCAATGGAAGGAGCATAGAACACAACAACAGCAATCGTTCGAACCCATCGTGGCAATTCGTTGATCAGCCATGCAAACAGGAAAGAGGCGATATAGCCCAACGGTCCTGTGATAACAGCAATGACAAACGTATTTTTTACACCGATCAGAAATACATCATCCTGTAAAATTAAGTTGATATAATTCTGCAGCCCGACAAACTTGGGAGATTCCAGAATGTTGTAATAAGTAAAACTGTAAAAAATAGAGGTTATAACCGGCAATATGTAAAACAAGGCAAATATTATTGCATACGGCGCCAGAAACGCATAACACATTTTACTCATTTTGGCCTTTTTTATCGCAACCTTCATATTATGCCTGCGCAACATGAAATATCTGCGGATATATTCTTTCATTTCTTACTTACCTCCTATTCCAACGGCAGACCAAACTCTGAACGTTTCTTGGCAATTTCTTCATTAATGGTAATGGTATAATCAATAATTGTCTCTCTCGGATCTTCCTGGTCATTAATAACCTTTCGAACCGCATTTGTTATATGCCGTCCCGTATAGTATCCGCCAGGGATTTCACGAATTCCTACCGTTTGACGCCACTGCTCTGTTAATACTTCAATATCATCTGCAGTCCATGCCAGCTGGCTGAACGCATTTATATTTGCGGTTGCATATCTTGCAGAAGATCCGAGCAACGCTTCAATTTCACGGCCAAAACGTACCTGCGTGTCCGAACTTGCCCACCATTTCATGAATTCCCACGCTCTCTGTTTTGTATCCTCATCATCAGAAGCAATCATCATTGTCCCACTGCCGGTAATAAAGTCGGAACGATCGATGTAAGTATTACCATTTTCATCTGTTTTTTCAGTACCAGGAATTAATGTAAAGTCCCATAAGCCTTTAATCTCCGGCGCAGATACCATCAAGGTATTGTACGTCGAATAGCTCGCAATACCGATAGGCATTTCACCAGAACGGAACCGGCTGACAAAATCAAAATAGGTAGGAATTCCATAATCCGTAAAGAATCTGGTATATACATCAAACGCTTCAACACCCGCTTCATCGTTGATCTCAGCTTTGGTTCCTGCTTCGTTGTACAAATCTCCGCCGTACTGGTATAGCAAACTGAAATATAAGGACAGGTCTGCTGCGTTGGATGCAATCGTTGTGCTGGCGCTTGCGCTGCCGCTGCTGCCTGCCGCCGATGGAATGCCGATGGACATATTGTTGCCCTGAATGGTAGGAAGCATTTCAATCAAATCCTGCCAGGTCTGGGGAACTTCCAGTTCCAATTGTTCCAAAACATCGGTTCTATAGAACATCACATTAAATGTCTGCGTTTCAGGAATCGCATAAATTGCACCGTCGAGGCAATACTGTTGATATGAACTTTCTGTATAGCTACTCAAAACCTCTTGATAATCTTCAAACTGAGTAAGATCTTCAGCTGCTCCACGAAGCGCATAGTTCACAGGCTGGTCAGCTCCGACGGAAAGAACCACATCCGGTCCTCTTCCTGCCATAACTGCACTCAGCAAAGCATTAGCCGCTACAACTTCCACATTGACCTTAATTCCCGTATCAGGAGTAAAGGTATCGTCCACCATGGATTTCAAAATAGTGCCCTGGTCACGACCGCTCAGGATCCAAACCGTAACTACTTCTTCATCATTCTCCTCATAGACATCACCAACCGCATCATAGTCAACGTAGAAAGTTGCCGCAAATGCTTTGATCTCATGCCACATTTTAGAGAAGAAGTTCGCTTCGTCTTTTTCCGGTTCTGTATCTGTGCTGGTAATTACCAGATAATCGATATCCAGTTTCGTTTCACCCATATTCAGAACCGCAGTACCGAGAGAAGTAATATTGTCTTTAAATGTTGTAAACTCTTCCGTAATCTTGTTCGGCTTTTCTACAAATCGCTCCAGCTGCTGCGCAAGAGTCTGCGCCGTCGCAATCTTATCGGCTTTTTGTCCCGTATAAGCAACCATTTCATCTACAATCTTGTAGAGGCGTTTGGATTCCAGATCCATAGCTTCCATCACTTCCGGATATACCTGATCAATATTGTAATCGCGGTATTGATCCGGCGTTGCTCCGGTATATACCAAAAGTTTCCTGTAAATCTGATTCAGACGATAAATAGAATCTTCCAGTTCTTCCAGCAGAATACCGGAACCGCCCAATGTAGCTTCCAGACGAATGGTATGTGTTCCTTCTGTAAGATAAATTTTATACGGATTTCCATCTGCATCTGCGAGAGTCAGATTGTTCCAGTCATTCTCATATTCGAAGGAAATCTCTTCCATTTCTTCAAATGGGATTTCTCCATCGATATATACCGTTCTGGAAGATACACTGCCGCGGGCATAATTCTGTCTTCCCTTAACAGTAATATTGTAATAACCGTCCTCCGGAACCGAAAACTCCCATTCGATCCACTGGCCTGCACTGCACCATGTTTCTCCGCCTACATAATTCAGAATTGTATTCGTCACACTGTATGGCTGAGTGTTCGGCGCCGATTTGTCATATTTCGCATACAGAGATGATTCTGATCGTATCGTCGAATCCTCTCCCTGTACCACCTGCACATAATTAATATTGGTTTCTGAATTTCCTTCCCCCGGACAGTTTGCCAGATATTCTTCGTATGTAACGGAATCATCGATTGCAGCCAGTGTGAGTTTTTTCAAAACCATGGGTTCGTTTACACCTTCCATGGTGATCGTATTCTCTCCGGCTTCAAAATAAAACTGATAAGGATTTATGATATATCCCATATCATCTTTGCAGAAAGTGCTCTGCCATTTGTAAACTTCCACCTGCGAAGGACGAATTTCATTTCCCTGATTGTCTACCTTAGGTTCTGAGGCGTCTGTCCAGGTTCTTGTAAAAATAATGTTTCCCGCATCATCAAACGGAAGTTCTCCATTGATGTATACAGAACGTTCGATCGCAACCCCTCGGGACTCTACTGTTATATACTCCAGATAAAGGTTGTAGAAACCTGCCTCAGGAACATTTACCTTCCAGGTAACCGTGGATTCCGTATCTGTATAAAGAGCTTTCTCTTCCCCCTCATAATTTTCATATACTTCTACGCCTTCCCCTTCCATGTAAGCAAACAGATCCACTTCTATATCTTCGGCAGGACATGCTGCATCTTCATGGGCATTCAAATACTTTGTATATGTACCTTCTCTGACGGCGCCTTCTACATCAGCGCTCAAGTCGACCCCTTCATATTTCTGTTGAAAATTTTCCACCGGTCTCAAGTTCAATAATACACAAATAACAAGTACTATCAGGACACCGATTATAATAATTGCTTTTTTTACAGACCCCTTCATAAATGCCTCCATGACTTCTACTAAAATAATAGTAATAATATATTTGTCTCTTGTATTTGTATTTTACTATGATTTTTAACATATTGCTTCTTAGTTTTTGCTATTCGTTCTTCATCCTTTGCTCACTTTTTGTTCAAATTTACTTTTTATCTATTTATTATTGCCTTATTTGCGTCAAAATGTTACACTTATCTTATAAAATCATTGTGTATTTCATTTCTTTTTTGTGCTTTATTTATAATATTCACCAAATTAGGCGAGCGCCAAAAAACGCAAAATTTAATTATTCTTATTTTGCTATTATAGGAGGAAGTATGACGAAACTTTTTAACGGAAATCATTTAGATCTATACAGTATCAACAGCGATTTTACCGGTTCCAGATATTTCACAATAGATCAGGAAGAAGTAGAATTCCATAACGCTACTACTATACGCATCTGGTTCAATGAACAATCGGCGGACTTCCCTTCCCACTGGCATACCGCCATGGAAATTCTGATGCCGGTTGAAAATTACTACGATGTCATCGTTAACGACAGCAGCTATCACCTGCTGCCTGGTGAAATTTTAGTAATTCCTCCCGGCGAACTCCACGAACTGATTGCTCCGAACGAGGGGAAACGATTCGTTTTCCTGTTTGACATCACTTTAATTACCAAACTGAAAAGTTTCTCCGGCATTCAGTCCCTCCTGGCGCAGCCGCTTTATGTCACTCCCGAAACTTATCCTAAAATTTACAACGACATATACCAGTTGCTTACGCAGATGTGCAACGAATATTTCAGCCAAAAAGAATACAGCGAACTGATCATTTACTCTCTGCTTATCAATTTCTTTGTCAAATTTGCCTACAATCGCATCAACGCAGAAGCTTTGTTTCCAAAGGTTCAATTAGATAAACAGAAAGAATATATACAGAAATTCAACGCTCTCATGACCTACATAGACACGCATTATACGGAAAATTTAGATCTTGAGACCGTTGCCAAATCTGTCGGTTTTAGTAAATATCATTTCTCCAGACTGTTTAAGCAATATACTAATTTCACTTTTGGAGACTACTTATGTTACAGACGCATCAAAGCCGTTGAAGAACTTCTGGCCAACACTGACCTCTCCATTACCGAGGTTGCTATCCAGGCAGGATTTCCCAGTATCTCCACTTTTAACCGGCTCTTCAAGCAGCACAAAAGCTGCACTCCCAGCGAGTATCGTTCCAAAGAACATACTTTTCATAACCCATAAAGCAAAACACCCCCAAACCCTGCCGCTTGTGCAGATGTTTGGGGGTGTTTTATTTTACGACCGCAGTGCATTTAAAAATTCATTCCTGTGTATCTTTTGTTTTCCATTCGACAAGTATTATCTGTATATAAATTCAGAAAATCCCGCACTGCCTCCAATTTCCTTTGTAGCGTATATGAACAATCCAAACCGACAGCCGGTAAAATGATCCATCTTGAAATACAGCTTCTGGCTGATTCCTATCTGTTTCCAACCTTCTCCTGCATCATAATAGAATCTTGCTTCATCTTTCATGTTTTCAAATTCTGCTTCCACCCTGAATTTCACGTGATCTGTATGGATTTCCACTTCTTCCTGCAGAATGCCTGCCTGCGTGTCCTTCTCCATTCCCTGCAGAGATGCGTTATCCGCCGGGCGGTTCTTCATTACTGCAAACAATTTTCCGTTCTTCTTTGTGACAGCCACAAGACCGTAACATCCCTGTAATGCACAAAGTCCTGCATAATCACCGTCTTTCAGCAAAGAAGCATCTACCGTTACCTCCCCAACACAGCCCGGAAAACGCATTCTCTGCGTCAGGGTATTTTTCGCCTGTGTTACATTTTTGCAGAGCTTATCCGTGGTAATTTCCACTGTTCCAGTCTCGAAATCTCTTTTGATCAGAGACAAATCCGGTTCATGGTTGATCTGCCAGCAGCTTTTCAACCCAAAACTGTCATAATCATACTGTTTCGTCATTCTTCCGGATGCCTTTACCTCTCCATCCACAGAGAAACCGCCCTTAAAATCATCACTCTGTACCAAAGGAAGATATTCATATCCCGGTCTGGTACTTACCGTTTCAAAATCAGCCGGTACTTTTCCGTCCACACCAAACACCGGATAATCCTCTTCCCATCGGATCGGAACCAGTACC
Source organism: uncultured bacterium (assembly GCA_905216215.1). Lineage (GTDB taxonomy): Bacteria > Bacillota > Clostridia > Lachnospirales > Lachnospiraceae > Allocoprococcus. The sequence continues at coordinate 4,297 of CAJMSZ010000031.1, read as the reverse complement.
GGAATACGCCCCACTGCCCCTCTGTCCTGAAACAACACTGCATACCATTTCCCATCCGGAGTGTCTACAATTCCTCCCTGGGCAACTCCCTGATTACAATATCCCATATCATCATTCAGCACATCGCCGCCTGTGAATTCTCCTTCCAGAGAATCCGACACGAAACATGCCTCCACCCGTTTCCACTCTTTTCTCAGAGAGTGAATAAAGAACAGATAGTATTTACCGTTTATTTTATAAAAATGAGTACCTTCATAACCAAGGCCGGGATGTCCTTCGTCCTTGACAACAATTCTGTCGATACCGCCTTCTTTCGGACCGCTCAAATCCGCATCCAATTCCTGCAGACGAATGTATTTGTTTCCCGATGCTATGTAGACTCTGTCATCATCATCAAACAAAATGGAACAGTCATGATAAAAGCCCTTGATATAACTCTTTTTCCACGGTCCTTCGATAGAAGGCGCTGAATAAATGTATGTTTTCCCGGTATCATTTGCCACAAAACACACATAAAAGATTCCTTTATGATAACGCAGGGAAGCCGCCCACATTCCCTGTCCGTATATATTTTCCTCCCCTTCTATTTTCTGTCCCGGAGTGGAATCCAATACATCATAGACATAGGATGCATGCTCCCAGTTTACCAAATCGTAAGACCGCAGAATTTCACATCCAGGCATAAAGTGCATCGTTGTGCTGACCATATAGTAAGTATTATCGACCCTGATGACATCCGGATCCGGATAATCCAAACGGGTGATAGGATTTATTTCCTGATTTCCTGTATTATTCATAGTTATCTCCTCTCTATATACTGCATAATTCTTTCATAGGAATCCCGTACCAGTTATACGTTGTTCTCAGCACCTGCCGCATTCTGAGAAACAACAGAAATATCAATATCATCCACATAAAAATCAGCGCTTCCGTCCGTTTCCAGATAAAGATTTGCTGAATTTAAATCCTCCGGAATCGTGCACTCTGCCGATACTTCCACCCAATCATCCGAAGCATTTTTTTCTATGAGCTGTTCGGATACCGTTGTATCTAATCCCATTCGGATCTTTTTATCCTGTGTTTTAACAAATGCTGTTATTTTCACAGTTCTGCCAATATAAGAAGACAGATCCATCTTCATGGATGCATCCTGTTCGCTTCTGCTTATTTTAAGAGCATATCCTATTACGGCATCTTCTGTATGATTTTCTGTATTTACCATTGTAATGACCGACTGATGTCCTGTTCCACGGCTGTAAACCCCTACGCTCTGCGGCGTTACTGTTTTCGTTTTACCGTCCTCCACATAGGGTTCAAAAGAAACATGCATATCTTTTGCGTTAACAGCGAGCTTAACCGCTGTCAATGAGAACTCCTCACCTTTTCCGGCCATAACCATCGCTTCAAAAGCGGGTTTCTTTGACAAGTCACCATTGAAAAGCAACGGATTTACATCAGTTCTCCAGGATGCGTCATCGGTCAATCCCCATATTGTGACGGATGTAAGATTTACCCCACCTTTTACTTCCTCTATCAACCTTGCAAAAAAATCATAGTAGAACTTTGCCTGGTAGAATTCTGCATTTGCGTCACTTCCTGTACAACCGACATCCAGCTCCGTGATATGTATTTCATCCACAGCTGCATCATACTTTTCCAGCGCAGTCATATACTGTTCAATATTCTGCGTGTCATCCAGATGACCCTGCATTCCAATTCCATCGATTAGACCATCTCCATATATGGTTCCATCTCCATCCGGGTGAATCACCGGACTGGTAACTTTTTCATGATTTTCATTCCATGGTTCTTCCGTCAGAAAATGTACAATTGCATCGCTACGGGAAACCACCCATTCATTATAGTCGTTATAAAACAGTTTTGGCTGAATAGAAGACAGATCATCCGTTTCCGGATTCAATCCATAAAGGGAAGCATACTGATTGGAATACAGAACTTCTGCTTCTCTTGCGTATAAAAAGCAGTAATACAGATAGTCCGGCCCTATAATCTGATACCAGTAACTATTGCGCAAACCATCCGGCTGACTCTCATCGCATGCTTCGTTTACCACATCCCATGCATAAATAATATCAGCATACCCATTCCGATAAGTGTACTCCAATACTCCATATATATAAGTTTTTAACCTTTCCAGCAAAACTTCACGGCTCACCAGACAATCTTCATCCAGAACATCTGTATCGCTAACCGTCAGGTTTCCACCAGAATATGCTTTAAAATCTTTTGCAAAAATAGATGGATTGACCTGTGCATGCCACACAAGTACATGTCCACGGACTTTTACTCCATTTTCTTTGGCCCAATCCAATAATTCCTCCGCCGCAAAATCAACGGTAAACAACGTTTCCGATGAGGCATCAAAATTGTAAGCCGGTTTGAATTCATTGCCAAACGTAATACTGTTATACATTCTGCTGATTAATGCTTCTTTCTCCGGATTACCGATTTCTGCAAGCTGATTGTTCCAATGGTCAATGGCTTCACAGCCGGTTCCCAGCATAAAATATTCTTTATAAAGTTCATCCAGTTCCTCATAAGAACTGGTATCTGCATATTTTCCTGTGTTGGTTTCTGATTCTTCCTGCATGATTTCCACCCTTTCTACCGTCTCCGATTCTTTTTGTGATGTTTCAGACTCTCCTTTCGTCATCTGTTCCGCAAATACGCCAAAGAGCATCGCAACCGCCGCTGGCAAAATGATCAACATCCACTTTTTGTTTTTTCCTGTTTTCATCCCAAACGCATTTCCCCCTTGTCTTTTAGCATCTCCCACATGATTTTATCTAAAGTGTAACTTTTTTCTTCTTTTTTTTCTTCTTATCACTTGCTAACCTGCTCCCATTTGTTGCTGAATGTTCTTAAATGATGAAAGTACTATTTTTTTCTGTCGTTTTGCGATATTCTGTGGGCGTCATCCTCATGATCTTAAAAAATGCCCGGTTGTAGTAACTGATATTGTTGAATCCACAGGAAAGAGCGATTTCTGTTACTTTTTTGTCTGTCAAAAGCAATTGATTGCAGCTTTGCAGGATACGATATCGTATCAAATAACGAAACGGTGTCATTCCTGTTAATTCCTTAAAGGAACGACAGAACTGCCCTTCACTCAAATGGGCATATTCTGCCAATTCTTCCAAAGTGATATTCTGATGATAGTTTTTGTGTATATAAACAAGGGAATCCGATAACTGATCGGCATTTACATAAAATGCTTTCTTTCCTCCGATTTTGGATATGTGGTGATGAAAAAGCTTATCCCATATCAATAAAGAGGTTCCCCTCATATAGAGTTCTCCTGCCTCCTGGTTTTGAATGATCTGGTTTAAATATGTAAGAATCTCTTTCTGCCAGTCAATCCCCTCCGTCAAAACCGTCGCGAAAGCCAGATTATTATGCAGCACCGGCAGTACATAGGTGTTATAACTGTACGTTTCAGACTCTGGGAACAAGAACATCGGCGATAAAACAAAAGCATAAAACGCCGGCGGGATTTCTGACCGACTATTGGCGTAATGAAGCAGCCCAGGCGGAATAAAAATCCCATCTCCCGCCTGCAGGACATACGATCGATCTTCCATATGAACGGTGATTTCTCCCTGTACCAGCACTAAAAACTCCATTTCATGATGCCAATGGAGATATAACACCGGTTCATGATCCACGGCCGCCTCGGTATAGTGAACCGAATACGGAGCCGCTTCTGTCTGATGTGACATATTTTCATAAAAAGAGTCATTGGTATAAGAATTCATAAAATCTTCTCCCCGGAATTCATATTACAAAAACCATATCACGAATTTTTTAACACATCAAGATTGTGTTAGTTTTTATCAAGAAAAATCAAGCCATCAAAAGTCATCATTGCTATAATAAATTAACAGAAATCCAATGCTGTTACAAATAAGATGAATTTCAAGAGAGGTGTATGCATGGGAAAAATAGTGTTAGAACAGAATCGATTGATCTTTCAGAGAAGAGACGAACTGGTAGTCATTGAAGCATACGGCAGGAACTGTCTGCGAACCAGAGCGACCAGAAATGCCTGTATCTCGGATGAAAACTGGACCTTACTTCCGCCTGCGACGGAAGACAACTGTATCATAGAGGGAAACGAAGATTTTGCCACAATTACCAATGGAGATGTGAAAGCCACGATCGAAGCGGGATTTCCATGGTATGGCGGCATTATCTGTTTTTACCGAAAAGACAAATTAATTTTAAAAACTATAAATGAGCAAATCCAAAATATTGCACAAAAGAAAGACACCCTCTG
>CAJMSZ010000030.1 GCA_905216215.1 uncultured bacterium | reverse complement strand
AGAATATTTCAAAGAAAGTATAGTAAATACTATAATAATTTTGTGACAATACATTGAAAACAGGAAAATTTATTTTCTGCTTTTCTAAGTAAATACTACAAAGGAGATAAAACAAATGAACAATCTGACTGAAAAATTATCTGAAATCCTGCGTTATGGTCTTGCAAAGGATTTTACCTCTGTATCTTATGCCATCATGAAGGACGGAGAACTTCTTGCCGCTGATTCTCTGGGAACACAAGGTGACGAAGCAAAAACTGACGCAACAACCAAAAGCACCTACAACGTAGCTTCTGTATCAAAGATTTTCTGTGCCGTTGCCGTAATGCAGCTTGTAGAACAGGGAAAAGTAACGCTGGACACTCCGGTATGCGAATATCTTCCGCGTTTTTATATGCCGGATGAAAGATACCGCAAAATCACCCTCCGCCACTGTCTCAGCCACACAAGCGGGCTGCCGGGCACACAGTGGAAGGGATTCTCGGTTTCCAATATAGAAGGTGCCGACTATTATGCAGATGTTTATGAGTATATGGCAAATAATTACCTGAAAGCCGATCCGGGCGAATATGCGGTATACTGTAATGATGGATTTACACTTGCTGAAATGGTAGTAGCTGAGGTAACTGGTGAATCTTATGCTGATTACTGTATGAATCATATTACAGAACCGATTCATACACCCTCTACCCGCCTTGCACCGAACCGCAATCCGGAATACCCACTGGTACACGAGAAAAACCGCACCGAAGAATTGCTTCTGATTCAGGGTGGTGCAGGATTTACCACTTGTATGAGTGACCTCTGTACTTTTGGAAATCAGTTTTTGACAGACAGTTCTATCATCTCAAAGGAGAGCAAGTCTGAAATGGGAACAAAACATGGCCGTACATTCCTACAACAGGATAATTCATCGACCAGCTATGGATTGGGCTGGGACAATGTCTGCTACACACACCCTGATTATGATTTAGGGGAAGGTGTATTATTGAAAGGTGGTAACAGCTTCCAGTTTACAACAAAATTTATCGTAATTCCCAAATATAATGCTGTACTTGCTATTTCCGAAACACATGATTGTCAGATAGATGTAACCGATGTGATTTTAAGAATGTTTGCTGTTGCTATGTTAGAACAGGGTATCAACATTTACAAAAGCTTTACTCCGATTCCGGAGGAATATATTTCTGAAAATGCTGGCACTTATCTCGTTCCAAGTGGCATTCTTCATTTTCATATGTATGGCGCACATTGTTCCATTACCATGGATGATACCAGAGGTGGCACGCGTGAGTGGCTGAAACCAATGCATTTTGATGGAATCCAGTTCCATGGAGAAGAAAAACGTACTTTGACTTTTGAAAAACACGGAAATGATAATTATGCTTTATCCTACTTCAACGGAGTCACTTATCCGATGGCGCAGAAGGTTCTTCCATCCGATGCGGTTTCTGATGCATGGAAAAACAGAGTCCAAAAGAAATATATCGTTACAAATGCAACTCCATACGATATCGTAATCAATGAAATCATGACCGGTTTCCAGCTCTCTCTTCTGAAAGACGAAGAAGGAATTATCATGCTTTCCTTCTCAGGCAGAGAAAACAGTGGTGTTTATGGTCTGTTTGAATCCGCAGTGAAGCCAATCGACGATAACCGCGCAACCGGATTTCTCAACACCCCGAGTAATCCTAGTCGCGACTTGATGAGTCCAGTCTTCGAGCAGCGTGACGGTATCGAATATTGCATTTGTGCTTCTTATCATTATCGTGATGCTTCCACGCTTCCTCTCTATGCAGGACAGGAATTTGAAGAACCAGGAATGGAAAATAAAGGCTATCGCTTTGAGTATCAGTTAGCAAAATTGCCGGAAGTTCCGGAAGGACGCAGGCTGATGGTATTAGATGAGGGGCTGATTTGTACATATGATTCTCTGACAGATAAAACATATACCCCAATTGACAAAGGATATATTTTGTTTATTTAGAACAGATAAAAGGCTGCCCTTTTCGGACAGCCTTTCTCTAAAATATATGTAGTTCATTATCAATCAGTCATATATTAGCAAACACCCTGAGCTAACATAGCATCTACTACTTTTTCAAATCCGGCAATATTCGCACCTACTACATAGTTTCCTTTTGCACCGTACTTTTCAGCTGCATTTGCTGCATTGTGACAGATATTTACCATAATGGTCTTTAATTTTGCGTCAACTTCTTCAAACGTCCAGCTTAAGCGTTCACTGTTCTGTGACATTTCCAGTGCTGATGTTGCAACACCGCCTGCATTTGCCGCTTTACCAGGAGCAAACAATACACCATGTTCCTGCAGGTATTGTGTTGCTTCAATTGTAGTAGGCATATTTGCACCTTCGGCAACTGCGATACATCCATTAGCAACCAATGCTTCTGCATCTTCTAAGAACAGTTCATTCTGTGTTGCACATGGAAGTGCGATATCTACTTTCACTGACCATACGCCACGTCCTTCATGATACTCTGCATTTGGACGATAATTCTTGTATTCTGTAAGTCTTGCACGTTTTACTTCTTTGATTTCTTTCAAAGCAGCTAAATCAATTCCATCCGGATCGTATACCCATCCATTTGAATCGCTTGCTGTCACAACTTTGGCTCCAAGCTCCTGTGCTTTTTCAATTGCATAAATTGCCACATTTCCCGAACCGGAAACTGCAATTGTCTTTCCAGCCAGTTCGATGCCATTGATCTTCAGCATTTCATTTGTGAAATACAAAAGTCCATATCCTGTTGCTTCTGTACGTGCTAAAGATCCTCCATAACTTAAACCTTTTCCTGTCAATACGCCTTCATAGACACCACGAATTCGTTTATACTGACCGAACATATATCCGATTTCTCTTGCGCCTGTTCCAATATCACCAGCAGGTACATCGGTATCTGCACCGATATGTTTGCAAAGCTCTGTCATAAAGCTCTGGCAGAATGCCATAATCTCACGGTCTGATTTTCCTTTCGGGTCGAAATCAGAACCACCTTTACCTCCACCAATTGGGAGTCCTGTCAGAGAGTTTTTGAAAATCTGTTCAAATCCAAGGAATTTAATAATACCAAGGTTTACAGAAGGATGTAAACGGAGGCCTCCTTTATATGGTCCAATCGCACTGTTGAACTGAACACGATATCCCTTGTTTACACGTACCTGTCCCTTATCATCTACCCAAGGTACACGGAAGAGAACCTGTCTTTCCGGCTCAACCAATCGTTCTAAAATTGCTTCTTTTCTGTATTTCTCTTCATTTGCTTCTACAACTACACGAAGAGATTCCAATACTTCCTTTACAGCCTGGTGAAATTCTGGCTCCTGTGGATTTTTCTTTACTACTAATTCCATTACTTCATCTACATATGACATCTCGCTGCTACCTCCTGATGTGAGAATTGAATTTCTTTATTCTTTTATCACTTTAAAGCATCCGCTTGTCTGTGTCAATATTTTTTGCAAGTTTTATTTTCAATTCTTGCATTTTTCACATGAAAACTTATTGTTTCACTCGATTATTTGAAATATTTGACACCAGACTCAAAAATCTTGAGGTCCTGTTCTCCGTAAATATTGATTGCAACACCATCACCGCGACGTTCGGAGTGTGCCATCTTACCAAGCACTCTTCCGTCCGGACTGGTGATACCCTCAATTGCACAATAAGAGCCATTGACATTCCAGTTCTCATCCATAGAAACATTTCCTTCCAGATCGCAATACTGTGTTGCCACCTGGCCATTTGCAAAGAGCTTATCCAGCCATTCTTCACTTGCAACAAAACGTCCTTCTCCATGTGATGCAGGATTGGTATATACACCTCCAAGCTCAGCTCCCTGAAGCCATGGTGATTTGTTACTTACCACTTTTGTATAGACCATCTTGGAAATATGACGTCCTATTGTGTTATATGTAAGCGTAGGCGAATCCGCAGTCTGACCAACAATTGCTCCGTTTGGCACAAGTCCAAGTTTTACCAGTGTCTGGAAACCATTGCAGACACCAAGAACCAGTCCATCTCTCTCATTTAAAAGCTTTTCTACTGCTTCTTTCAGCTTTGCATTCTGGAATGCAGTTGCAAAGAATTTAGCAGAACCATCCGGTTCATCACCTGCAGAAAATCCGCCTGGGAACATGATAATCTGTGATTTTTCAATTTCCTTTTCAAATTCAGCCACTGAGCTGCGGATATCTTCTGCATCCATGTTCTTAAATACACGTGTTGTAACCGTAGCCCCTGCTCTTTCAAAGGCTTTTGCACTGTCATATTCACAGTTTGTTCCTGGAAATACGGGTACAAATACATGTGGCTGTGCAATCTTGTGATTACAGATGTAAATATCCTTTGTATCATATAATGGTGATGCAACTTCTTTTTCAGAATGCTCATCTGAGACAGTACGGAATACTTCTTCCAAAGTAGATGTCCATGATTTCTCTGCTTCTTCCAGAGTAATGACTACATCTCCGTATGTGAATTCCGGTGCTTCTGTCACTTCGCCGATCACAAGTGCCTCTGTTGCAAGCTCTGCAACTTTATCAGTTGGAACTTCAGCTACAAGTTCTCCAAACGCAGGAGCAAATAATTTTCCTGCTGCTACTTCTGAATTCAGTTTAACGCCCAATCCATTACCAAATGCCATCTTGCTGACCGCTGAAACAACGCCATGACGATCCAGCGCATAAGCAGAAACAATGTTGCCCTTCTGGATATCTTCCATTACTTTTGCATACTGTTCCATAACCTTTTCATATACAGGTAAATCATATGCATCTTTTGCAATCTTAATCCATACTAATTTGTTTCCGGCTTTCTTCAGTTCCGGTGTGATAATATCGCCCTGTTTTGCAATATCTACTGCAAAAGAAACCAGTGTTGGTGGAACATCAATATGTTCAAACGTTCCTGACATACTATCTTTTCCACCGATGGAAGGAAGTCCAAATCCAATCTGTGCGCTGTATGCACCAAGGAGTGCTGCAAATGGCTGGCTCCATCTTGACGGGTCTTCTGTCATACGGCGGAAATATTCCTGGAAAGTGAAACGAATCTTACTGTAATCTCCACCTGCTGCCACAATCTTTGCGACAGACTCTGTCACTGCATATACTGCTCCGTGATATGGACTCCAACTGGATAAGTATGGGTCAAAACCATAACTCATCATTGTAACTGTATCGCATTTTCCTTTCAGCACAGGAAGCTTAGCAACCATAGTCTGTGTCTCTGTCATCTGATACTTACCACCATGTGGCATAAATACAGAACCGGCTCCGATAGAACCATCAAACATCTCTACCAGACCTTTCTGGGAGCATACGTTTAAGTCAGCCAATGTTTGTAACCACTTCTCTTTCACGTCTGCTACTTCCACTTCTTCTTTCAGAATCGTATCAGCTTTTGCAGGAATCTCTACTTTTACCTTGGTCTCCTGATGTGCTCCATTGGTATCCAGGAATGCACGGGAAATATTTACAATCTCTTTTCCTCTCCATGAAAGTACCAGTCTCGGGCTTTCTGTTACTTCTGCCACTTTCACCGCTTCTAAGTTTTCTTCTTTTGCGTAAGCCAGGAACTGTTCCACATCTTTCGGTGCAACAACAACTGCCATTCTCTCCTGTGATTCAGAGATTGCAAGCTCTGTTCCATCAAGACCTTCGTATTTCTTTGGCACTTTGTCCAAATCTACCTTCAATCCATCTGCGAGTTCTCCAATTGCCACAGACACTCCGCCCGCACCAAAGTCATTGCATTTTTTAATCAGTTTACTTACTTCTTCTCTGCGGAAGAGACGCTGAATCTTACGTTCTGTAGGCGGATTTCCTTTCTGAACTTCTGCTCCACAGGTTTCAATGGATTCTTCTGTGTGTACTTTAGAAGAACCAGTTGCTCCACCGCATCCGTCACGTCCGGTTCGTCCACCAAGCAGGATAATGATATCTCCAGGATCAGAAGTTTCACGAATTACCGCTCTTCTTGGAGCTGCTCCCATTACAGCTCCGATTTCCATTCTCTTTGCCACATAATCCGGATGATAAATTTCCTTTACCATACCTGTTGCAAGTCCAATCTGATTACCATAAGAACTATATCCATGTGCTGCACTGCGAACCAGTTTTTTCTGGGAAAGTTTTCCTTTCATTGTTTCTTTAACAGACACTGTCGGGTCTGCTGCTCCGGTCACACGCATTGCCTGATATACATAAGTACGTCCTGACAATGGGTCACGGATTGCTCCGCCAAGACAGGTAGCTGCTCCACCAAATGGCTCGATTTCTGTCGGATGGTTATGTGTTTCATTCTTAAAGTTCACAAGCCATTCTTCTTCCACACCGTCTACTTCCACAGGAACAACAATACTGCACGCATTGATTTCATCAGACTCTTCCTGGTCAGCAAGCTTCCCTTCTTTTTTCAGTTTCCGCATTGCCATCAGCGCAAGATCCATCAGGCAGACAAACTTATCTTCACGTCCTTTGAAGATTTCGCTGTGTGTCTCTAAATATTCTTTGTATGTATTCTCAATCGGAGTACGGTAATCTCCTTCATCAAATGTAACATCTGTAAGTTCTGTTGAAAACGTAGTATGACGACAGTGATCAGACCAATAAGTATCCAACACACGGATTTCCGTCATAGAAGGGTCTCTGTTCTCTTCTCCCTTAAAGTAATTCTGAATATGCTGAAAATCCTTGAATGTCATAGCAAGACCAAGAGAACCATAAAGTTCCTTCAGTTCTTCCTCTGTCATATCTTTAAATCCATGGAAGATTTTCACATCAGCCGGTTCTTCGAACTTGGTAACTAATGTCTCCGGTTTATCCATGCTTGTCTCTCTGGAATCTACCGGGTTAATGCAATGTGCCTTGATTGCTTCCAGTTCTTCCTCTGACACTCCGCCTTCAATTACATAAGTTGTCGCAGTCTTAATTACCGGAAGTTCATCTTCCTTGATAAACTGTACACACTGAACAGCAGAATCCGCTCTCTGGTCAAACTGTCCAGGGAGAAACTCTACGGAAAATACTTTATCATTCTCTCCATAAGAAAATGTCTCATGGTATAATACATCTACCGGCGGTTCTGAGAAAACTCCATTGCATGCTCTCTCAAATGTTTCATCTGAAAGATTTTCAATGTCATAACGGTTCAACACTCTGATATTGGTTGCACTCTTTACTCCCAGATAGCTCTTCACTTCATTCAAAAGTTCCTTCGCCTGTACTGCGAACTCTGGTTTTTTCTCTACATATACACGTCTTACGCTGCTCATAGTTTCCTCCATCCTGAGTCTTATTACAAAATCAAAAAGTATAAATAAGTAAATATAACATGTTATCTTATTTTATCACACTTCTTATTATTAGTACAATCAATATATTATTATATTTTTATAAGTTTTTCTTATTAATTTTTCCTCTTTTTATGATTTCGGCAATTACAAGCAGAAGAATCACCAGAATTCCAAAAAATATCCCAATCCGGACTACCATATCAAAGAAAAATCCTTCCGGAAGCATTCGGATCATATAATCCGTGCGCGCATCAAAAAGCCATAAGTCATTGTCAAAAAAGATTTCATGAAAAATCGTAAAACACTCTGAAAAATTCATACCAATAGCGACTCCAAGTATCGCAAACAAAACTGCTGTTGCCCCTAAGGTATACTCATAGGATTTTGCCAATATATTCATCCACCCATGCTCTTTCATCCTCAAGATCAGAACCACTATCAATAAAACCACTACTGCGATTCGCCTCAAAAGGATTCCTTTCAGGAAAAGATTCTGTACCTCCCCCATATGAAACCGGTCCTGTTCGTTAAAGAAATCCTGTGTTTTTCCTTCTACTGTCGTTTCTATACTTAGGACATCTTCCTTCCCCTTCAGGTAAGACATCATATATTTTGTCACCTGCATCACATCATCCATTTCCATATCCAGATACTCTGTCACCTGATATTTTTCGTATTCTTTTTCATAGAAACCATAATCTCCGTAAGCAGCAGCCTCAAATCCAGTAATAAGACAGATAAAAATCATCATAACCGAAGCGATTACTCCTAATGCCATATACCCCTTTGTTTTCTTCTTTTCTGTGTGCATTTTTATTTTCCTTTCCATTCGAAATACTTTCGTCAAAGACTCTTGTTTTTTTCTCCACTTTCACTTATAATACTAATGATTTTTATTAGGAGGACTAATGATGGATATCAATTATGAATTATATAAAGTATTCTATTATGTAGCCGATACATTAAGCTTTTCTGAGGCATCCAAGCGACTCTACATTTCGCAGTCAGCAGTCAGCCAGTCGATCAAAACACTGGAAAAGAAAATGAATCAGACTCTTTTTATACGAAGCACAAAAAAGGTGCAGTTGACCCCGGAAGGTGAAATTCTGCTTCGACATATCGAACCCGCCATTAACCTGATCAAACGCGGAGAAGCCCAGATCATCGAATCCACCGCCTCAACCGGTGGACAGATCCGTATTGGAGCCAGCGATACTATTTGCCGCTATTTTCTGATTCCATATTTGGAGCGTTTTCACAAAGAATTCCCCAACGCACATATTAAAGTTACAAACGCAACTTCCATCAAATGTGTCGACTTATTGGAAAGCGGACAAGTGGATCTGATCGTCACAAATTATCCAAATTCCTATTTAGGAAATATGGCATCCACCAAACTGATCAAAAGCTTTCATGATGTTTTTATTGCTAATCAGTCATTCGCCAGTTTAAAAGAACATCCTGTTACCTTTCAGGAATTATTGAAATATCCAATTATGATGTTAGACAAAAAGAGTACGACCAGCGAATTTCTTCACTCCCTCTTTCAGCAACATCAACTTGATCTGGTTCCTGAAATTGAACTAAACAGTAATGATCTTCTGATAGATCTCGCAAAGATTGGGCTCGGGATTGCTTTCGTTCCTGATTTTTGTATCGCAGAACATGCTGAGGATGTATTTGTAGTAAACACAGAGGAAGCGATGCCGCCAAGACATCTTGCTTTATCTTATAATGAACAGATTCCACTTTCTCACGTCACGAGAGAATTCATGAGTTATTTCGACAGTATCCTTCCACCATTGCGGCAAATGTAAACTATATAACCAGAAGTACGCCTCTTTATGGCGTACTTTTTCTTTTATCCCAAAAGTTTCGCACGCTCGCCTCTACATTTTCCAAACGACAGTATGCACAGTCCTTCCATTCTTTTGGAAAACTTTCCCTGCATCTTTTCTCACGAAAACGGTCATCCAAGAGCAGGATAATCCCCTGATCTTCTTCTGTTCGGATAACTCTTCCTGCCGCCTGAAGCACCTTATTCATTCCCGGATACAAATAAGCGTAATCAAATCCTCTAAGTCCCTTCTTTTCAAAGTATTGCTTTAAAATTTCCCGCTCATTACAAACCTGTGGAAGTCCTGTACCCACAATAAATGCTCCGATCAGTCGCTCTTCCGCAAGATCGATTCCCTCTGAGAAAATCCCACCGAGTACACAAAAGCCAACCAGACTTTCCATCCTCTCATCCTCGAAATTTTCAAGAAAAATCTCTCTTGCCTCTTCATTCATAAAATGAGACTGCATGATACATTCAATCTCATCCCCACTTTGCTCCAATTGTTCCATCATTTTGTCATAAACCTGTTCCATGAATTTATATGACGGAAAAAAAGCGAGATAATTTCCTTTTTTCACTTTCACAGCACGATAAATATATTCTGCATATCGCTGATACATTGCATCCGTCCTGCATGTGTACTTCGCACTCACATCCATTCCACTCATCAACAGTCTGTTCTTTGTTTCAAACGGGGAATCGATATAGATAGCATAATCATCTTTCTCCACACTCAGCAGTTCTTTATAATACTGGATTGGAAGAAGCGTTGCTGAAAAAAAGATGGCACTGTTCCCCATACTGAGATACGCATGCAATTTTCCAGCTGGATTGACACAAAAAAGCCGCAGCATAAACCGGCCATTCTCCAGATATTCTGCATAAACCACATAATTTTCATCCATGCCATCGTAAATATTCAGAAAATGACGTATCCGAAAATACAATTCCAGTGCTGCTTCACGCACTTCCGGCTGCTTACAATTTTCCAGATATTGTTCCAGCTCATTCCAGGTATTCAGCAGTTTAAAATACATGTGGGAGATATTATCCAGAATCAGATAATGATCACATTCTTTTTTCAAGGCCAGTAACATCTTGTTACATTCCTCCAGTCGCTTTGCGAGTTTTCCGTCTTCCTTCTTAACCAGCTTCTTTAATTCCAGGAACTCCTCTTTATAAAGCTCTGCACTGTACATAGACCTTCCGCGTTCCACCAGATTATGTGCCTCATCGATCAAGAACAAATAATCCCCTGCATTTCCCTCCGAAAAGAATCGTTTCAAATGAACATTCGGATCAAACACATAATTATAATCGCAAATGACAGCATCCACCCACAAGGACAGATCCAATGCCAGTTCGAATGGACATACTTCATGCTTTCTGGCTTGCTTTTCTATCTTTTCACGGCTCATCTCATCTTCTGAAATCAAAAGTTCATAAATAGCATCATTCACTCTGTCATAATGTCCCTTCGCATAAGAACAATTTTCCGGATTGCAATCCATCTTCTCACAAAAACATAGTTTTTCTTTGGCAGTCAGCGTAATGACTTTATATCGCAATCGATGCTCTCTCAACTTATCAAAAGCCTGTTCCGCCACTGTTCTTGTAATCGTCTTGGCTGTAAGATAAAAAATCTTTTCTCCCAGGCCTTCTCCCACTGCTTTGATCGCTGGGAAAATAGTCGAAATGGTCTTTCCTACTCCGGTCGGAGCCTGAATAAACAGCTTTTTCTTTCTCAAAATAGTCTTATATACAGATACCGCCAGTTCCCTCTGTCCCTTGCGATACACAAATGGAAATTCTATTCTTTTCACGGACGCATTACGTATGTTCTTCCATTCCAATTGAAACTTCGCCCATCTCTCATACCGTCCTGTCAGATTTAAAAACCATTCTTCCAGTTCCTCATACGCATACTCCTGACGAAAACGTTTGATTTCTTCTGTTTCCATCTGACAGTACGTCATCTGTACACCCATTCTTCCACACGCGTGCTGACTGGCAAAAATATATGCATAACATTTCGCCTGAGCCAGATGAACCGGAACCGGTTCCGTTAGGTGCTCAATGTTCGAAAGAATTCCTTTAATCTCATCCACTGTAAAGCCATCTGCTTCTTTCAAAATTCCATCTGCCCGTCCTTCGATGTTCAAACAGAAACCGTCCATTTCTATCTGACACTTCAGACTTACCTCAGCCTGATAATCAGCCCCCATTCTTCGTTGAATCTTTCTGTGTATCTTGCCGCCAAGCTGCATGGCATCCAAATTCATCCCGGTTCCTGCCCTGTTATCAATATCCCCCTCGCGCAAAATGAACTCCACGAGATTCCTCACAGATATTTTCACAACTGGTAATTCATTCTCCATGGTATTTCTCCTATACCGAATTTTCACATATGCCAAGTATAGCATGTTTCCTAAAACTCTACCATATTTTTCCGATATTTAAGACCTACCATCTGTCTCTGCCTTTCATAACTCTCCCGTTCCGTGATAGAAACGTCATGAAAGAACTGTTTCCACATCTGCCTGATTTCCCGTTCTGAGTTTGAATAATTGTTCCGTATTTCCTGGTCTATTTCTACTCCCTTTGCCAACACACACTGTTTTCCAGACTCATGGATAACAACACATTTCCGGTTCGGATCATGAATCATCCAGTTTTCTAAAGGAAATCTGTTTTCAAAATGGGGAATCAACCCCTCCAGAATATCATTCTCTGGTTCAACCCTTGCATATAAAATTCCACCTTTTAATTCCTGAAAACGCAGAATTTCCTTGAAGAAATGCAATTCATTTCCTACTTTTCTGCTTAACGCGAACACTTCCCGGACATCAGGATTCGTCAAATGTTCCATGATTTTTTGGCTGTGCGATATTCCTCGCGCTGCCACCATAGTCTGAAAAATCGCAGTTCCCTTACTTGGACTCATCGACTTTGCAGCATAATAAATTTTCTCATAAGCCTCCATTCCCAGATTCTTCTTTATCAGTTCAGACACCACGACCATCTTCCGTTCGCTTTCTTCTACCTCCACATACTCGCAAAACAGTTCTTGCTCCAGCATTCCATAAAAAGCAATCCCCGCATTTCCATCTTTCCTTCTTTCTTTCCAGGCATCATAAAGTGCTGAAAAAAGGCCGCATAATGTATCATTACAAAGATAAACCCGCTTCAACACTATGACCACCTCCCTGTTCTGCGCCAAAACGCACATCATCAAATAATGACAATTGCCTGTAATTCATATTCTGTACAGAATCAGGCAGACGCTCTTTGGCATTGATAAGATTCCGTGTAATATAATCCTGCTCTATTTTTATGGGGTACATCATCTTTCCATTACAGGTAATAAAATAAAGCGCACGTTTTAAAACAACTCCCATCTTTTTCAAATCTTCAAATTGAATCATTCCCATTCTCCTGGCCCGCACAATTCTTGCAGCTGACTTATACCCAATCCCCGGCACCCGAAGAAGCATTTCGTATTCTACCCGGTTAATTTCTACTGGGAAAAGTTCCAAATGTTGTACTGCCCAGTTGCACTTCGGGTCCATCAGAACATTAAAATTCGGATTCTTCTCATCCAGCAGTTCAGATACCTTAAAATGATAATATCGGAGCAGCCAGTCTGCCTGATACAAACGATGTTCCCGTAATAAAGGCGGGCCTGTTTCTATCTGAGCCGGAAGTGCCTTGTCCTTGTTCACCGCTACAAATGCGGAATAGAATACTCTTTTCAGGCCGAACTTCTCGTACATCGCTTCCGCCACCTGCATGATCTGAAAATCTGTCTCTGGTGTGGCACCAATGATCATCTGTGTACTCTGCCCTGCCGGGACAAATCTTGGCGCATTCCGATAAACTGCAAGTTCCTCTCTGTTCACTTCTCTTCCCATCTGCACCATTCGCATGGGTTTTAAAATATTCTGCCTGCTCTTATGAGGTGCAAGCAAGTGAAGACTTTCCTTCGTAGGCAGTTCCAGATTCACACTCATTCTGTCCGCAAGAAAACCCACTTTCTGAATCAATTCCGGACTTGCCCCCGGAATGGCCTTCACATGAATATAGCCCTGAAAATGACATTCCACCCGAAGCTTATACAAGCTTTCATACAAAAGTTCCATGGTATAATCCGGACTTTTCAAAATCCCTGAACTCAAAAACAAACCTTCTATATAATTCCGACGATAGAACTCCATGGTAAGTCTGCAAATTTCATCCGGAGTGAAAGATGTCCTTCTCACATCGTTCGACACACGGTTCACACAATACTTACAGTCATAAATGCATTCATTAGTAAAGAGAATCTTCAACAGGGAAATACACCTTCCATCTGCTGAAAAGCTATGACAGATTCCGGCCTTCTCACAATTTCCCATGCCCTTTCCATCTCCCCGTCTGTCCACACCGCTGGAAGTACAGGCAACATCATACTTGGCGGCATCGGTTAATATATGTAGTTTTTCGTAAATATCGAGTTCTCTCTTCTCTGTCTGCTTCAATCCGATCGTCTGAATCCCTGTATCCTCTCCCATCTTCTTCCCCTCTCTTTATTTTTTCGAACATCTGTTCTGTTTTCTACATTTTAGCATAACTGTCATAAGGTTGCAAGAGGAAAATGGAAAAGAGACAATTGCATCTCCAATGAACTTTTTATATTGAAAAGTTTTTATTGATACAGGAACATTGATGTACTCTATGAGCATAACCATTTATTACAAATATGAATTTCAAATGTTAATTTCGTAATGTTATAATATTGATGAAATATAACATGTCAGACTTATACATAAAGATATGAGTTCTGGCAAAATCAATATGAGGAGGTTTTAGAAGCACGCAAATCAAGTAACTATGTTTGTTTTATGGGGAAATAGTTGACAAACTCTATTTTTTCATACACGATGTGAAAAGGAGAATTGAGAATGAGAAGAAAAATGTTTACTCTTTTTTTGATGTTGGTATGTTATGTACTGTTTGCATACAACGGGATAAATGTGCAGGCAGCAGACGAAACACAGGAAGTTAATATTCCAAATGAATATTTGAAGAAACTAATTAATGTTACTTTGAATAAAGAGGAAACATCACCTGTCACAAAGCAGGAAATGGAATCTTTAACAGAACTGAACACACAGGATATTCCTTTGATAGACAGCACCGTTAAAACGCATACTCACGGTATATCGGATTTAACAGGATTAGAGTATGCAGTAAATCTGGAAAAGCTATATTTGCAGATGAACGAAATTTCTGATCTGACATCGATTAGCGGTCTGACGAAACTAAAGGAATTAAACCTGCACAGAAATGAATTAGTTGATATAAGTCCATTAAGTAAATTGAAAAATCTTGAGGAACTGGATATTTATAATAATAAAATTCAGGATATAAGTCCATTGAGCAGATTAACAAATCTTACATTTTTGGATATGCATTACGTAAACAGGCAGGAAAAAGAAATTGATATTACACCATTATCTGGCTTAACAAACCTTCAGTATTTAAGTCTGGAGAGTAATCTGATTCATAATATCGACTGTCTGAAACCAGTTATTGAAAGCGGAAACTTAAAAACCATTTTATTAAGGGTAAACTATATTTCTGACTTTCGTGTCTTAAAACCGATGCTTAACGAATTATATATTGACAATTTTGGTTCCAGTGAAGAAATGATGATTGGCACTATCAACCAAAAAGCTGAGGGACAGGCAATCGAAGTACATGGAGCCAAAGAAGGTCAAAAAATTGAAGTTCCGCTTCCGGAAATTAAAGGATTTGAAGATGTAGATGCATTTTGGGCAGAGATGTATGAGGTATCTACAACGAAAACGGTTTCATTTCTGGAAGATATA
The DNA here is from genome assembly GCA_905216215.1 of uncultured bacterium. Taxonomy (GTDB): domain Bacteria; phylum Bacillota; class Clostridia; order Lachnospirales; family Lachnospiraceae; genus Allocoprococcus. The sequence goes on along the minus strand of CAJMSZ010000030.1, from coordinate 13,077 downwards.
GAAGGAGCATCTGTCAGCTATGACGCTGAAAATAATGTTGCAGTTATAGAACTGGATGAAAATCTTGTAGGAAGCAGAAAAGATATAAATGCCAATCTTCAGATCGCATATGAAACAACAGATTTTACATACTACATTCCAGTACATATAACACAAGATGTAAAATACGATTTTAAATTGAATATTTCAGATATCAACAAATTAATCCTTCATATTGATACCAGAAATGGTATGTACATATCGGAGGAAGAATTGGTAGGGACAATTGTAGATGCAGAAGGAAAGCCAGTTCAACTGAAAGATGTGTCAGTTGAATTTATAGGAAATGCATTATACGGAATTAATCAGGAACAGTTTAAGGCGTGCGATTTAAGGGTAGAAGGAAATCAAGTATTCTTCAAAATTGCAGGAAAAGAAGGTGAAACAATAGAGGAAGGAAACTACACACTGGAACCAACTATAAAGTTTCAAATCAATGGGGACGATGCAACTTATCAGGTCCCAGATACCTTTAAAATATATAACCTCTATGTCTCTCCGACTGATCCGTTGAATTTAGAAAATAATATCGTATTTGATTTATCAAAACCAAATCCTGATGGAACATTTACATCTGAAAAATATAAAATTCAGCTTCCGAATAATCGAAAAATTCATTGGATAGATGTAAATAACAGTCAAGGAGAGCGTATCCTTTCCATGAAGGGCGAAGATGCAACAGATGGATTTACCTTGAAACTTAGACCTGACCAAATGAAAGATGTATTTTATGTGAAAGTCATGATGAAGTCCATACAAAGAGATGCACCAATTGAGTTGTTAAATATTGGCACCAAATTCATATACTCGCAAAAAAATGATGACATTGAGTCGACTTTTAAAACGAATATACCGGCCAGCGTAAAAGAGGGAACAGAGATTGATCTGATTGTTTCCAGTGGAGAAGATGTGTGTAAAAACTATGGAGTAAGTTCATCTGACAACAAGATCATCGAAATCGATGGCAATAAACTCAGAGCTACAGGTATAGGTAAATCAACAATTGAACTGAAAAACTTATTGTTTGATTATAATATAAATGGTATCGTTTTTCGTGAAGTTGAGTATAAGCCAGGTCTTTTGAAAGAAATTTCCGTAACAAAAGCAGATACCAATGCAGAAAAACCGGCAGATACTTCAACAAATAAACCGGGAGAGAAACCTTCTGGTACTTCGATAAACAAGCCTTCTTCCCAAAAGGACAATCCGCCAACCGGAGACCATTCAAATATTAACTTTTGGGCAGTGCTTGCAGCTATGTCTTTATTGACAATTGCTATTGCGAAAACAAAGAAAAAATCAGGAGAATAAGTTAGTAAAAAGGAAGGGGACTGTCGCAAAGCGGCAGCCCCCTTCTTCCCAAATCTATTTGGGCCATCCTTATGAAAGCTTTTCCATAACATTTTCAAGATAATTAACAGGTGCTTCGTAGAAACATTCTTCTTCTACTATCTCCGCGATCTTTGGATCGATCGGAATCTTTCCAAGAACTTCCACACCAAGGTTCTGTGCAATTTCATCAATATGACTTTTGCCGAACACTTCAATCTTCTTTCCACAGTCAGGACATTCAAGATAGCTATAATTTTCAACGATACCAAGTACAGGAATATTCATACGTTCCGCCATGGTATATGCCTTTTTCACGATCATCTGCACCAAATCCTGTGGAGAAGTAACGATTACAACACCATCTACGGGAAGTGACTGAAAAACAGTCAGTGGAACGTCACCTGTTCCAGGTGGCATATCTACAAACAAGAAATCCAGATCCCCCCACATAACATCCGTCCAGAATTGTTTGACAACTCCGGCAATGACCGGTCCTCTCCAAATGACCGGATCGGATTCATTTTCCAGCAAAAGATTGACCGACATGATCTTCGTTCCATCTTTCGCTTCTCTTGGAAGCATACCTTCCTCGCTTCCCATAGCATTGCCATGTACTCCATACATTTTAGGAATAGATGGTCCGGTGATATCTGCATCTAATATTCCTGCTGTATATCCCTGTTCAATCGCCTGTCTTGCCAGTGAAGCAGTGACAAGAGACTTTCCCACTCCGCCCTTTCCGCTGACAACACCAATTACTTTTTTCACATGTGAATGTGGGTTTGCCGGTTCTTTTAAATCCACTTTCTTACTCGGACATGATCCTGCGTGTGCACAGGATGCACATGACTGGGAATCACATCCGCCCTGCTGTTCTTCTGCCATTTTCAACCCTCCAATATCTTTCCTGTCAGTTGTCTATTCTTCTACAACTGCAATTACTTCTACTTCGCAAAGAACATTTTTCGGAAGAGTCTTAACTGCGACACAGCTTCTTGCTGGTTTTGATGTGAAATATTTTGCATATACTTCATTAAATGCTGCGAAATCCCCCATATCAGCTACGAAACATGTCGTTTTTAATACCTTATCAAAGCTTGTTCCTGCTGCCTCTAAAACTGCTCCAATATTCTTGCAGACCTGCTCTGTCTGTCCTTCAATTGTTGTAGCTTCGATTGCATCTGTTTCAGGATTGATTGGAATCTGACCCGCAGAATAAAAAATTCCATTGTGTACATATCCCTGTGAATATGGTCCTAATGCCTTTGGTGCTTTTTCTGTTGATACAATTTTCATTTTTATCAATCTCCTTTGCAAAAATTTATTCTATTACTAGCATAACACAGCTTGACTCAAAATCCAATTATTTTATTCTTATAATCCGACCAATCTTATTTTCTATACACAGTTGTCTCAACTTTTTTTATTTTTTTCTGTATTATTCATATAAAACATGCTATAATATAGGCAGTGTAAAGAAAAGGAGGTGCCATGATGGCCATTTTAGTAATGTTACTTGCACTTGTAATTGTCACAGCAGTTGTTGTTGCATCTGTCACTGCTGTCATTGGCGGTATCGCTGAAGAATATAACACAGATCAGGAAGAATAAGCTTTTTCAAAGCAGAAAGGTTAAGGAACCTTTTGCTGTATGCATGGCTACTTACAAAAACCCCATCGGGAAAGTATTTTACCTAAGATACCTTCTCAATGGGGTTTTTATTTATCTCCTAATCTTCCAAATCTTCAAATGCTTCTTTGACTTTATTCATAAACCCTTTCTTCTTGGTCTTGGATTTTCCCTCTGTCTCAGAAGAATTTTCCTGATTCAACGTATTTCCTGTCAGTTCATCAAATTTGCGGAGCGCTTCTTTCGCTTCATGACTCAGTTTTTCCGGTGTCTGGATAACCAGTGTGACATAATGATCTCCACGTAATTCCGGATTTCTGAGAGAAGGTACCCCTTTTCCTTTCAGACGCACTTTGGTATCCGTCTTTGTTCCAGGTTTTACCGTGTAAACCACTTCCCCATCTACTGTTTTGATTCTGACATCACCGCCAAGAGCTGCCTGTGCAAAGGAAATCGGTGCAGTAGAGAAGATATGCACACCCTGTCTCTGGAAGAGCGGATGTCTGGAAACAGTTACTTCCACAAGTAAATCTCCTCTCGGTCCTCCATTTATACCTGGCTCACCTTTTTCACGGATACGTACGCTCTGTCCATCCTCAATTCCAGCCGGAATAGTGACTTCAATCTTTTTGCTCTTTGAAATATATCCGGTACCACCGCAATCCGGGCATTTATCCCTGATGATCTTACCTGTTCCTCTACATTCCGGGCAAGTCTGAACATTCTGCATAGTTCCAAAGAAAGACTGTGATGTATATACTACCTGACCTCTTCCACCACATCTGGAACAGGTCTCCGGTGATGTTCCCGGTTTTGCTCCCGTACCATTACATTTTTCACATGGTTCTTTCAGAATGACATCCAGTTCTTTCTTACAGCCAAATACAGCTTCCTCAAATGTAATGCGGACTCCCTTACGGACATTCGCACCTTTCATAGGACCAGTATTAGAACGGCTGCCACTTCTTCGACCACCGCCAAAAATATCACCAAAAATATCGCCAAAAATATCACTAAAATCAGCGCCATTGAAGTCGAATCCACCGGCACCACCTGCGCCACCATCAAATGCTGCATGACCATACTGGTCATACTGACGACGCTTTTCCGCATCACTCAAAACAGCATATGCCTCAGAAGCTTCTTTGAACTTCTTCTCCGCTTCTGCATCTCCCGGGTTTGAGTCTGGATGGTATTTTTTTGCAAGTGTTCTATATGCTTTTTTCAGTGCTGCAGCATCTGCATCTTTTGGAACTCCGAGGACTTCATAATAATCTCTCTTTGCTTCCGCCATTGTCTTACCTCATTTCTTCTGCCAAAATTCTACGGGACCTGCAAGGCCCCGTAGAACTCTATTTTATCTGATTATTTTTATTTCAACTTTTTATTAAACTTCTTTGTAGTCACCATCTACTACATCGTCAGCTCCATATCCTTCAGGTGCCGGTCCTGCTTCTGGTGCCGGTCCTGCCTGTCCCTGAGCTCCCTGCGCCTGTTCGTAAACCTTTGCAAACAGTTTCTGAGCACTTTCCATCAATTTTTCTTTTGCAGCTTTAATTTCAGCAACCTGTGCATCTGTAAGTTCTTCTGCATTCTTTGCAAGTAAATCTTTCAATGCCTGAATATCGGCTTCTACAGTTGCTTTATCAGAAGCATCTAACTTGTCTCCAACTTCGCCCAGTGCTTTTTCTGTCTGGAATACCATAGAATCTGCTTCATTCTTTGTATCAATTGCTTCTTTACGTTTCTTATCCTGAGCTTCAAATTCTGCTGCTTCTTTTACTGCACGATCAATATCAGCGTCAGACATATTAGAACCTGCTGTAATCGTAATGTGCTGTTCTTTTCCAGTTCCAAGGTCTTTTGCAGATACATTTACAATACCATTTGCATCAATATCAAATGTTACTTCAATCTGTGGAATTCCACGTCCTGCCGGTGGGATTCCATCCAGTCTGAACTGGCCGAGTGACTTGTTGTCTCTCGCGAACTGTCTCTCACCCTGTACTACATTGATATCAACGGCTGTCTGATTATCTGCTGCTGTTGAGAAAATCTGACTCTTCTTTGTAGGAATTGTTGTATTTCTTTCAATCAATCTTGTTGCAATACCACCCATTGTTTCAATAGAAAGTGAAAGTGGAGTTACATCCAGAAGAAGGATGTCGCCTGCGCCAGCTTCTCCGGCAAGCTTACCGCCCTGTACAGAAGCGCCAAGTGCTACACATTCGTCTGGGTTCAAAGATTTGCTTGGTTCTTTTCCTGTCAAACGTTTTACTTCTTCCTGTACTGCCGGGATACGTGTAGAACCACCAACCAAAAGTACCTGACCAAGTTCTGATGCTGTAATACCAGCATCTGAGAGCGCACGTTTTACAGGTTCTGCTGTCTTTTCTACCAAATCATGTGTCAATTCATCAAATTTTGCTCTTGTAAGGTTCATATCAAAATGTTTTGGACCTTCTGCTGTAGCAGTGATGAATGGAAGGTTGATGTTTGTTGTTGTCGCAGAAGAAAGTTCTTTCTTTGCTTTCTCTGCTGCTTCTTTCAATCTCTGAAGAGCCATTCTATCTGTAGATAAGTCTACTCCTTCTTTTGCCTTGAAATCAGCAAGCATGTAATCTGTAATCTTCTGATCGAAATCATCTCCACCAAGTCTGTTGTTACCTGCTGTTGATAATACTTCGATAACACCATCACCGATTTCGATAACAGAAACATCAAATGTACCACCACCTAAGTCGTATACCATGATTTTCTGTTCTTTTTCATTATCAAGACCATATGCAAGTGCGGCTGCTGTTGGTTCGTTGATGATACGTTTTACATCAAGTCCTGCAATCTTACCTGCATCCTTTGTTGCCTGACGCTGAGCATCATTGAAGTAAGCCGGTACAGTAATAACTGCTTCTGTAACTTTTTCTCCAAGATATCCTTCTGCATCTGCTTTTAACTTCTGCAGAATCATTGCTGAAATTTCCTGTGGTGAATATTTCTTGCCATCAATTTCTACTTTATAATCTGTTCCCATTTCTCTCTTAATAGAAGAAATTGTTTTTTCTGCGTTTGTTACAGCCTGACGTTTTGCAGGTTCACCAACAAGACGTTCTCCTGTTTTTGTAAATGCAACTACAGATGGTGTTGTTCTTGCTCCTTCTGTATTTGCGATAACTACCGGCTGACCACCTTCCATAACGGCTACACAGCTATTTGTTGTTCCTAAATCGATTCCAATAATTTTTCCCATAACAAGGACCTCCTAAATTCATTTCATTGTTGTTTCTATCATTTAATATTTGCTTAGTTTGCTACTTTTACCATGCTGTATCTGACAACACTGTCACGATACATATATCCTTTTTGGAATTCTTCTACGATGACATTTTCACCGGCTTCCTCGTCTTCCACATGCATTACTGCATGATGAAGGTCTGGATTGAATTCCTGTCCGAGTGCTTCGATTGATTTTACGCCTAACCCTTCCAGCATTGTCATCAACTGCTTGTAGACCTTATCCATTCCCTGCACGAATGGATTTTCCTTTTCTTCCTCAGCTACAGTTGCAAAGCCTCGTTCAAAGTTATCTACAATCGGAAGAATCTTTTCAATGACATCTTTGGCTCCGATTTCATACATCGCAGACTTTTCTTTTTCTGTTCTCTTTCGGTAATTGTCAAACTCTGCCATCTGCCTTGTGAGCTTATCAGTTAAATCTGCAATCTGCTCATCTTTTTTATCTTTTTTCGGTGCTTTCGAATCATCACACTCAGCGTTCTTCGAACATTCTTTCTCAGCTTCTGAACATTCTTCCTTCACCTCTTTTGCTGTATCTGCATCATTCTCGGTTACTTCCTTTTCTGCAGCTTTCTTTGCTTCTTCTACAGCTTCCTTCACAACTTCTTCATTCTTTTTCTTTTTATCCAACGGTCATTTCCACCTTTCTTTCATCAATCATCTTTATGAAAAATGTCATCCAACTCTGTCATAAGTGTCTTCAAAGTCTTCATAACATGTTCGTAGTCCATTCGCTTCGGTCCTATAATTCCTATCGTTCCCTGCATGCCCTCACCCAACTCATAGGTTGCGGTCACAACACTACAGTCCTTCATATTTTCCACATCAGACTCATCACCGATGTAAACCTGAATATCTTTATTATCACCATGAGCGATAGTCTTATTTACCAGAGAAGCTAACTGTTGCTTTTCTTCAAATGCACTGATAATATCTTGTGCACTTTCCTTGTCGCTAAGCTCCGGATACTTGAAAATATTTGTTGTACCACTGGTATATATCTCCATATCCTCGCTTACCTGAATGACGTTGGCTACTGCATCAATCACATGGCTCATCACACTGCTGTGAATGCCTGCCTGCTCCTTCAGCTTCGCTATCAGTCCCAGATTCACCTCTTCTAAAGCCATCCCATTAAGTGAAGTATTCAGAAGCATGTTCAGCTTCAAAAGTGCTTCATTATCCAATGGTTCATCCAGAGTCACAATCTGGTTCTTCACGATATTACCTTCCATAACCACCACAACAATAAGCTGTGTCTCATCAAGCGGTGACAGTTGAATGAACTTCACCTTATTCCTGTTAAACACAGGAGTCGAAATCATAGAAGCATAATTCGTATTATTTGCAAGAACCTTGGCAGCCTGTTTCAGAAGTAACTCAATTCGGTCTGCTTTCTCAAGCATCTGTTCCTTCATCTCCGTAACTTCCTGAACCTTCTCACTCATAAGCATATCGACATACCATCGATATCCCTTATCTGAAGGAATTCTTCCGGCTGATGTATGAGGTTGCATAATATAACCCAACTCTTCCAAATCTGCCATCTCATTACGAATCGTAGCAGAACTCAGATTCAAGTCCGTATACTTGGAAATGGTACGTGAACCAACCGGCTCGCCAGTCTCAAGATAATTCTTAATGATTGCATGCAGAATCTTCTGCTTACGTTCACTCAGCTCTTGTATCATATCCATATGCATCCCCCTCTCCATTTATTAGCACTCATTATTTTCGAGTGCTAACATTTCTTACGTGTATAAATTTACCACTAACAAAAACCATTGTCAACCCTGTTTATAATATTTTTATAATCTGTTTAGCATTGCAAAAAAAATGAAAACCAGACGGTACAAGTTTACTTGTTCCCGGCTGGTTTTTAGTTTTTTTATAAGGCGTTCAGCCTAAGCGAAAAGCTGTCAGGCTTTGAGCTTGCAATGCGTAAGCACACAGTGCGTTCAGCCTAAGCGAGAAACCTCAGGTTTACAAAGGTGCTCAAATACACATTCTAAAATTCTATATCAAAACATAAATTCCACAAACACGGCATTGCTGACATCAATGCCCTTTTCTGTCAGACGAATTCTGTCCCCTCTTTCTTCCAACAGTTTGATATCTTTTAATTTGTGGATTTGTTCTCCATATATATTTTCTATATTCTCCCCGAACTTTTCCCAAAATGCAGTTCTAGATACCCCTTGCATCATGCGAAGACCTAGAAACATAAATTCTTCCATCTGTTCCTCCCGCGCAAGACTTTCGCCATGAAATTTTTCTTCATAGGAAATTCTGTAAGTTTCTATATCAGGAGGGTTCGTATAACGTTTTTCTTCAAACAAGGTAGAGGCTCCTGTTCCAAATCCCAGATATGACGTCCGTTCCCAGTAACCTATATTATGTCTACATTCATAGCCCGGCTTTGCATAATTTGAGATCTCATAGCGGGCATATCCTGCCTCTGCCAAAATTTCTTTCGTCTTCCAGTACATGATTCTCTCATCTTCTTCCGACGGCAGTTTTATCTTCTGATGACTTTCATCGCCGTCTTCTCCATACATGTCATAAAACGGTGTTCCCGGTTCTATAATCAGGCTGTACGCAGAGATGTGCTCCGGTGACAGGGCCAGAACTGTTTGCAGCGTTTCACACCAGCTCTCTACCGTCTGTCCGGGAATGGCAGAAATCAAATCTATATTTATATTTTCAAATCCACAGGCCCTTGCCATATGATAGGTGTCCAGAAATCCAGAAAAAGTATGGATTCTTCCCAGCCGCTTCAATTCTTCATCGTGTGCAGACTGAAGTCCAATGCTAAGCCGGTTGATTCCTGCCCTCTTATAAGAAAGCAACTTTTCTTCACTTACTGTCCCGGGATTGGCTTCTAACGTAATCTCTGCATCTTGCCTGAAATGGAACATCTGCCGCAAGCTTTGCATAATCCTTTCTATCTGCTCCCCATTTAAAACAGAAGGTGTCCCACCGCCAAAAAAGACGGTAGACACCTGATATTCTTCTATTTTCCCTGTGCAGACTGCGATCTCATCACAGAGCAGATTCACATAAGCTTCCCTGCTTTTCTCATCTGATGGACCTGAAAGGAAATCACAATATGCACATTTTTTCACACAAAATGGGATGTGGATATAGATTTCTAAATCTTTCATCTTATTTTTCATCCAACTTCAATACGCTCATAAAGGCTTTCTGTGGGATTTCTACACTTCCCACCTGACGCATTCTTTTCTTTCCTTCTTTCTGCTTTTCCAGCAGCTTCTTCTTACGCGAAATATCACCGCCATAACATTTCGCAAGAACATCCTTGCGCATGGCTCTGACCGTCTCACGTGCAATGATTTTGCCACCAACCGCAGCCTGAATCGGAATTTCAAATAACTGACGTGGAATTTCCTCTTTTAATTTTTCACACATCTTGCGACCTCTCTCATAGGCGCTTCCCGCAAATACTATGAAAGATAATGCATCCACTTCTTCTTTGTTGACCAGAATGTCCAGCTTCACGAGTTCTGATTTCACGTATCCGGTTAGCTCATAATCGAAAGACGCATATCCTCTGGAACGGGATTTCAATGCATCGAAGAAATCGTAAATAATCTCATTCAACGGAAGGTTATAGGTAAGTAATGCCCTTGTTTCCTCAATATATTCCATTCCAAGATATTCTCCGCGCCGTTCCTGACACAAATCCATAATCGCTCCGATAAATTCTGTCGTTACCATGATTTCTGCTTTAACCATAGGTTCTTCCATATAATCAATCTCTGATGGATCGGGCAAATTAGATGGGTTCGTCAGTTCAATCACATCACCATTTGTCTTATGGACCTTGTAAATAACACCCGGTGCAGTTGTCACCAAATCCAGATTGTATTCTCTCTCCAGTCTCTCCTGAATGATTTCCAGGTGGAGCAGTCCAAGGAATCCACAACGGAATCCAAATCCAAGTGCCAGCGAAGTCTCCGGCTCAAAATAAAGTGCCGCATCGTTGAGTTGCAGCTTTTCCAATGCATCTCTCAAATCCGGATACTTGGCGCTGTCTGCCGGATACATTCCACAGTAAACCATGGGATTTACCTTCTTGTAACCCGGAAGAGGCTCTGCTGCCGGTCTGGAAGAATCCGTAACCGTATCACCTACGCGTGTGTCTTTTACATTTTTCAGACTGGCAGTGAAATAACCTACCATTCCGGCAGAAAGCTCTTCACAAGGAATAAACTGACCTGCGCCAAAATATCCTACTTCCACCACATCAGCCTTTGCTCCCGTAGCCATCATCTGAATCGGTGTCCCCTTTCGGATACACCCTTCTTTAATTCGACAGAATACAATGACTCCTCGATAAGAATCATAAAGAGAATCAAAAATCAATGCCTGAAGGGGTGCATCCGGGTCTCCTGTAGGAGCCGGCACCTTCTGCACAATCTGTTCCAGCACATCTTCTACATTTAATCCGGTTTTCGCGGAAATCTGCGGTGCATCCTGTGCCTCAATTCCAATAATATCTTCAATTTCCTCAATAACACGCTGTGGCTCTGCACTTGGCAGATCAACCTTATTAATGACCGGAACTACATCCAGGTCATGATCCAGTGCCAGGTACACGTTGGCCAGTGTCTGTGCCTCTACCCCCTGTGCTGCATCTACAACCAGAATCGCTCCGTCACAAGCAGCAAGACTGCGGGATACTTCATAATTAAAGTCCACATGCCCCGGTGTGTCAATGAGATTGAAAATATATTCTTCTCCGTCTTTTGCCTTATATACGGTGCGGACTGCCTGGGATTTAATCGTGATTCCACGTTCTCTTTCCAAATCCATGTTGTCCAGAACCTGTGCCTGCATTTCTCTGCTTGTAAGCAAGCCCGTCATTTCAATAATACGGTCTGCAAGCGTAGATTTGCCATGGTCAATATGGGCAATGATACAAAAATTGCGAATTTTCTTTTGGTCCATATGCATAATTTCTTTTTCTCCTACTACTTTCTATTTTATCTTTATCATTCCGATTTCATTCTGTCCTTCATAATAATCAGAGAATAATAACTGGAATTATCAGGTATCTGTCCTGCAGAAGTATAGACTTTTTCTTCTTCCATTCCACAGTTTTCAATCATATATATGTCTGCTTCTTCCTCAATAAGTTTTTCTTTTATATTCTTCATACATTTTCCGGATTTCATCAGCACTTTCGTTCCCGGCAGACGAATAGACCTCTCCAGTCCTTCTGAAATTTCAAGACTGTAAGATGCCGGTATGACATGAAGTGCCTCTGCCCGTTCCACAAGCCCCATATTCAGCCTTGCCGCTGCCGAGCAGAAAGATGGTACTCCACTGACAAGCTCTGTAAGGTACCCGGCCTCCGTCAGCCGTTTGTGTAAATATAAATACGTAGAATAAATCGTCGGATCCCCTAATGTAAGAAACACAACCATTTTTTCTTTGTCCAAATACTTTCGGATACTCTCTATCCCCTTGTTATGAGCTTTTGCAAGCTTCGCTTCATCCTTTTCCATGGGCATTGGAACGGATAGTAATTCTTTTTCTGCAAAAATATTCTGTGCTTTTTTACCTGCCAGTGCAACTGCCTGCTCTGCAATCCGATACGCAACACTCTTTTGGGCTTCTCGCCCCGGTGCTACAATCACATCTGCTTCACAAATCAGGCGCAGTCCTTTCATGGTAAGCAGCTCCGGGTCACCGGGACCAACTCCCACACCATATAATTTCCCTGCCATTCCAGTCTCCTATGATTTCTTATGATTTTCCTGCATATTTACGCAGCAACTACCAGTCTCTACTATCTGCAATATTACATACTATACTGAATCAGGAACATCTCAACAGAAAGCACATCTCCGATTTTTCCTGTCTTTACATCTTCCTCTGCACGTATGCCGTCCTCCAAAATCATCCGTAATTCTTTCTTGGTAAATGCCTTTGCCTGAACACGGTATTTTCCTACAAGAAATGGCATAATTCCTATCTTGGACGCAACATCCTTTGGCGCATATCCAAGACTTTCCAGTTCTTTGACTTCCATTAAAATACGGAACTGCCGAGTGAGCAAAAACAGAATCCGCATGGGCGGTTCTTTCAGCGCGAGCAAATCGTAATAATAATCAAGTGCTTTCTTCTGGTTCTTGGTCGATACCGCATCTACCATATCAAAAATATGATTCGATATCTGGGTCACACACACTTCATCGATTTCCTTCACACTGATTTCTGTCTGATGCATGGCATAACAGAAGAGCTTCTCCAGTTCTTTCTGTACATTTTCCATATCATTTCCTACTTTAGCAAGAAGATACCGGGCCGCAGATTCACTCATCTGCTTTCCTTCCTTCTTCGCCATTCCCAGAATCCAACGCACCAGCGTCCGCTCGTCCTGCCTCGTAAGTTCTACAATATGCCCTTTATCTTTTACCGCCTTATAAAGTTTTCCGCGCTTATCTACTTCCTCTTCCACGAAAATCATGTAAGTAGTCTCCGGCATCTGTTTCACATATTCTGCCAGTTCTGGTGAGGCGTTTTTGAAAAACCCTGTATTTTCCATCACGATTACTCTCCGCTCTGCAAAAAAAGGAAGGGTTTCTGCCAAATCAATAATTTCCTTCGGATTGGTATTTTTGCCCTCATAATAAGCCAGATTCATGGTATCCTCCTCTGGCAGCATAGCTTTCACAAACCGGTCTTTATACTGTTTCTTCAAGTATGCTTCCTCTCCATAGAGAAGATAGATTTGCTTAAATTGTCCTGTTTTCA
>CAJMSZ010000029.1 GCA_905216215.1 uncultured bacterium | reverse complement strand
AAGGAATATGTAGAAACAATTTCTTACAAAGAGGGAATCGGAATTCCCAAAGCGCTTGCGGAGAAAACAAGGATTACCTATCATCCACTGGCTCAGGGCGAATATAATATTAATTTCTGGTTTGTACATCCACTTACCGGTCAGAAAATGGTGCTGCGGGTAAATACGGGAAGCCAGATGCATCTGGAGCATCAGATAGAATACGAATATCATGCGTTGGAAGTTTTACAGGAATCAGGAAGAGCACCACGCCCTGTTTTTGTGGATGGACGGAAAGAACAGCTCCCTTATGGGGTGATGGTTATGGAATTTTTAGAAGGGGAAGCTCTGGATTATCGAAAGGATTTGTCTCTTGCGGCAGCGTGTCTGGCTGATATTCACAGTGTTTCTGTGAAGGAAGATCAGGTGTTATTGTCACCGGCAAATCCGCTTCAGGCAATTTTAGACGAGTGTAATCAGATGGTTCAGACGTATTATAATTCTGACTTGGGAAGTGAAGAAAAGAAAACACAGATTCGTCGTTTGCTTCAAGCCGGACAGAGAAAAATCAACACTTTGAAAGATTACAATGGCTATCGCTGCTGCATCAACACGGAACTTAATTCCCGGAATTTCCTGATAAACGGAGAGGGGAAACCCAATTATCTGGTGGACTGGGAAAAACCATTGTATGGAGATCCTGTTCAGGATTTGGGACATTTCCTTGCGCCTACGACTACTTTCTGGAAGACCGATGTAATCCTGACAGAAGCAGAGATGGATGCATTTACAGAAAAATATATACAGGCGGTAAATGGAAGGTTTGATGTAAGCGGAGTGAAAGAACGGTTGCGTATTTTTATACCAATTACTTGTCTGCGCGGAATTACCTGGTGTGCTATGGCATGGGTAGAATATCAAGAGCCTGGGAGGTTGATCCGCAACGAAGAAACCTTCCGGAAAATGGAAAGCTACTTAGGTAAAGAATTTCTCGATATGATTGAAGAGAGATATTATCAATAAATTTCATCTTGAAGATACATTTACAATATGTTAGAATGACACTGATAGTTTTATCGTGAAAAGATCATATAGATAGGAGAATAGAACGATGGAAAGAATTAAGACTCTTGAAACCAGAAGCCTTTGCGAAAGCGCAAAACATGGTGGATGCGGTGAATGCCAGACATCTTGCCAGTCTGCTTGCAAGACAAGCTGCGGTGTCGCAAATCAGAAATGTGAAAACGAAGAAAAATAATCAGTATCACAGAAGCTTTTAAAAGTGTCGCCCGATGGACGGCACTTTTATAATGGAAGGGAGAATTATGGTACATCAATATAAATTAAATGGATACAATATTGTGCTGGACACCTGTTCCGGTGCAGTACATTCAGTAGATGAAGTCGCATATGACATTATTGCGGATTATGATAAGAAGCCGCAGGATGTGATTGTGAAGGAGCTGATGGAAAAATATAAGGATAGAGACGATGTGACGGAGGAAGAACTCCGCCTTTGCATGGAAGATGTGGAGTATTTGAAACAGAACGGGAAGCTGTATACGGAAGATACTTATGCGGATATGGCCGGTACTTTCAAGGAACGTTCTGGGAATGTAGTGAAAGCACTCTGCCTCCATGTGGCACATACTTGTAATCTGAACTGCTCCTATTGCTTTGCAAGTCAGGGAAAATACCACGGAGATCGTGCACTGATGAGCCTGGAAGTTGGAAAGCGTGCACTTGATTTCCTAATTGAAAATTCAGGAACCAGACGGAATCTGGAAGTGGATTTCTTTGGCGGAGAACCACTGATGAACTGGGATGTGGTAAAAGAACTTGTGGCATATGCCAGAGAACAGGAGAAGATTTGCAATAAGAATTTCCGATTTACGCTCACAACCAATGGAATGTTGATTGATGATGATGTGATTGATTTTGCGAACAGGGAAATGAGCAATGTGGTATTAAGTCTGGACGGAAGAAAAGAAATCCATGACAAGACCCGTGTGGATTATGCTGGAAACGGAAGCTATGACAAGATTGTTCCAAAGTTCCAGAAGCTGGTAGCCGCCCGTGGTGGAAAGAATTATTACATGCGTGGTACATTTACCCATGCTAATCCGGATTTTACGAAAGATGTATTCCATATGGCAGACCTTGGATTTACAGAACTTAGCATGGAGCCGGTAGTGGGAGCGCCGGATGATCCGTCTTCCCTTACGGCAGAGGATTTGGAAATCGTAAAAGAACAGTATGAGATTCTGGCCAAAGAAATGCTGAAACGAGAAAAAGAAGGCAGAGGAATTACTTTCTATCATTATATGCTTGACTTGAAAGAAGGCCCATGTATCTATAAGCGTATTTCAGGCTGTGGTTCGGGAACAGAGTATATGGCAGTGACTCCGTGGGGCGATTTGTATCCTTGCCACCAGTTTGTAGGAGAAGAGTCTTATAAGCTTGGCGATATCTGGAACGGAGTGACGAACACAGAACTTCGGGAAGAGTTCCGTTGCTGTAATGCGTATGCAAGACCAGAATGTGCAGACTGCTGGGCAAAATTATACTGCTCCGGAGGATGTGCGGCAAATGCCTATCATGCAAGTGGTTCCATTCGTGGTATTTATGAGCCGGGATGTGAATTGTTCCGCAAGCGTATTGAATGCGCCATTATGATGCAGGTTGCTAAGGAGATGGAAAACGAGGAACAATAAATGCAGACACCAATTGTGGATTTCGTAAGAAGATACCAGAAAGACGGAGTTACCCGTTTCCATATGCCGGGACATAAAGGACAATCATACCTTGGGTGTGAATGGGCAGATATCACGGAAATTTGTGGAGCGGATTCCCTCTATGAGGCAGATGGAATCATTGCCGAAAGTGAGGAAAATGCTTCTGCATTGTTTGGCTCTGGCAGAACCTTTTATTCTACAGAAGGCTCCAGCCAGTGTATCCGTGCCATGCTTTATCTTACCTTAAGCCGGTATAACGGAAAAGAAAGACCGGTGGTACTGGCTGCAAGAAATGTGCATAAGGCGTTTGTCTATGCAGCAGCCCTTCTGGATTTTGATGTGGAATGGCTCTGGCCGGAAGATGGAATGAAATCTCTTTGCAGTTGTAAGGTGAGTCCGGCACAGGTGGAAAAGCAGATTGTAAGGTCAAGACCTGTGGCAGTGTATCTTACCAGTCCGGATTATCTGGGCGGGCAGATGGATATCCGCTCTATCGCAGAGGTCTGTCACAGAGAGGGCGTGCTGCTTTTGGTGGATAATGCCCACGGAGCATACCTGCATTTTCTAAAGCAATCTGTGCATCCATTGGACTTAGGCGCAGATATGTGCTGTGACTCAGCACATAAGACCTTTCCGGTTCTGACGGGAGGAGCGTATCTGCACCTGCATAAGAATGTGTCGGGGAAGTTTGGAGAAAAAGGAAAACAGGCACTGGCGCTCTTTGGCTCTACCAGTCCGTCTTATCTGATTCTGGAGTCACTGGATTTATGTAACGCTTATTTAAGTGAGGGTTATCAGGATAAACTGATGGATAAGGTTAATCAGATACAGAATATGAAAGAACGTCTGACTAAGTGCGGGTGGGAGTTCGAAGAATCCGATCCTCTTAAAATAACAATTTGTGCATCAGAGCATTTATCGGGAAGGCAGATTGCAGAGTTGCTGCGGCGTAATTGTATAGAATGTGAATATGCAGATGAAGAATATTGCGTACTTATGTGTACACCGGACAATTCGGATGGAGAGCTGGATACTTTGTATAAAATATTGCATGCGATAGATGGAAGAACGAGAGAAAGAGACTGGATGCCTATGGCGAGGGCAGAACGAATACTGAGCATCCGGGAAGCTGTCTTCGCACCAAGTGAACGAATCCCGGTAAGTGAGGCAGAAGGCCGTATTTGTGCAACACCAACGGTAGGGTGTCCGCCGGCAATTCCAATCGCGGTTTCTGGCGAGAAAATTGGATTGCATGCAATACAATTGTTTGAACATTATGGAATAACACAGGTAGAAGTGGTAAAGAAAGGCTGGAATCACAGATGTTTGGAGTAGAAGACAATACATATAATGATATTCGGGAAAAATCCCTGCTTCAGTGGTTAGAGGAAATGGAACAGCACGAGGATGTGGCAGTCCGGTGTGGTGTCCGTCTGGCAAGAGATTATATGGAATATTTGAAAGAAGAAAATGAAAAGTTAAAACGGGAATGCGACGTCAAAGATAAATACTTGAAGAAACTGTCAGACCGGGCATAAAAAGGAAAAAACTTCTCATACTAACATGCAAACATATTTTTCAGAAAAGATTAACGTTAGAAAACGAGGATGTAGTATGAGTGAAAAAGAATCATTATGGGAAAGACAGATTAAGGGAAAGCAAAGCATTTCTTTTGACTATGCGCCTTATATTATCAGCAGTGCCTCTGTAGTTGGAAAGAAGGAGTCAGAAGGTCCCTTGGGAAAAGAGTTTGACCGAACTTCAGAGGATAATTTGTTTGGACAGAAGACATGGGAGCTGGCAGAAGGGCATATGCAGCAGATGGCCTGCCGCATTACTCTGGATAAGGCGGGAGAAGCACCGGAGGATGTACGGTTTCTGTATGGAGGAGATTTGCTTCGGCAGGGAATTGCCACGTCCATAGGACTGGAAAATCTCCAAATTCCCTTATTTGGACTCTTTGGGGCCTGCTCTACATCAGGGGAGGCATTGGCACTTTCGGCCATGAGTGTTGCGGCAGGTTATGGTGAGCGGATGCTGGCAGTTACCTCCAGCCATTTTGCAAGTGCGGAAAAGGAATTCCGTTTTCCTCTGGGGTACGCAAGTCAAAGGCCCTTGAGTGCTTCCTGGACGGTGACCGGGAGCGGTGCCTTTCTGGTCGGTAACAAGAAAAGTCATGTAAGGATTACAGGAGTTACCATAGGGAAGATTGTGGATTATGGAATTACGGATTCCCAGAATATGGGGGCTTGTATGGCGCCGGCTGCCTGTGATACAATTGCTTGTAACCTGAATGATTTTGTGTACGAAGAACAGGAGTATGACAAGATTGTTACCGGTGATTTGGGATGTGTAGGACAGAACATTCTCTTCGAACTGCTTCAAAAGAAGGGCAAGGATATTAAGACAAATCACATGGACTGCGGAATGGCTATTTTTGACCAAAAGACGCAGAATACAGGTGCGGGCGGGAGTGGCTGTGGATGTGCAGCAGTGGTGCTTGCGTCTGTGATTCTTCCTAAGCTGGAAAGTGGAGAATGGAAAAAAGTACTGTTTGTGCCAACCGGGGCTCTGATGTCAACGGTCAGTCACAATGAAGGAGAAAGCGTACCGGGGATTGCCCACGGTATTGTTCTGGAACATGAAATGTGACGGAGAACTGAAATCATAATCAGAATGTATGGGATCAGAATCGGGAGGAATAACAAATGGATTATATATACGCATTTTTGGTGGGAGGAGTTATCTGTGCATTGACGCAGGTACTTCTAGACAGAACCATGATGATGCCGGGAAGAGTAATGGTACTTTTGGTTGTACTGGGAACACTTCTTGGTTTTGTTGGAATCTTTAAGCCGCTTCAGGAGTTCGCAGGAGCAGGGGTGTCCGTTCCACTGATTGGATTCGGCAATACCCTGTGGAAGGGAGTCAAAGAGGCGGTAGATGCTCATGGCTTTCTTGGCATTTTTATGGGAGGCCTAAAGGCAAGTGCAGTGGGTATCAGTGCGGCGCTGGTGTTTGGCTATCTGGCTTCGCTGGTTTTTGAACCAAAGATGAAGGAGTAACAGAGAAACATACAAGAGGAGAAAACATTATGGAGTACACAAGTATTATCATTCCATTTATTGGTGGACTGGGTATGTTCATCTATGGAATGCAGATTATGGCGCAGGGTCTGGAAAATGCAGCCGGCAACCGTATGAAGAGTATGTTGGGAGCACTCACAAGAAATAAGTTCTTCGGAGTACTTCTTGGTGCGGCAGTGACAGCAATTATTCAGAGCTCGTCAGCAACAACCGTCATGGTAGTTGGTTTTGTAAATGCAGGAATTATGAATCTGACTCAGGCTATGGGTGTCATTATGGGTGCGAACATTGGTACTACCGTTACCGGATGGCTGGTTTCCAGTGTGGAATGGGCAAAATTCTTAAGTCCCGCTATGTTGGCACCGATTGCGGTTATGCTTGGAGTTGTCATTATGATGACTGGAAAACGTCATTCTACAAAAGATATTTCCAGCATTATTATTGGATTTGGACTTTTATTTGTGGGAATTTCTACCATGTCAAGTGCAGTGTCCCCCCTTCAGGAGTCGGAAGGTTTAAGAAGTCTGTTTGTCAATCTGGGTGGAAATCCGCTTCTGGGTATTGCAGTCGGTGCTCTTGTAACGGCCATTATCCAGAGCTCATCCGCATCTGTTGGTATTTTACAGAGTCTTGCCTTCGCAGGTCTGGTTCCTTTTGGCGCAGCGATTTACATTATCATGGGTCAGAATATCGGTACTTGTGTGACTGCCATTCTCTCAGCTATGGGTGCGAAGAAGAATGCCAAAACAGCAGCTCTTATGCATCTGCTGTTTAATATTATTGGAACTATCATTTTCAGTATTGGTGTGATTGCATATATGGAGATTGTAAGACCGGTGTGGGCAAACGGGACAATCACTCAGACGCAGATTAGTATGATTCATACCATTTTCAATGTTGTGACCACCATTCTGCTCTTCCCGGTATCTGATTTGATTGTGAAGCTGGCGAAGAAAATCGGCGGTGTTACAGAAGAAGGACAGGATGAAAACAGTCTTCTTCTGGATGAACGTATGATGGAGACACCTGGTATTGCCATTCCGTCTATGCTGTCAGAAATTACCCGTATGGGACGTATGGTTCAGGGGGCACTGGAAATTACAAAGACGGTATTTGAGACACGGGATGAAGAAGCGATTCGCGAACTGAGAAAAACCGAGAAAACGGTTGATGTGATGAGCAAGGGATTAACGGATTATTCCATTCAGTTGTCTGCACTTCAGATTAGTGAGCGGGAACATCAGGAAGTGTCCCATATGATTCAGGTGGTTTCAGATATCGAACGTGTCAGTGATTACTGTGAAAATATTGCGGAATTTGTGGAAGCCCTTATTGAGAAGAAAATTGATTTCTCAGAAACAGGACACAAACACTTGCAGCAAATGATAGAGGTGTGTACAGAAGCATATGTTTCAGCTATTGATGCATTTGAACACCAGGATTCAGGAAGTGCCCTTCATACAATTGAGAAGGAGACAGAAGCAGACGGTTTGGAGATTTCTTATCGTAATAAGCATACAAAACGCCTGGTAGAAGGTGTCTGCGATGCTGAAGCGGGAGTTATTTTCCTGGATGCACTGATTTGTATGGAACGTGTTTCTGACCATGCACGAAATATTGCAGAAGAAGTGTTGGAAGAAAAAGGACAATTATAAATAGAAACACAGAAAAAGGCGTCGCGTGAAGTGGCGCCTTTACTCTTCAATAACCTGAATTTCCAGATAATCAAAGTCAATGGAATCGATAAAATTGTCCTGATAGAAACGTGCTTTGGAATGAAGCTTGAATTCGGAAATGGTTTTATCAAGCCAGATGGGTTTGCTTAAATCAAATTCCAGGCAGACCTCATCCAGAGCGTGAAAAATTTTATGTGTTCTTGTATCATCGCTGGAATCACAGATGGTGGTATCCCGAAGCAGGTGATTGTCTTTGAATTCTTTGGCCCATAAACGAAACATATGAAACTCTCCTTTTTGTGTTTGTAATCAGTATAGCATATCTTTGCGGGAATTGTATATAAATGAAAGGAAAGATGAAAAAGGAAAAGCTATGAGAAAAATTTTATTTCCTGTAAATCTGCTGCTATTTTTAGCATGTGTCTATGTAGTATCTCCCAAGGCAGCCAATTATATGGAGATACCCTGGCATGAAAAAATGGAAGAATCCGAAGCTGTGGAAGAGCAGACAGAGAAGAATGTAATGGAGGATGAAACAAAAGAGGAAACAGGAGATGGGGCAGAAAAAGAAAAGGAAGATGCTCCATCTGCAGAAGTAATCGCAGAGGGACAGTATCCGATTATGGGACATACAACTGTTACAGCCGAGCAGATGGCAGCATATTTCAGACAGAGTGGGGAAGCTTACCCGACGGAGGTGCTGTCAGCAGGAGGAGCACCGGACATTGAAACCTTCTGTCAGATATACTGCGAGGAAGCAGAAAAGGAAGGAGTCCGTTCTGAAGTAGCTTTTGCACAGACGATGAAAGAAACGGGGTGGCTACAGTATGGAGGAGACGCGCAGGTTACTCAGTATAACTTTGCAGGTCTTGGCACCACAGGAAACGGAGTACCGGGAAACAGCTATTCGGATGTAAGGGAAGGTGTGCGCGCTCAGATACAGCATTTGAAGGCATATGCTACAGAGGAGGCTTTGAATAGCGGTTGCGTGGATAACAGATATTCTTATGTCACAAAAGGAAGCGCACCATATGTGGAGTGGCTTGGACAACAGGAAAATCCAGAGGGATATGGATGGGCTACTGGAAAAAATTATGGGTATGACATTGTAAAAATGATACAAGAAATGAAAAAAATATGATACAATGAGCGTTGGCAGGCAGGAGCAAGCGTAGTTTATTCAGAATGTACGAAGCTGGGAAGGAACGTGCACGATGAAAGGAGCAGATTTATGGAGTTAAGCGTGAAAGATTACAATGAAATAGATAACTGGAAAACAGCCATGTTTCTTTATAATGCAGCTTTAAAGGAAGTTGGAACCAAACTGGATATTCTCAATGATGAATTTCAGTATGTACATAAATATAATCCTATTGAGCATATTAAGAGCCGGATTAAGACTCCGGAAAGTATTGCAAAGAAGCTAAAGCGGCATGGAAAAGAGATTTCCATCCAGAATATGCTGAGAGAGGTGAATGATGTAGCAGGAGTAAGGCTGATCTGCTCTTACACCACAGATATTTACCGGCTGGCGGAGATGATTGGAAATCAAAGTGACCTAAGAGTGATTTCCGTGAAGGATTATATCAAGAATCCGAAGGAAAGTGGTTATAAGAGTTATCATATGCTGGTAACAGTACCTATTTATCTAAGTGACAGTGTGGTAGATACCAAGGTGGAGATACAGATACGAACCATAGCTATGGATTTCTGGGCGAGTCTGGAGCATAAGATGCATTACAAATTTGAAGGACAGGCACCAGCATATATTTCAGAAGAACTGAAACGATGTTCGGAAATTGTATCTGTGCTGGATGAAAGGATGCTATCACTGAATGAGGCGATTCTCGCATCCCAGACACAGGAGAAGGAGGCAATCGAAATTCCGTATGCCATGAATACGGACATTGCAAACAATCCGTTAATCCGGTTTGAAAAGAAAGAATAAATGAGTAGAAATAAGAACTTTTTACATTGTTGTGTGAAAGGTTCTTTTTTTTACACAGATTTAACATTGCAGGGATTTTGGATTTTACAATGGGTGATTAAGATGGCTACTGTAAACGAAAGTAAGAAAAACATGAACAGAGAATTTGGAGGAAAGAAAAATTATGAAATTAAGAAAGTTACTTACACTTACAATGGCAGTTGCAATGTCCGTGTCACTGCTTGCAGGATGTGGCTCAAGCTCAGATAACAGTACAGATACATCAGACGGAACAGCAAAACAGACAGAGAGCAGTTGGGATGCATCCAATGATATTACAGTCATGTCAAGAGAAGATGGTTCAGGAACCAGAGGCGCATTTATCGAATTGTTTGGAATCGAAGAAAAGGGTGCCGATGGCAAGAAGGTTGATAATACAACGGTAGATGCAGAAATTACAAATAATACAGAAGTTATGATGTCAAAAGTTGCAGGAGATGATTATGCTATCGGTTATGTATCGCTTGGTTCTTTAAATAAAAAAGTAAAAGCGGTAAAAATTGACGGAGTAGAAGCAACAGAAGAAAACATCAAATCTGGAAAATACAAGGTATATCGTCCGTTTAACATTGCTACCAAAGGAGATGTTTCCGAAGTGGCACAGGATTTCATCAACTTTATTTTAAGTGAAGAAGGACAGAAGGTCGTTTCTGATAATGGTTATATTGCTTTAGATGGTGCAAAACCTTTTGAATCAAACGGAGCAACCGGTAAAATCGTGGTAGCCGGTTCTTCTTCTGTAACACCCGTTATGGAAAAATTAAAAGAAGCTTATGTTGCTGTAAATGCCGGAGCTGAAATTGAAATCAATGAAAGTGACTCTACAACAGGTATGACAAACACAATGGAAGGCATCTGTGACATCGGAATGGCATCCCGTGATTTGAAGGAAGAAGAAGCAAAAGAACTGGATGCAACAGTTATTGCAAATGATGGAATCGCAGTGATTGTAAATAACAACAGTACAGTAGATGAACTGACAAGCGAACAGGTAAAATCCATCTTCGTAGGTGATGTGCTTACTTGGGATGAAATCGCAAAATAACGAGGTAACATATATGAAAGCATGGAAAGAAATTATCATGCGGGGTGTGTTCTTTCTGGCCGCCTGCACTTCGGTGCTGGCGGTAGCACTCATTTGTATCTTTTTATTTGCAAATGGTGTCCCTGCCATGAGAAAGATTGGATTTGGTGCATTTCTAACGGGAACAACATGGAAACCCAATAATGATTTGTACGGGATTTTCCCGATGATAATCGGAAGCATTTATGTGACTGCGGGGGCAGTACTGGTGGGTGTTCCGGTGGCTGTCCTTACGTCTGTATTTATGGCGAAATATTGTCCGAAGAAGGTTTATCCGCTCTTTAAGTCCGCAACGGAACTGCTGGCAGGGATTCCATCGGTTATCTATGGATTCTTCGGAATTATGGTTATGGTTCCAATGATTCGGGGCTTTGCAAAAACACTTCAGGCAGCAGGGATTATCCGAAAGGCAGGAAACGGAAGCAGTATTCTGACAGCATCTCTTCTTCTTGCACTGATGATTCTGCCAACGATTATCGGAGTTACAGAGTCTGCCATTCGTGCTGTGCCACCTTACTATTATGAGGGCTCTCTGGCGCTTGGTGCAACCAAAGAACAGAGTATTTTTAAAGTGGTGCTTCCGGCAGCAAAATCTGGTCTGATGGCAGGAATCGTTCTTGGAATCGGGCGTGCTATCGGTGAAACAATGGCAGTTATCATGATTGCAGGAAATCAGCCGAGAATGGCAAACAGCATTTTTGCAGGTGTCCGCACACTTACGGCAAATATTGTGTTGGAGATGGGATATGCTACAGGGCTGCACAGAGAGGCGCTGATTGCCACAGCAGTGGTGCTGTTTGTATTTATCCTGATTATCAACTTTTCCGTATCACTCCTGAAGAGGAGGTCAGAAAATGAATAAAAAGAAAATAAAGCAACAGTTCATTTCCTACAAAAATGCACCGGGATCGGCATTGCTGGCACTGCTTGTAATGCTTGCCACGTTTTTAACTTTTCTGGCCTTATTCTTTTTGATTGTATATTTGCTGATCAAGGGGGTGCCACATCTTTCCGCAGATTTGTTTGCGCTGCATTATACATCTGATAATGTGTCTTTGTTTCCGGCACTGATCAATACCATCTGGATGACCCTGCTGGCGCTTTTGATTGCAGTTCCAATGGGAATTTTCGCGGCAATCTTTCTGGTAGAATATGCAGGTAAGGGAAACCGCTTTGTGGATGTCATTCGTTTGACAACAGAGACACTGCAGGGAATTCCATCCATTGTGTATGGATTATTCGGAATGTTGTTCTTCGTGACAAAATTGAAATGGGGTCTATCCCTTCTGTCCGGAGCATTTACGTTGGCGATTATGATACTGCCATTAATTATGAGAACCACAGAAGAGTCCTTAAAATCAGTTCCAGAGAGTTATCGGGAGGGAAGCTTTGGACTTGGGGCCGGAAAGCTTCGAACGATTTTCCGAATTGTACTTCCGGCAGCAGTTCCCGGTATTCTGGCAGGTGTGATTCTGGCCATCGGAAGAGTGGTAGGAGAGACAGCAGCACTGATGTATACGGCAGGAACGGTAGCCCAGATACCGGACAGTGTGATGGGGTCCGGAAGAACGCTGGCTCTTCATATGTATGTGCTGTCAAATGAAGGTTTACATACGGATAAAGCATATGCAACGGCTGTGGTGCTTTTGATTTTAGTCATTGGCATCAATACACTTTCCACAGTTGTAGCAAAGAAAATTTCGAAAGGAAATGGAAATGGAGAAGATTAAGGTAAAAAATCTGGATTTATATTATGGCGATTTTAAGGCACTGAAAAATATAAATCTCGATATAGAAGCAAATAAAATTACAGCTTTCATCGGGCCCAGTGGATGTGGAAAGTCAACACTTTTGAAATCCTTAAACCGAATGAATGATTTGGTGGCAGGATGCCGGATTGAAGGGGACGTTCTTCTGGATGGGGAAGATATTTATGGAAATATGGATGTGAATCTGCTGCGTAAGCGGGTAGGAATGGTTTTCCAGAAACCAAATCCGTTTCCAATGAGTATTTATGATAATATTGCTTACGGACCTCGTACACACGGAATCCGTTCCAAGGTAAAACTGGATGATATTGTGGAAAAATCTTTAAGAGATGCAGCAATCTGGGATGAATGTAAGGACAGACTGAAAAAGAGCGCTCTTGGAATGTCGGGCGGACAGCAGCAGAGACTTTGCATTGCCAGAGCCCTTGCGGTTCAACCGGAAGTACTCCTTATGGATGAGCCAACCTCGGCACTGGATCCAATTTCAACATCTAAGATTGAAGACCTTGCCGTAGAATTGAAAAAAGATTATACTATTGTCATGGTAACACATAATATGCAGCAGGCAGTCCGTATATCTGACAATACCGCCTTTTTCCTTCTGGGGGAAGTTGTTGAATATAACAATACAGAAAAATTGTTCTCCATTCCATCAGATAAGAGAACAGAAGATTATATTACAGGGAGGTTTGGTTAGGATATGCGTAATCGTTTTGACAGTCAGTTAGAGTATTTGAATGAACTGCTGACTCATATGGGAGAACTTTGTGAAATAGCGATAGAGAATGCTACAAAAGCGCTGGAAACAGAGGATTTAAGTCTTGCAAAAAAGGTCATTGAATCAGATGAGGAGATAGACCATCAGGAGAAGGATATTGAGAATCTGTGCCTGAAGCTGTTACTTCAGCAACAGCCTGTAGCAAGGGACTTGCGGCAAATCTCGGCAGCACTTAAGATGATTACTGATATGGAGCGTATTGGTGATCAGACAGCAGATATTGCGGATATTGTAATGTCCACAAAGTTTGAGGAGAACCAGTCACTGGCAGATATTCGCCTTATGGCAGAAGCGGCAGCGAAAATGGTGCACGACAGTGTATCGGCTTATGTGCAGAAAAATCTGGAACTTGCGCGACGAGTTATGTGTGCGGATGATACGGTGGATGCCATGTTTGACAAAATTAAACAAGAATTGGTGGATTTCATTTCAAAGCGTGAGAGTACAAATGCAGACCAGGCAATCGATTTGATTATGATTGCCAAATACTTAGAGCGAATCGGTGATCATGCAACCAATATTGCAGAATGGGTAGAATTTTCCATCACAGGAACTCATGCAAGTCTCACACAGCTTTAAGAATCCGGAAAAGAGGAAACGATGATTTTTTGTGTAGAAGATGATGGAAATATCCGTGAGCTTGTGATTTATACACTGGAAACAACGGGAGTACATGCACAGGGATTTGAAAATGGAAAAGATTTTTTTGCAGCTCTGGAGGGAGAACTTCCAGAGCTTGTTTTGCTTGATATCATGCTTCCGGGGGAAGATGGAATGGCGATTCTAAAACGTTTAAAATCCAACGAACGGACAAAGGATATTCCGGTGATTATGCTGACCGCAAAAGGGTCGGAGTACGATAAAGTTATGGCTTTGGATGGGGGAGCCGATGACTATGTAGTGAAGCCCTTTGGAATGATGGAACTACTCTCCAGAATCAAGGCAGTACTTCGAAGAGCAAAGCCTCAAGGAGGCAAAGAAGAACATGCATATGGCGCGATTTCTCTGGACAAGAAGAAGCATGAAGTGATGGTAGAGGGAAAACCGGTTGTACTGACTTTGAAAGAATTTGAAATGCTGGCTTATCTTCTGGAGAACCGGAATATTGTGCTGACCCGTGACCAGCTTCTGGAGAAAATCTGGGGCTATGATTTTGACGGGGAAACAAGAACGGTAGACGTCCATGTGCGAACCTTAAGACAAAAGCTGGGTAAAGCCGGGGAGTGTATTGAAACAGTTCGCGGTGTGGGCTACAGAATAGGGGATAAACTATGAAAAACAGAATTCGAAAAAGTATGTATCTGGTCGTGTTTCTGTCACTTGCTCTTTCTTATGTGTTGATGACATTCATGGTTTACCGACAGACATTGGAGAATGTAAAGACGGAATTAAAGCAGGAGGCAAGTTATATTGCAATTTCATTGGAATTAAGTGGAGAAGCTTATCTGCAGCGAGTGAACGAGGCAGATTCGGTGACAAGAGTTACCCATATCAGTGCAGAAGGGGAAGTGTTATACGATTCCAAGACGGACCGCACCACACTGGAAAATCATAAATCCAGAAAAGAAGTGCAGGAGGCTCTTCAAAATGGGGATGGAGAACAAATCCGCAAATCAGACACTTTGGGGGAAGAAATGCTGTATTATGCCCTCCGTATGGAAGATGGCTCCGTCCTTCGTGTATCCCGGGGGATGGATTCTGTTCTTCAGACTGCTCTTTCCGCATTTCCCCAGATGCTGGTAATTGGTCTGATTTTGATTGGACTTGCATGGGGACTTGCCCATCTGGAAGTGCAGAGGCTTATGCGTCCTGTGTACGGACTGGACTTGGAGCACCCTATGGAAAATACCGTGTATGAGGAGCTGGTGCCGCTCTTGGAACGATTAGATACACAAAATCAGGAAAAAGCTAAGGTGGAGCAGATGCGGAAAGAATTTTCGGCAAATGTATCCCATGAACTTAAGACACCGCTTACGTCTATTTCCGGTTATGCGGAAATTATGAAAGAAGGTCTGGTAAAACCGGAAGATACGAAAAAATTTGCCGAGCGTATTTATCAGGAAGCCAGTCGCATGATTACTTTAGTGAGTGATATTATCCAAATATCCAAGCTGGACGAAGGACTTCCGGAAATGGAGAAAGAACCGGTGGATTTGTATGCGCTTTCTAAGAAAATTATTATCCGTCTGTCACCGCTTGCGGAGAAGAAGCAGGTACAGATGGAACTGGTGGGGGAACCGGTGTGCGTAGAAGGTGTTCCGCAGGTTCTGGAGGAAATGATTTCCAACCTGTGTGAAAATGCGGTGAAATACAATGTAGAGCACGGAAAGGTTTCTGTGTGGACAGGGAAAACCCTTCAGGGCATTAAAGTCATTGTTACAGATACAGGGATTGGAATTCCTAAGGAACATCAGGACAGAATCTTTGAGCGGTTCTATCGGGTAGATAAAAGTCATTCCCGGGAGACAGGAGGAACGGGACTTGGACTTTCTATTGTGAAACATGGTGCAATGCTTCACAATGCAGAAATTTCTGTGCAGAGTGAAGTGGGACGCGGCACCAGGATGGAATTGACTTTTAAGGAAGATGCCGATATAATAAATCTATCTGATGAAGGAAGGAGATGATGTTTCGTGTGGAAACTGGAAGACACCATCTTAGTGACCAATAATGATCGCGTTTATGAAAAATATAAAGATATTACGAACGTCATTTTGGTAGCTTCGTACGAAGCAGTTTTAATTAAAGTGAGGGATCTGGTGTATGACAGGCATGTGTTGCTTACTCATCCGCAGGCATCCAGTCTGAAGCCGAATCAGACACCATATCGTTCCGTAGCGGTTTATCCAAAAGGGGATGAGGATAATACAAAGGATATCATGTTGATTGAAAAGTGTATTGAGACATACAGGCAGTGGCAGGATATCGCACCGACTCCTACGAATTATGAAGAAAGGGTTGCTAATGATTTCAAGACCATAGATTTATCGGTAGTGGATAATTTTATGCCTAGAATTTCCTAGATAGCAGTAGAAGACTATGAGTAACGGGAAACCGAAGGCCGCTTATTTTAAGGGCTTGACTAAGAAAGATTATATTGCGAAAACAATTGAGATCATTGATAATGAGGGCGTTGAGGCAGTATCGATCCGCAGGATTGCCAAGGAGATGGAATGTTCATCAGCCAGTTTATACCGACATTTTGAAAATCTGTCAGAATTGATTTATTATGCAGAACTGCATACACTGAAAGGGTATATCAATCGTCTGAATGAAGCAGAAAAGGGATGGAAGAATATCTGGGATTATTATGTAGGAATTTGGGATTGTTACAGTAAAGAAGCATTCCGCCATCAACATGAGTACGATACCTTGTTTTTAGTGAACGATAATTCCAAGTTGAATGTCTCTATCAAAGAATACTATGAGATGTTCCCGGAAGAGAAAGATAAGACGAATGACTTCTTTTCTGAGATGTTGGAAACCGTAGATTTTATGGGACGAGATTTTCAGATCTGCAAGAAGTGTGTTGCAGAAGGTGTGATCGACTATGACGAAGCAGTACGCTTGAATCGAATGGCATGTGTGCTGTATGAAGGTTACTTCAAAATGGTAGTGGATTATAAGATTCCGGAAGAGGAACTGGATATCTGGGTACAGAAGTATATCGACGATCTGGACTGGGTAGTGATGCGTCTGGCAAAGGACTTAAAGGGATATCAAGGTTATGGAAAGTAAACATGTGCTGAATAAAAGGCTTGGTCAGTGTGACTAAGCCTTTTTTTTGTCTATATTACGATAATCCAGATAATCAAGAAAACGTTTCACGGCTACCGATGCGGACCGCTTGTCTTTCAACGCAAGGCAAATCCGGCGGGAGGCCGGAACATCCAGATCCTTGATGACAACATGATAAGGAATCCGTCTTAGAATCAACTTTGGAAGGACACTGATACCGAGTCCATTTTCCACCATAGACATAATTGCGTAGTCATCCCAGGTGGTAAAATGAATTTTCGGAGACAGACCATACTGGGCGAGAAGAGCAGAGATTTCTGCTTTTTCCCCTTTTTCCATCAGCATAAATGGATAATCACAGAGAGATGCTATCGGAAATACCGGAAGTGAGGCCAGCGGATGGTCTTCTGGCATTATGACCATGAACGGGTCCTCATCGAGAAAAATAGTTTCAAATTCCGAACGGGTTGGCAGACATACAAATCCGCAGTCCACACGGCCTTCAGCTATCCAGTTTTCTATTTCGGCATAATCTCCGAGAAGAAGTTCATAATCGATATGGGGATAGTCCTTCTGAAATTCACGGATAATGTTCGGAAGCCAGTGTGTGGATGGGCTGGAAAAGGTACCAATACGAATTAGTCCGGATTGAAGTCCGTTCAGCTCATCTACCTGCATCTGCAGTTTCTCATATTCATCTACAATATTCTTCGCATAGGGCAGCAGCTTTAGCCCATCAGAGGTAAGCTTGACACCGCCCTTGCCACGCTCCAATAAAGTAACGCCCCACTCTTTTTCCAAATCGCCAATCATGCGGCTGATACCGGACTGAGAGTAACTAAGCTTTTCACCAGCTTTCGAGAAACTGCCGTATTCTACCGCTTTTACAAAAGACATATATTTTTGAATACTCATACATCTGCCCTCCTTTTCTTATTTTAAGGGGTAAAATCTTTTGTATTATCAAGATTACTATTATTCTTATCATACGATGAATCGACTATAAAAACAAGAAAATTATGGAAGTTATCACTCAATATTGGTTATAGATAAAATAAATAGTTCGAACGTCAAAAAAATGTCAATAGAAAATGCAGAAAAAAATAATTTTCGGTAAAATAACAAAAATTGAGAAAAAAATATGTGAAAAGTGCAACAAAATTAAAAAGTGCACCAAAAATGCTTGAAAGTTATCGCGATAAGAACTATAATGCAGTCATAAGAGATAAGGAAAACATATGAAACACTTATTTTTTTTATCTATGGGTTATCGCGATTACAACATTCAAAGGAGGGAATGCATATGAAATTGGAACTTGGTAAATTCGAGATTAAAGACATCCAATTTGCAGAAAAATCGTACATTGAAAATCACGTACTTTACGTGAACAAGGAGGAGGTAGAAGCGTTAGTACTGGAAGATGACAAGCTTATCGGTTGTAAGTTAGACATCGCAAGACCAGGAGAAGCAACACGTATTACCCCGGTTAAAGACGTAATTGAACCACGTGTGAAAGTAAGCGGTGGGGAAATGTTCCCAGGTGTTATTGGAAAGGTATCTCCACAGGTTGGAAGCGGAAGAACACATGCACTGGACGGCTGTACAGTTGTTACAGTTGGTAGAATCGTAGGATTCCAGGAAGGTGTTATTGATATGAGCGGTGTAGCTGCTGACTACTGCCCGTTCTCCAAGACAGTAAACCTCTGTGTAGTAATTGAACCACAGGAAGGACTGGAAACTCATGTATATGAAAAGGCAGGACGTATGGCAGGACTTAAGGTTGCAACATACCTTGGAGAACTTGCTAGAAACCTGGAACCAGATACATTAGAAGTATACGAGACAAAACCTGTATTTGAACAGGCAGCTCAGTATCCGGATCTTCCAAAGGTTGGATATATTCACATGCTTCAGTCACAGGGACTTCTTCATGATACATACTATTATGGAGTAGATGCAAAACAGATCGTACCGACATTCATGTACCCAACAGAAATCATGGATGGAGCAATTGTTTCTGGTAACTGTGTTGCCCCATGTGATAAAGTTACAACCTATCATCATCTGCATAACCCAGTTATTGATGAGTGCTACAAACATCATGGAAAAGATATCAACTTCATGGGTGTTATCTTAACAAATGAAAACGTATTCCTGGCAGACAAAGAAAGACATTCTGACATGGTTGCCAAGTTTGCGAACTGGCTTGGACTGGATGGTGTGCTTATTACAGAAGAAGGATACGGAAATCCAGATACAGACCTTATGATGAACTGCCGCAAGGTAGAACGCGCAGGAACAAAAGTTACATTGATTACTGATGAATTCCCAGGAAAAGATGGTAAGTCACAGTCACTTGCAGATACATGTGACGAAGCAACAGCACTTGCATCTTGTGGACAGGGAAATATGACACTTCAGTTCCCAGCAATGGATAAGGTTATTGGTACACAGGATTACATTGAAAGCCAGATCGGTGGATGGGCTGGATGTATCAATGAAGATGGCTCATTTGAAGCTGAAATTCAGATCATCATTGCTTCAACAATTGCAAATGGTTTCAACAAACTGGCTGCAAGAGGATACTAGGATACTGAGAAGGAGGATACAGTTATGGCAAAATATAAAATCGTTCATTATTTGAATCAGTTCTTCGCTGGTATCGGTGGAGAAGATAAAGCTGATTTCGCTCCAGAAGTCAGAGAAGATGTTCTCGGACCTGGATTAGCTCTTAAGGCAGGACTTGGAGAAGACTACGAAATCGTTGCTACTGTTATCTGTGGCGACAATTATTTCGGAGAAAATCTTGACCTTGCAACAGATACAATTATCGATATGGTTAAGAAATACAACCCAGATGTATTTGTAGCTGGACCGGCATTTAACGCAGGACGTTATGGTGTGGCTTGTGGTACAATCTGTAAAGCAGTAGAAGAAAGACTTGGCATTCCAGTATTATCTGGTATGTACATTGAAAACCCAGGTGCTGATATGTTCAAGAAGGATGTTATCCTTGTTGAAACAGGAAACTCAGCAGCAACAATGAGAAAAGCAGTTCCGAAGTTCGTTAACCTGATTGAAAAGATGGCAACAGGCGCAGAAATTCTTGGACCAAAGATTGAAGGCTATCTGGAAAGAGGAATCCGTGTAAACTACTTCGCAGAAGAACGTGGAGCAACTCGTGGTTTACAGATGCTTCTTAAGAAAATGGCTGGAGAACCATTTGAAACAGACCTTCCAATGCCTAAATTCGACCGAGTTCCACCGGCAGCACCAATCGCAGACCTTTCTAAGGCTAAGATTGCTGTTGTTACATCCAGTGGTGTTGTTCCGCTTGGAAACCCAGACCACATTGAATCATCCAATGCTACAAAATTTGGTTACTATTCAATTGAAGGCATGGATACTTTGTCAAAAGATGATTTCTTTACGGTACATGGTGGTTATGACCGTCAGTTCGTATTAGAGAATCCAAACCTTGCGGTGCCGATTGATGCACTCCGCAAGCTGGAAAAAGAAGGTATGTTCGGCAAACTGGTAGATTACTTTGCAACTACAACCGGTACTGGTACAGCGACTGGTTCCGCAGCGAAGTTTGGTGATGCTATTGGACAGAGACTGAAGGCAGAAGGCGTTGATGGCGTTATTCTCACCAGTACTTGAGGTACCTGTACACGTTGCGGTGCAACGATGGTTAAAGGTATTGAAAAATATGGTATCCCTGTAGTTCATATTGCGACTGTAGTTCCGATTTCCAAGACAATCGGAGCAAACAGAATCGTTCCGGCGATTGGTATTCCATATCCATTGGGCGATGTAACACAGAGCGATGAGGATTCTTATAAGATTCGTGAAAGACTTTGTGTCAGAGCATTAAAAGCTCTTACAGTGCCAGTTGATGAACAGACAGTATTTGAAAAGGATATTTAATAGTTAGAAAAAATGAGGAACTCAGGTGGCGGTTGTATGCCACCTGAGAAAAAGAAGCTCTAAATTGTTAAAAAAATAACAGTTAAGGATGAACTCGGGGGATGGATGTCCTCCAGGAAGGAGAGTGCTTATGAGTACAAATGCAAGCGGCGAAGCGAAATTTAATTCTCGATTTGGTTATATTATGGTGGCGGCCGGAGCAGCCATTGGTTTAGGTAACATTTGGAAATTCCCATATTTAGCATATCGTGGAGGAGGAGGAATCTTCCTTATCACTTATATTATCATTATTATGCTGATGGCACATCCGATGGTAGAAATGGAAACAGCAATCGGACGTTATGGTGGTGGAGATACTGTAACCTGTTTTGAAAAGATTAATCCAAAATGGGGCTTTGTAGGTTGGATTGCAAACCTGTGTACCATTATGATTAACATGTTCTATGTAGTTATCGGTGGATGGGTTTTGAAGTATGCGGTTACGTTTATCACGGGTGCAAACTTTGGTAGTGATGTTGATGTATTCTACAATAACTTCATTAGTAAACCAGTAGAACCACTTATTTATACAGCAATCGTGTTATTCATTACATCAGGACTTCTGTTATTTGGTATTACAGAACTCGTAGAAAAAGTAACAAAGGTTATCATGCCTGCACTTTTTGTACTCCTTATTATCTGCGGATTCTATGCATGTTTCTCAGTTGAAGGTGCAGTGGAAGGTTTGAAATATTACTTATTACCAGCTCCGCAGAACTTCAGTGTTAAAGTGTTTGCAGATGCAGCAACTCAGGTATTGTTCTCAGTTGGTATTGGCTGGGGTATCTTCACAACATTAGGTATCAACATTCCAAAGGAAAACAACCTGAAGGGCGATGCACTTTTAGTATCTGTATGTGACACAATGGCAGCTATTACAGCCGGATTCGTTGTAATTCCTTCTGCATATGGTGCAGGAATCGAGCTTACAGCAGGACCTAAGTTATTATTCATCGTTATGTCTGGTATTTTTGCAAACTTACCAGGTGGAAGAATCATTGGTAGTTTCTTCTTCGTAGCAGTATTATTTGCAGTATTCTCTTCACTGTTCACATTCTTCGAAATCGGAATCCGAACATTTGAAGTGAAATTGAAATTAGGCCGTAAGAAAGCCGTTGCAGTTGTAACACTGATTATCGGTGTTGGTAACATCTTAGTATCTCTTGGATTTGGAACATTGTCATGGTGCAAACTTCCATGGCCAAGCTTCCAGGGAATCGCTTACTATAACTTCCTTGACTGGTTTGACAGCTTTACATCTTATGTATTACTTCCTCTTGGATGTCTCCTTATTTGTATGTTTGTCAAATTTGTATGGGGATGGGAAGGATACGAAAAAGAATTGTTCATGGATGGACGTGATGGTAAGCTGAGACCATTTGATAAGGTTTTAACTACATTTGTAGTACCTGCATTCATGATTATCATTCTGTTGAATGTATTTGGTGTTATCGTGTAAAGAATACATAAGTACACAGAAAGTATAATAATTGTTATATTAAGGGGCTGTCGCAAGGATGGTTGCGCCAGCCCTGTTTTCATAGGAGGTCGCAGATATGAGTATGGACATGGGAAAAGCAAAATGCTATAATCATAACAATGAAATAATGGAGTCGATTGACAAAGAAAGGATACCTATGAAAACAAAGATTAGAACTGCGAATGAGGAAATTCATGGGTGGGCATTTCCACTTATCTTCATAAGTGTATATGCTGCATTCTTCATCTATCAGATGATAACAAACGGATTTTCGGAAACTTTAGTATTTCTACTGATTTTGGGATTATTATTTCCAATCCAGTATTTGAAAGTTATAAGACGTTCTTTCAAGTTCAGACAGTTACACGAACATTTTGTTAAAGAGTACAAGCCTGAAAGAGGACGGATTTACAAGATTACCAAGGAACTGCCAAAGGAAGGGCAGGAAAATAAAATACATTATTATTTACATATTGAAATCTTGAATGCATATGGTCAGCTTGTCAGAAAAGTAAAGAGTGAAGCATATTATAAACCGCTTCATAAGTATCTGGCTTCTCCGGAGGTGGATATATATTATGACAAGCAGAATAATTATTTTGTAGTTGATGGATTTCAGTTAAAAGAGAATGAAAATGAACCGGATATTGCACTGGAAAGTTCGAATGTATATGATGAAATGGTGCTTCCAAAGAGACAGTACACCCTTGCAGAAAAGATTATCTGGATTGGGGGAAGTATCCTTATTACGGTTCAGCTTATTCTTTACTTTATTTGGAGATAAACATATTTGATATATGATGAGAGATAGATTGTATGGTTATTAAGTGAGTTTTTTACATACACCCCTCTATACCTGAGAACCTGTGGACTTTGTTTCCGCAGGTTCTTTTCTATTGATTGCTTAGTGAATCAGCGTAATCAATAACGTATAATACAGTACAGAAGGAAAAAATGTTATAAAAATAAATGATTTACATACAGATGTGTGTTTCCCTCCAATAAATGCTATCTGTGCTATTTGCAAAATTATAATGTACGCTTGGCATGCAGGATATAGGTCCCTCCCTATATCCTGTTATGCTGTGTAGAAATAAATGTCATGTATAGAAATACTAACTATCTGGTTTTATCATACAAAGTATGAGAAAGGTGCGTATTCAGAAATATTGACAAATGGGTGGAACAGGTTTATTATGCAATCACCATAAAGAAACTCATTGAGCTCAAGAGTAAAAGAAAATATGGTATAGATATTATGTGTGTATAGTATGGAAGGAGTAATGTAAAATGTTAGAAATGGTAGTTGCAATTATTGTATTTGGCGCTCTGGTTGGTTTAATCGTGAAAGGTCTTACAGACAAAGATCAGACATGCAAACAGTATTCTCTTTTATCAAATCCTGCATTTGCAATGTACAGTGAAGGAAAAGAAGTAGCAGATAACGATACAAGTTATGTTTTACATCCTATGGGAAAAATGGTACACTAGTATCATCTCAGTATATCGAGACGGATATAGGATAAAGGAGGATGTTGACTATGGATGCGAGAATATTTAGCAAAATGATCAACACGTTAAAAGAAAGCCCGAAGACGATTGTTTTTACCGAAGGGACAGACCAAAGAATTTTGGAAGCAACGGCAAGACTTCTGAAGGAACAGCTTATGAAGCCAATCTTGGTTGGGAATGTGGAAGAAGTAAAAAGTGTTGCAAAGCAGCATGGGTTTCAGATTGATGGAGCAAGGATTATCGACCCGGAACATTTTGAACGCTATGAAGAGATGGTGGATTTATTTTGTGAACTTCGTAAGAAGAAGGGGATGACACCGGAACAGGCGAGGGATACTCTGAAACATGCAAATTATTTTGGAACCATGCTTGTGAAGATGGGAATTGCAGATTCTCTGCTTGGTGGAGCAACCTACTCTACAGCTGATACGGTAAGACCGGCGCTTCAAGTCATTAAGACGAAGCCGGAAAACAAGATAGTATCTTCGTGCTTTATCCTGAACCGTCAGAATGAAGAGGGAGAAAACGAAACCCTGGCAATGGCAGATTGTGCCATTAACTTGATGCCTTCCGAGGATGAACTGGTGGAAATAGGAACTGAGACAGCAGACTTTGCGAAACTCTTTGGTATTGAACCAAAGGTTGCCTATCTCAGCTATTCCACATTAGGTTCCGGAAAAGGTGAAAGCGTTGACAAGATGCGTGCAGCGGCAGCCAAAGCAAAAGAAGCAAGACCTGATTTACCAATCGAAGGGGAGCTTCAGTTTGACGCAGCTGTTTCGCCAACTGTGGCAAAGACAAAATGTCCGGACAGTAAGGCGGCAGGCCAGGCGAATGTATTTATTTTTCCTGATATTAATGCTGGAAATATTGGCTATAAGATTGCGCAGAGATTAGGCGGTTTTGAAGCGTATGGTCCACTTCTTCTTGGACTGAATGCACCAATTAACGACTTGTCCCGAGGATGTAATGCTGAGGAAGTGTATTCTATGGCGATTATCACCGCAGCTCAGGCGTAGAGTAGATTTATATAGATTAAAATGAACAGTTCGATGGAAAGACTTCTATTGAAGCAACAGAAAATGAAATAAGGGAAGAGTGAAAACAAGAGAAAAGGATGCGGAAGCCGTGTAAAGGCGGTACGCATCCTTTTCTCTTGCTCTTTTATATGTAGGGCGTTGGAATGAATTTCTTATTTTATGACGGTCTTTAGAATTCGTTC
Organism: uncultured bacterium; assembly: GCA_905216215.1. Classification (GTDB taxonomy): domain Bacteria; phylum Bacillota; class Clostridia; order Lachnospirales; family Lachnospiraceae; genus Allocoprococcus. Next base: position 3,447 of record CAJMSZ010000029.1, on the reverse strand, counting down.
TGCATTTTTATAACAGATGGCATCCACTTCTGTGGAAGAAAAACCAGCCAGATTTAAAGCATTCGAAAGCTTATCCATATCCTGACATCCTTTTAGCTCTAATTCACCACTGATGCCGTCAAAGTCAGAGCCCAGGGCTGCAATATCCAATCCTCCTTTATTGATGACATGACGCAGATGGTGTACCATGGCATCCACGGTAGAGAAGCCATTTTCCTGGAGAAAAGCACCGCAGAAATTAATTCCCACAAGACCCTGACGTTCTCCAAGCTGATGAAGCATTTCATCTGTCAGATTACGGGAATGCCCGCAAAGGGCGCGGCAGCAGGAGTGGCTTGCGATAAATGGAATCGAAGTATATTTTGCAACATCCCAGAATCCTTCATCAGAAAGATGGGATACATCAATCAGCATTCCCAGATGCGCCATTTCTTTTACGGCTTCTATTCCGAATGGTTTTAATCCGGTTCCTGCTGTAGCAGACATGTTGTGCGGATATCCAAGACAGTTTTCAAAGTTCCATGTCAGCGTAATAAGACGGATTCCATTTTCATATAAGGTATGAAGCCGGTTCCTGTCGTTTTCGAGGATCCCGCCTTCTTCTACCGTGAGGAAGCAGGAAGCTTTCTTTTCTGCCTTATTCTTTTTATAATCAGCATAAGAAAGTGCAAGAGCAGCATCCGGGTAATCGGACAAAGAAGCTTTCAAAAGTTTTGTCATTTCCAGAGCATCCTGAAAGTGGCTTTCTGTTTTTGGAGCAGAGCCGGTGTGCAAAAAGCATGCAAAGAATTGTGCCAGATAACCGGTAGAAATCATACGGTTCAGATCCAGATGACCTTTGTTTTCCAAAAGCGTCTCCGATGGTTCTGTACTCCATCCATAATAAATACGTGAGAGTGTATCACAGTGAAAATCAATGTAGTTCATAACAGCCTCCTGGTTTTTTCTTTGAGCATAACACATTAAAATGAAAATGCAAGAGTAATTTAGCAGGTTAATGCGTTGACAAATAAAAGAACGAGCGGTTATAATACTAGAGAACATTGTGATATGGAATCCTGTGTATATTCATATACTAATATGAGGGAATTCATGGGAGTAGTGTGAATGAAATTTACAAAGATGCATGGAATCGGCAATGATTTTATCTGTGTGAATGGCTTTGAGGAACAGACAGAATATCCTGGTAAACTGGCAAGGTACTTGTGCAACAGGCATTTCGGAATCGGAGCAGACGGCCTGATTTTGGTTTTGCCGCCAGAAGAAAAAGCTTCGTCTGGACAGGCGGATTGCCGTATGGAGCTTTATAATGCAGATGGAAGCCGCGCACAGATGTGTGGAAACGGAATACGCTGTCTTGGCATGTATATGTATGAACAGGGACTTGTGCGAAAGACTGTTCTTGCAGTAGAAACCTTATCTGGCGTGCGAAAGGTAGAACTTCAGGTTCACAATGACAAGGTGGAGGCTGCTTGCGTTGATATGGGAAACCCAAGGCTGAACGCACACAGTATTCCAATTTTATGTGAGAGAGAAATTGTACTTCAGGAACCTATATGGGTGGGAGAGCAGGTGTTTTCCATAACTGGTGTATCTATGGGAAATCCGCATGCAGTCATTTTTACCAATGAGGTGGATATTTATCCGGTGAGTCAGGTGGGAAAAATGCTGGAATTTCATCCCAGATTTCCAGAACGCATGAATATTGAATTTTGTCAGGTTGTAGACAGAGCACATATAAAGGTCCGCGTGTGGGAACGGGGAGTGGGAGAAACGCTTGCCTGTGGCACAGGGGCCTGTGCAGCAGTCTGTGCTGCTGTCTTGAATGATGAAACTGACAGAAAAGTACGGGTTCAGCTGCCAGGCGGAGAACTCTGGGTAACATGGGAGTATGCTACCAACCGAATCTATTTATCGGGGGCGGTGGAACGGGTTTTTGAAGGAGAGATAAATGAAAGAAAGATAAAGGAGAATGCAGATGTATACAATTAATGAGAATTATTTGAAATTACGCGGAAGTTATTTGTTTTCCAATATTGCAAAGAAGGTAAATGCCTTTTCTGAGGCAAATCCTGAGGCGAAGATTATCCGTCTTGGAATTGGAGATGTGACACAGCCACTGGTACCGGCTATTATTGAGGCGCTTCATGGAGCGGTTGATGAAATGGCTCATGCAGAGACTTTCCACGGGTATGCACCGGATTTGGGATATGAATTTCTGAGAAGTGCTATAGCAAAGAACGACTATCAGGCAAGAGGATGTGAAATCTCTGCAGATGAGATTTTTGTTTCCGATGGAGCAAAGAGTGATTCCGGAAATATTCAGGAGATTTTTGGAGCAGATTGTAAGATTGCAGTGTGTGACCCGGTATATCCTGTGTATGTGGATACCAATGTGATGGCTGGAAGAACCGGAGAATTCTGTGAAAAGACAGAGACCTGGAGTAATGTGATTTACATGCCATGTACAAAAGAAACAAATTTTGCACCGGAGCTGCCAAAAGAAACACCGGATTTGATTTATCTTTGTTTTCCAAATAATCCGACTGGTTCGGCAATTACAAAGGATGAATTACAGAAATGGGTTGATTATGCAAATAGGGTAGGTGCGGTTATTATTTACGATGCTGCATATGAGGCGTATATTACAGAAGAAAATGTCCCGCATACCATCTATGAGTGTGATGGGGCAAGAACCTGTGCCATTGAACTCCGAAGCTTTTCGAAAAATGCAGGATTTACCGGACTGCGTCTGGGGGCAACTGTAATTCCGAAAGACTTGAAATGCGGAGAGGTTATGCTGCATTCCCTCTGGGCAAGACGTCATGGAACAAAGTACAACGGAGCACCTTACATTGTTCAGAGGGCCGGAGAAGCCGTATATTCGGAAGCAGGTAAGGCACAACTGAAAGAACAGATTGCATACTATCAGAAAAATGCAAAGTTGATTTACGATGGATTGAAAAGTGCCGGATATAATGTGTCAGGCGCTGTGAACTCTCCGTATGTTTGGCTGGAGACACCGGCACATATGTCATCCTGGGATTTCTTTGACTTCCTATTAGAAAAGGCAAATGTAGTGGGTACACCGGGAGTGGGATTCGGACCAAGTGGAGAAGGATATTTCCGTCTGACTGCATTTGGAAGCTATGAGAATACGCTGGAGGCAATCAAACGAATCCAGAAGATAGGATAGGTCTGCTACAAATTCATTTTATGAGAGTAAATTTGTAAAAAAATATGTTGACTTTTGTCTGGAAACGAGTATAATGATATATGTTCGCTGATGAATGAAGCAGCATATAGTGCGGAATGGTGTAATTGGCAGCACAGCAGACTCTGACTCTGTTAGTAGGGGTTCAAGTCCCTTTTCCGTAGTTTCAGACAGAAGGTATCGGAGTGTGGCTCAGCTTGGTAGAGCGCTACGTTCGGGACGTAGAGGTCGCG
>CAJMSZ010000028.1 GCA_905216215.1 uncultured bacterium | reverse complement strand
ACGAGGTCGATGAAGCAGGAAGCCCATTGGCTTAAGACAATGGGTAGTTCACTAAATTAACTCTTTATTAGATGTAGAGTAAATGATATAATAGCGATAATGGGGTGGAAATGTAATATTTTCATGAAACGTTCGAAGAAAAGCAGCAGGTATGGAGGAGAGACATGAGTGTTGAAGAGTGCTATGAAAAAATAGGTGGTAGTTATGCAGAGGTGAGCGGAAGAATACCGGGAGAGTCATTGGTAAGAAGGTTTCTTGGAAAGTTTCTTTCGGATGACAGTTATGCGAATCTGTGTGAATATGTGAAACAGGGAAACAGGGAACAGGCATTTCGAGCAGCGCATACTTTAAAAGGTGTCTGTGCGAATCTTGGTTTAACCGGTTTACAGAAACAGGCGGAAGAAATTACTGAGATATTACGGAAAGAAGCAGAGGAGATACCAGAGGCAGCAGTAGAAATGATGCCACGGGTTACGGAAGCATACGATACGACAGTTTCTGCTATTCATGAGCTATTGGATTAGGTACTGAGGTTTGAAACAACGAAGGAGACGCGTAGAATGACATCACAGAAGAAAATAATGATTGTAGAAGACAATCCCATTAACCGTGAAATATTGTGTGCGATTTTATCGGATCAATATGAAGTTCTTCAGGCGGAAAACGGACAGGAAGCACTGGAACTTCTGCGGACCTGCAAGAATGATATCGCACTGATTCTGCTGGATGTGGTTATGCCGGTAATGGATGGACATACATTTTTGGATAAAGTGAAGGCAGATCCGGAACTTGCGGTTATTCCGGTTATTGTTATGACGCAGAGCAACAGTGAAGAAAGCGAAGTAAGTGCATTGTCGCATGGGGCAACTGATTTTGTGGCAAAGCCATACCGGCCACAGGTTATTCTCCACAGAATTGCCAGCATTATTAAACTGAGAGAAACGGCAGCTATGGTGAATCAGTTCAAATATGACCATTTAACTGGGCTTTACAGTAAAGAAATTTTCTATAAGAAAGCAAAAGAACTTTTGAAACAGCATCCGGAAAAAGAATACAATATCATATGTTCGAACATTGAGAATTTCAAATTGTATAATGATGCATTTGGCGTAAAGGCAGGAGATAATATTCTCCGGGAACTTGCGAATCTTTTGAAAGATGCAGTACAGGATGCCGGTATATGTGGACGACAGGGTGGAGATCGTTTCTTCTGTCTGCTGGAAAGAAGACTGGAATATGCGGAAGAATTTTATATGGATATTACTGACCGGATTAACAACCTGGCCAATGCAAATAACAATCTGATTTTAAAATGGGGCATTTATGAAGTGATTGACCGTGAAGTTCCGATAGAAAATATGTGTGACCGTGCATTTCTGGCGGCAGATCTGATTAAAGGACAATATCACAAGTGTTTCGCATTTTACGATGAGAACTTAAGAAAGAAGCTCCTCAGAGAGCAGGCGATTACTGAGGTAATGGAGAATGCTCTTAAGGAAGAACAGTTTGTTGTGTATTTTCAGCCGAAATACAATCTTGACAAAGATGCACTTGCAGGTGCGGAGGCACTGGTACGCTGGAATCATCCGGAGCTTGGGTTTATCTCACCGGGAGAATTTATCCCATTATTTGAGAAGAATGGATTTATTACACAACTGGATTACTATGTGTGGGAGAAAACCTGCAGTCTGCTCCATGAATGGAAGCAGAAGGGTTATAAGATTTATCCGGTATCTGTAAATGTATCAAGGGCAGATGTTTATCAGGTGGATTTGGCCGATACCATGATGGAATTAGTAAAGAAATATGATATTGAACCAAGACAGCTCCATCTGGAAATTACGGAAAGTGCATATACGGAAAATGCGGCACAGATTATTGCAACCGTCGACCAGCTTCGCAAACTGGGGTTTGTCATTGAGATGGATGATTTTGGAAGTGGTTATTCTTCTCTTAATATGTTGAATCAGATGAAACTGGATATTCTGAAGCTGGATATGAAGTTTATTCAGAGTGAGACGTCAAAACCAGTAGACCAGGGAATTTTGCGATTTATAGTTGGACTGGCACGCTGGATGAATCTGAGCGTTGTTGCGGAAGGGGTAGAGACCAGAGAACAGTTGGAGAGACTTCGCGAAATTGGATGTGATTATGTGCAGGGGTATTTTTTCGCAAAACCAATGCCAAGTAATGATTTTGAAGAAATGCTGAAAATTCAGGAAGAAGAGGAGAAAGAACAAAAGGCTGAGAAAATTGTCATAGAGAAGGTGGGAAAGAAATGCATTATACTTATAGATGAAGAAGCATCCTACGTTGCACTTGTAAGACAGGCACTTGGCACGGAGTATCATATATTAGAAGCTTCTTCTGCGGAAGAAGTATTCGCATACGTTGAAGATGAAATCCATAATATTGTGCTTATTATTCTGAGTATGACACTTCCTGAGAATAAGGCACATCAGATTCTGAAAGCTTTGGGAGACAATTATTCTTCATGGCGGATTCCGGTACTGGCAACGGCTGACCATGACCAGTGGGTGGAAGAAGAAGCAATGCGGCTTGATGCAGATGATTTTGCCTGTAAGCCACATACTGCATTCAGCCTGAAGAAGAGAGTGACAAGACTCCTTGGGGTAAGCGTCATTCGAGAGAGAGAACGAAAGCTGCAGGATGAAGCGTCTCAGGATTATTTGACGGGGCTTCTTAATCGACGGGGATTTCAGGCTGCACTGAACCAACTTCAGGGGTATGAATATCCGGTTGCACTTTATATTTTTGACTTGGATGATTTGAAGAAAATGAATGACAGATATGGACATGCAATGGGAGACAAGATGCTTCAAATGTTTGCGGGAGTGTTGAAAAGCCATACCCGTGACGGAGATATCTTGGCACGTTATGGTGGGGATGAGTTTGTAATCGTTCTGAAAAAGATGTATTCCAAATCCCTTGCTCAGAAGAAAGGAAATGAAATCTGTGATGCCTTTGAGGCACTGGAACTGCCTGGGAAAATCAAAGCAGGCTGTACTGCCGGAGTTCTCTTATGTGAAAACGAAGAGAAGGTGACTGATAAGTTAGTAGGTCGCGCAGATCATGCACTTTATCATGCAAAGAATGAAGATAAGGGAAGGTGCTGTGTCTGGGAGGAAGACGACGAAATATTGCAGGAATGAATAGAAGAGGGACCCCTCAGATTGCACAGGGCAGTCTGAGGAGTTTTTTGATAGGGAGAAGTGTGAGTGTTGCAAAGAAAATGCAGTAACTTCATGTAGATAATGCATGTATATTGGGTGGAGGAAAAATGGAATCAGAGGCATATACAAATTTTGCAAAGGTCTATGATACTTTCATGGATAATATTCCCTATGAGGAATGGGGAAAATATTTAACAGGACTGTTGGAAGAATATGGAGTAAAAGAGGGTCTTGTTCTGGAACTGGGGTGTGGAACAGGAAGTATGACAGAAATTCTGGCAGGGAAAGGTTATGATATGATCGGGGCGGACAATTCCGAAGAAATGCTGGAAATTGCCATAGAAAAGAGGGAAAGCTCCGGGCATGATATTTTATACCTGCTCCAGGATATGAGAGAATTTGAACTTTATGGTACCGTGAGGGCGGTTGTAAGCGTCTGCGATTCGGTTAATTATGTTACAGAAGAGGAAGAGCTAATAGAAGTATTCCGACTGGTAAATAATTACCTGGATCCGAAAGGGGTATTTATTTTTGATTTCAATACGAAGTATAAGTACCAGAATGTTCTTGGAGACAGGACCATTGCAGAAAAGCGGGATGAATGCAGTTTTATATGGGATAATTATTATTATGAAGAGGAAGAGATAAATGAATATGAACTGACATTGTTTATACAGGAAAAGGAGAATTTGTACCGCAAATTTGAAGAAGTGCATTATCAAAGGGCATACACTTTGGAGCAGATGCTCCGGCTTGTAAAAGAATCTGGTCTGGAGTTTGTGACAGCTTATGATGCTTTTACGCGGAAACAGCCTACAGATACAAGCGAAAGAATTTATATGATTGCCCGCGAACAGGGAAAATAGAAATGGAGAAGATAAGATGAAGGATTATATTGTAAGAGCAACTGCAGGAAACGGACAGATTCGTGCATTTGCGGCAACAACACAGAATTTGGTAGAAGAAGCAAGACAGAGACATAATACAAGTCCGGTTGCAACAGCAGCACTTGGACGTCTTCTGACAGCGGGCACCATGATGGGAAGTATGATGAAGAATGACTCCGATGTGCTGACGATTCAGATTAAAGGAGACGGACCGATTGGCGGTCTGACGGTGACTGCGGATGTCAATGGAAATGTAAAAGGTTACGTGGAGAATCCAGATGTAATTCTGCCACCGAAGAATGGCAAGTTGGACGTAGGAGGGGCAATTGGAATCGGACTTTTAAATATTATCAAAGATATGGGCTTAAAAGAACCTTATGTTGGTCAGACGATATTAGTTACCAGCGAGATTGCGGAGGATTTAACTTATTATTTTGCAAACAGTGAACAGGTGCCGTCTTCGGTAGGGCTTGGTGTACTGATGAACAAAGATAATACGGTGCGCTGCGCAGGCGGATTTATCGTGCAGGTTATGCCCTTTGTGACAGACGAAGTGGTGACAAAGCTGGAGAAAAATATTAAGAAAATATCTTCCGTTACCAGTATGTTGGACGATGGCTGTACACCGGAGCAGATGCTGGAGCATGTGTTGGATGATCTGGATATGGTTGTGACAGATACCTTACCGGCAGCATTCAAATGCAATTGCTCCCATGAACGGATTGAAAAGGCCATCATCAGCATCGGAAAGAAAGACATTCAGGAAATGATAGACGAAGGAAAAGAAGTAGAAGTCAAGTGTCATTTCTGCAATACAGCTTATACATTCAGCGTAGATGAATTGAAGGAAATTTTGAAACAGGCAAAGAGATAAAAACGAGAGGTGTATCGGATGAAACATGGATTTATCAAAGTTGCGGCAGTCACACCGGATATCCGGGTAGCAGATGTATGGTATAACTGCAGTCAGATTTGCCGCCTGCTCAGAGAGACAGAGAGTGGAGGGGCAAAAATCATTGTATTTCCGGAGCTTTGTATTACGGGATATACTTGTGGGGATTTGTTTACGCAGGACATTCTGTTAAAGGATGCGAAAAAGGCAATTCTGGAGATTGCGAAGCAGACCAAAGGCATGGAGAGTCTTGTGTTTGTGGGAATGCCGCTTGCGGTAGACGGAGAGCTCTACAATGTAGCGGCAGCACTGAATGACGGGCATATTCTGGGATTTACCAGTAAGAGTTTTCTGCCTAATTATGGAGAGTTCTATGAAATGCGCCAGTTCCGTCAGGGACCGAAAAAGGCACGTTATATTATGTTTGAGGGACGGGAGATTCTGTTTGGACCTCAGCTTCTCTATCAGGCAGACAGCATGAGTGAACTGATTGTGTCAGCGGAAATCTGTGAAGATGTATGGTCACCGGTTCCCCCAAGTATCCAGTCTGCAAGAGAAGGGGCACTGATCATTGTAAATTGTTCTGCCAGTGATGAGACAATTGGAAAGGCCGGATACAGAGAGAAGCTTATCAGTGGTCAGTCGGCAAGATTAATTTCAGGTTATGTATACGCCAATGCAGGGGATGGAGAATCTACCACGGACTTAGTGTTTGGAGGACATAATATCATTGCAGAAAATGGAACGATTCTGAAGGTGTCGGAACGATTTACCAATGAAACGATTTACAGCGAGATTGATGTGCACAGACTGCTAAGCGAGAGAAGAAAAAACACCACATTTCTGACCTCGGAAGAACGCAGTCTGCCGAAGGTAACATTTAAACTCGGTCTGGAGCAGACTATGATAAGCCGGACCTTTTCAGAGACACCATTTGTGCCGTCAGATGCCAGAGACCGGGAGAAACGCTGTGAAGAAATTCTGATGCTTCAGGCTATGGGTCTGAAAAAGCGCCTGGTTCACACAAATGCAAAGAAAGCGGTTGTGGGCATTTCGGGAGGTTTGGATTCTACGCTTGCCTTGCTTGTAACTGCAAAGGCCTGTGATATGCTTGGAAAGAGCCGGGAAGATATGATAGCAGTGACCATGCCCTGTTTTGGGACTACAGACAGGACTTATCAAAATGCATGTAATATGACAAAGAAGCTTGGCGCTACTTTAATGGAAGTTCCAATTCGGGAGGCGGTGCGTCAGCATTTCCGGGATATCGGACAGGATGAAACGGTTCATGATGTGACATATGAGAATGCACAGGCAAGAGAGCGGACACAGGTTCTTATGGATATTGCCAATAAGGAAGGCGGCCTAGTGATCGGAACAGGTGATATGTCAGAACTTGCATTGGGATGGGCTACCTATAATGGGGACCATATGTCTATGTATGGAGTAAATGCCTCTGTGCCGAAGACCTTAGTAAAACATCTGGTTGCATACTATGCAGATACCTGTGGGGAACCACAGCTTCAGGATGTATTAAAGGATGTACTTGCAACTCCGGTCAGTCCGGAACTTCTTCCCCCGGAGGATGGAAAGATAGTGCAGAAGACAGAAGATTTGGTGGGGCCATATGAACTCCACGATTTCTTTTTATACTATATGCTCCGCTTTGGATATGAGCCATCTAAGATATATCGGATTGCCCGTATGACGTTCTGGGAAAAATATGATGATAAAATTTTGCTAAAATGGCTGCGTGTCTTCTACAGAAGGTTCTTTTCACAGCAGTTTAAACGTTCATGTCTGCCGGATGGACCAAAGATTGGAACGGTTGCACTTTCACCAAGAGGAGACTGGCGGATGCCGAGTGATGCGTGTGTGGCAGTGTGGATGAAAGATTTGGATGAAATGTAAGAAGAATGGATAGAAAAGGGGTTCCTGCTCGACTGAACAGGAACCCATAAATATGCCGTTTTACAGATGAATATTTTTAAATAAATCCCCAAGACTGGTTCCGATTGCTTCCGCTTTCGGAATTTCAATTTTTTCCTCCGGCTCTTCTGCTTCTTTTTCGGCTTCTTCCAGAAGTGCCTTGATGCTGAGACTGATTTTACCATCCTTAATCCCAATAATCTTCACATCTACTTCATCACCAACATGGAGTACCTGGTCTGCTGACTTAATACGCTGTGTGCTGATCTGCGAGATGTGAACAAGTCCGGAAAGTCCATTTCCCAGACGGATGAAAGCACCATAACTTTGAAGGGATTCCACCGTACCTTTTAAGACACTTCCTACTGTCAGAGAAGCAAGGAGAGCATTCTTTTCCTGACGTTCTTTTTCTTTCAGAATCTCTCTTGCAGATAAGACAAGACGATTGTTTGCCTGGTCTACATCAATGACCTTCACATCAATTTCCTTGGAAAGATAGGTTTTCAAATCTTCGATGTAAGAAAGAGAAAGTCTGGAAGCTGGGATGAATCCACGGATGCCTTCAACCATTGCAATCACACCGCCATTTACAATGCCGTCAACTGTAACATGGAGAACAGTGCCTTCTTCCTGATATTTGGCAACTAAGTTCCATGGATTGGCATCATCAAAGTGTGCTTCGTAATCTGCCATTGTTTCAATTGTTTCCATTACTGTTTCATTTTCCATAATACGTACCTCTGTGATATATTTGTAATCTCTATGGCTAAGTATATCATAAAAAATGAAAAATGGAAAAGAAAAAGATGACGATTTGAGAAAAAAATGGTATGCTACTTAGATAGTGAAAGATTTTTGTTGAAAAGTAAATCACATAAAATATAGAATACCAAATAGAAGTGTGAGGTTGATAGATAATGAGTAACAACAAGAAAATTTATGTGGTAGGACATAAGAACCCGGATACGGATTCTGTTTGTTCTGCCATTGCTTATGCTGATTTTAAATCCAAATTGACAGGGCTCAATTATGAGCCAAGAAGGGCAGGAGAACTAAATGGGGAAACTGCATATGTACTGGATTATTTTGGCGTGAAAGAGCCAAAACTTCTGGAAAATGTACATCATCAGGTGCGGGATCTGGATATTCAGAGAACCGAAGGGGTAAGCGGTCATGTTTCTATCAAATGTGCATGGGAACGCATGAAAGAAGAGAACATTGCTACTCTTCCTGTTACAAGAGACAATCGCTTAGAGGGTGTTATTACCAGCGGAGATATTGCAGAGTCTTATATGAATGTGTATGACAGTCATGCACTTTCTATTGCAAGAACCCGATATAAGACAATTGCGGATGTGTTGGACGGAAAGCTGATTACGGGAAATGAACACAGCTATTTCCTGAATGGGAAAGTCGTAGTGGCTGCTTCCGATGAAGAGCATATGGAAAAAGTCATAGAACAGGATGATCTGGTTATTCTTGGCAATCAGAGGAAGCTTCAGATGTGTGCGGTAAGACAGAATGCTTCCTGCATGGTGATTTGTCAGGAAGAAGATATAGATGAGGAAATTGTGAAGAAAGCCCAGGAAAAGCAAATAACAATTATTCAGACAAGGCATGGTATTTTCAATGTTGCCCGTCTGATTAATCAGAGCATCCCGGTACGTTACTTTATGACAGAGAAAGACAAGCTTGTTGTCTTCCGCCCCAATGAATATCTGGAAGATGTAAAAGAAGTTATGGCGAAGAATAAATTCCGTGATTTCCCGGTTATAAACAAGCAGGGAGATTTTGAAGGGTTTATTTCCAGACGTCGTCTGATGACCATGCGTAAGATTCAGCTTGTGCTGGTGGATCACAATGAAAAATCACAGGCTGTGGAAGGAATTGAAGATGCAGAGATTCTGGAAATTATTGACCATCATCGAATTGGAAATCTGGAAACAGTAGGACCGGTTTATTTCCGCAATCAGCCGGTAGGATGTACCGCTACAATTATTTATCAGATGTATCTGGAACACCACATGGAAATGGAAGCGAAAATTGCAGGAATCTTATGTTCTGCTATACTTTCTGATACGCTCTTGTTCCGCTCGCCAACCTGCACGCCGGTTGATGAAATGGCAGCCCGCGCTATGGCGCAGATTGCGGGAATTGATGTGGAGGAACATGCGACGCATATGTTCCAGGAAGGAAGCAATCTGCGAGGAAAGACCACAGAGGAAATTTGTTTCCAGGATTTCAAGGTGTTCAATATTAAGGATACCATGTTTGGTATTGGTCAGCTTACATTCTTAAGCAAGGATGAAATGCAGACTATTAAGGAAAGGCTGGAAGATTACCTGGAAACAGCAAGACAGTCTCAAAGCCTGGATATGGTTTTTGTAATGCTTACAAATATATTAGAAGAGTCAACAGAACTGCTCTGCTGTGGACAGGGAGCAAGGAAGCTGGCGTTAGATGCATTTGATTTACCGGATGATACAGAGACTATTTATTTAAAAGGTGTGGTGTCAAGAAAGAAACAGATGATGCCAACCCTTGCAAGTGCAATACAGCAGAATTAAAAGGAGAGTGGATATGGGAAAACAGACTTGGAAACCGGGAAATATGCTTTATCCATTACCGGCAGTTATGGTGAGTGTGACAGATAAAGAAGGAAAATCGAATATTATTACTGTGGCGTGGACGGGGACTGTTTGCACCAATCCACCGATGGTCTATATTTCCGTAAGACCGGAGCGGTACTCCTATCATATGATAGAAGAAACAGGAGAATTTGTGATCAATCTGACCACAGAGAAACTGGCTTATGCTACAGATTATTGTGGCGTGAAGTCCGGACGTGATGTAGATAAATTTGAAAAAATGCATTTAACCCCGGAAAAGGCTGACAAGGTGAAGGCACCGATGATTCAGGAAAGCCCGGTAAATATTGAGTGTAAGGTTGTGAAGAAAGAAGAACTGGGTTCTCATCATATGTTTCTGGCTGAGGTTGTAGCCGTTCATGTAGATGAGCAGTATTTGGATGAAAAGAACCGTTTTGCTCTGGAAAAAACAGAACTTATCAGTTATGTGCACGGAGAATATTACAGTCTTGGTAAATTACTTGGTAATTTCGGATACAGCATTCGTAAACCGGAAAAAGAAAAAAAGAACAGAAAAAGGCAGGAAAAATAAACCATGATAAATGAATTTTCCAGAACAGAGTTACTTCTTGGAGCGGAAGGAATCGAAACACTCAGAAAGGCAAAAGTGATGGTGTTTGGTGTAGGAGGAGTGGGCTCTCATTGTATTGAGGCACTGGCCCGATGTGGCGTGGGGAATCTGGTCCTGATTGATAACGATACTCTTTCCATGACGAATATTAACCGACAGTCCATTGCATACCACAGCACCATAGGAAAATATAAAACAGAAGTGATGAAGGAGCGTATTGCAGATATTTGTCCCGAAACGAAAGTTACGACTTATGAACGATTTATTGGAAGAGATAATCTGGATGATATTCTGGAAGCGAAGCCGGACTATATTATTGATGCCATTGATAATGTGACGGCGAAGCTGGCATTGGTGGAAAAGGCAGCAGAATGTGGCATCCCTCTGATCAGCAGCATGGGTACGGGAAATAAACTGCATGCGGAGCTGTTTGAAATTACAGATATTTCTAAAACCAGTGTGTGTCCGCTCTGTAAAGTGATGCGGAAGGAATTAAAAGCCCGTGGAATCCGAAAGTTAAAAGTTTTGTATTCCAAAGAAAGCCCTGTGGATGTTTCAGGTAAAACCACAGAAGAAGACTCTGATGTACGGAGATGTATTCCGGGAAGCATTTCCTTTGTTCCACCGGTAGCAGGGCTTTTGCTTGCAGGTGAGGTGGTAAGAGAACTTACCGGAGTAAAGTAGACGAAGACAGAATGGAGAAGCAGGTGTAAGAAGATGAAAGAAATAGAAGTAGCGCAATTAAAAAAAATGCCAAAGGATTCTTATGTGCTGGTTGATATCCGGGATGAGGGAAGCGTACTTTATGGAATGATTCCGGGGGCTCTTCACATTAACGCAGATGAATTGGAAGACAATCTGGAGGCCTGTCTGGAAAAGATAGGGAAGGATAAAATGCTGATTCTGTATTGTCAGAAAGGGGAACGGTCAGCTATAACAGCAGAAGAACTGGAAGAAAATGGAAGAGAATGTTACAGTCTGAAGGACGGGTATCATGGATATCTGATGTATTTGTATTCGGAAAGTCAGAAAGAAGAAAGTGTAGATGGGGAAAAGAAAGAAGAAATGAGCAGGCAGGAAAAAGCAGAAAACAGTCTGCGAAAGAAATTTCACAAACAGATTTTCGCTCCTTTTGCAAAAGCCTGCAAAACCTATCAACTGATACAGGAAGGAGACCACATTGCGGTCTGCATTTCCGGTGGAAAGGATTCCATGCTGATGGCGAAGCTTTTCCAGGAAATCAAGAGACACAGACAGGTGAATTTCGATTTGACTTTTCTGGTAATGGATCCTGGATATAGTAAGGAAAACCGGATGCTGCTGGAGAAAAATGCGGAGATACTCGGAATACCGATTACGATTTTCGAGAGCACTATATTCGATACCGTGGATAATGTGGGAAAGAATCCGTGTTACTTATGTGCGAGAATGCGACGAGGGTATTTATACAGCAAGGCAAAGGAGCTTGGCTGTAACAAGATTGCCCTTGGACATCATTATGACGATGTTATTGAGACCATTCTGATGGGAATGCTTCACAGCGGGCAGTTTCAGACCATGATGCCCAAGCTACATAGCACAAATTTTGAGGGAATGGAATTAATCCGGCCCATGTATCTGGTGCGTGAGGCTGATATCTGCAAATGGAGAGATTATAATGAACTCCATTTCCTTCAGTGTGCCTGTCATTTCACAGAGACATGTACGACCTGTCATGAGGATGGGACCACTTCTTCGAAACGGTTAGAGACGAAAAAACTCATAGCAAAGCTGAAGGAGACAAATCCATTTGTGGAAAATAACATTTTCAAAAGTGCGGAAAATGTAAATTTGAGTACAATTATCGGGTATAAAAAGGATGGCGAGCGTCACAGCTTTCTGGATGAGTATTAGAGGCAGAAGAAAGGAGGAACCATATGGACTTGTTTGATTATATGCGTGAGACCAAGAAGGAAAAGGAATCTCCACTGGCTTCCCGCCTGCGCCCGACGACTCTGGATGAGGTAGTAGGGCAACAACATATTATCGGAAAAGATAAATTATTATATCGTGCAATTAAGGCAGATAAGCTGAGCTCTCTTATTTTCTATGGACCTCCGGGAACCGGAAAGACCACACTGGCAAAGGTCATAGCAGGTACCACCAGTGCAGAATTTACACAGATAAATGCAACGGTAGCCGGCAAGAAGGATATGGAGGATGTGGTAAATAAGGCAAAACAGCTTGCAGGAATGTATCAGAAGAAGAGTATTCTTTTTGTGGATGAGATTCACAGATTTAATAAAGGGCAACAGGACTATTTGCTTCCGTTTGTGGAGGATGGAACGATTATTCTAATCGGTGCCACGACGGAAAATCCATATTTTGAAGTAAACGGAGCTTTGCTTTCCCGCTCCAGTGTCTTTGAACTTCTGCCTTTGTCCAAAGAGGATATTAAAACACTGCTCCTAAGGGCGGTTCACGATGAGAAAAAAGGAATGGGGAGCTTTCATGCGGAAATCACGGATGAAGCACTGGATTTTCTTGCGGATATTGCAGGTGGAGACGCACGTTCTGCATTAAATGCCATAGAACTTGGCATACTGACAACAGAGCGAGGGGAAGATGGAATCATTCATATTACTCTTGATGTTGCTTCCGAATGTATCCAGAAGCGGGTAGTCAGATATGATAAAACGGGAGATAATCATTACGATACGATTTCTGCGTTTATTAAAAGTATGCGAGGTTCTGACCCGGATGCGGCAGTCTATTATCTGGCAAAAATGCTTTATGCCGGGGAAGATATCAAGTTCATTGCCAGGCGGATCATGATATGTGCTTCAGAGGATGTGGGAAATGCAGACCCGATGGCGCTGAATGTTGCAGTGAGCGCGGCTCAGGCCGTGGAGCGTGTGGGGATGCCGGAAGCACAGATTATTCTGTCCCAGGCGGTTCTCTATGTGGCAACTGCACCAAAGAGTAACTCGGCCTGCAACGCTGTTTTCGCTGCCATGGATAGTGTGAAACGGACAAAGACGACTGTGCCGGCCCATTTGCAGGATTCCCATTATAAGGGGGCTGCAAAGCTGAAACATGGAATCGGTTATCAGTATGCACATGATTATCCAAAACATTATGTGAAGCAACAGTATCTGCCAGATGAGATTGTGGATGAGGTTTTCTACCGGGCCAGCGATAATGGCTATGAAAAGAACATTCAGGAACATATGAAATGGCTGAAGGAGTAAATTTTTCTGACCGTTGTAAGAACATAAAAATGACAGGCAGTTTGATGACGGATTTAGTTGCCTGTTGACGGAAAATATGATACCATGAAAAAAAGAAAGAAGGTGAATGTAAGGTTATGAATGAAACGTACATAATGTTTACGTGGCTTGCACTGGTAATCATTCTTCTGTTGATTGAAATCGCTACAGTGGGACTGACATGCATCTGGGCGGCAGGAGGAGCTCTTGTTGCATTAATCTTGAATATTGCGGGTGCATCGTTTATCTGGCAGGCGGCAGCATTTGTTGTTGTAACTGCATTGCTTCTTTGCTTTACGCGCCCTTTCGCAGTGAAAGTCCTCGGTTCGAAACGGGAGAAGACCAATTATGAGAGCGTAATTGGTAAGATTGTCCGGATAGAAGAACGGGTGGACAATCTCTCACAGACAGGAAGAGCAAGTATAGACGGGATGGAATGGACGGTGCGTTCTGCTTGCGACGAGGAAGTCTTTGAAGTTGGAGAACAGGTGAAAGTGGTAAGTGTAGAGGGTGTAAAATTAATCGTAAAAAGAGAAAGTGAGGAGTAATTATGGGTGGAATAATCATGGTCATTCTGTTGATTATCGTATTACTGGTTTTAATGTCATGTATTAAAATCGTACCACAGGCGAAGGCACTGGTAGTGGAAAGACTGGGTGCTTATCAGGCAACGTGGAGTGTGGGTCTCCATTTTAAATTGCCAATCATCGAACGTGTGGCAAGAAAAGTGGATTTAAAAGAGCAGGTGGTTGACTTTGCACCACAGCCGGTGATTACAAAGGATAATGTAACCATGCGAATTGATACGGTTGTGTTCTATCAGATTACAGATCCGAAGCTGTTTTGTTACGGAGTTGCTAATCCGATTATGGCAATCGAGAATCTGACGGCAACAACACTTCGTAATATTATTGGTGATCTGGAATTAGACCAGACACTGACTTCAAGAGAGACAATTAACACGAAGATGCGGGCTTCTCTCGATGTGGCTACAGACCCATGGGGAATCAAGGTGAATCGTGTAGAACTTAAGAACATTATTCCACCGGCTGCTATTCAGGATGCCATGGAAAAACAGATGAAAGCAGAGCGTGAGAGACGTGAAGCAATTCTCCGTGCAGAAGGAGAGAAGAAATCTACAGTCCTTGTTGCAGAAGGTGAGAAGGAATCTGTAATTCTGAAGGCAGAAGCAGAAAAGCAGGCTGCAATTCTTCAGGCAGAGGCTGAGAAGGAAAAACGAATCAAAGAAGCAGAAGGTGAAGCTGAGGCGATTTTGAAAGTGCAGCAGGCACAGGCAGATGGTATACGCTATATACGTGAAGCAGGGGCAGATGAAGCAGTTCTGAAGCTAAGAAGTCTGGAAGCTTTTGAAAAGGCTGCTGACGGAAAAGCAACGAAGATTATTATTCCGTCTGAGATTCAGGGAATGGCAGGACTTGCCAAGAGCGTAAAAGAAGTCATGAAGGATGAATAAATAGATTTGAGAATGACATGAAAATATCCTATGGGGAATCAGAAATGATAAATCCATAGGATATTTTTACGTATCATTATTTGGCTATTCCAATAATTGAGCCATAAGCCATGCGTAAATGCTTTGATTTTTTTTCTGCCAGTTGGCAGCAATTTTTCCTGCTTCTGCTTCGGTAGGAACAGAAAGAGTCAGGTCAATGAGTGGTTCCTGCTGTTCTGTTACCTGACATCTCACAGAGAACTCACCGGCAGTATTTTTGTAGTAATCAGCTTTTACAGCAGTTTCGTTCTTTAAATCATATTTCTTTTCTTTCAGAAACTGGTCGATGTCATCCTGAATGGGTTTGGAAATTTTATTTTTAAAATAAAAAATCGATTCTTCCCCATCGTCGGTCAGATGGTACAGGGTACGGTTGTGTAACGTTTCTTCCCGGATTAGTTCTGCGTCCTTCAGTTCAGAAAGAGCCTGCTGTAATTTGAAAAATGTAGTGTAGCCCTTGTCCAGAATAAATTCGGATATCTGGGCATTGGTAAGTGGAAAATCTACCTTTGACAGCATGTATAAAACAATGAGTTTATATAGCGTAAAAGTTTCTGACATGAAAATTCCCCCTTAAAATGTTATATAGTTTTTGCCCTGCCAGATATTTTCTTCACGAAAATATTTTTGAAGAGAATTCAAAACCAAGCGCTTGTTCCCGGTCCAAAGTGGCGCAACCAGTAAGGATTTTGGCCCATCTCCGGTAAGACGGTGAATCACAATATCAGGGCGCAAATGGCAGACACATAAGCCAAGTACTCTGAAATAGGTATTCATATCGGGAACTGGAAATGGAGTTTCGCGGTAAATATCGGCTAAATCGGTATTTTCTAATATATGAAGCAGTTGCAGTTTTATTCCCTGGATGGGTAGTGCATTCAGATAAGATATGGTTTCTAACATGTCAGCCTCAGATTCTCCGGGAAGAAAGAGAATGACATGAACAATAATCGAAATATGGATTTTCTGAAGCTTACGCACTGCTTCTTCAAAGACGGAGAGTTTATATCCACGACGGATAAAATCAGCAGTATTTTCATGAATTGTCTGAAGTCCAAGTTCAACCCAGACGGGCTTCTGATGGTTAAGTTCATCCAGTAAATCCAGAACCTCAGGGCCTAAGCAGTCTGGTCTTGTTGCGATGGATAATGTTTTCACCTCCGGATCAGAAATAGCTTCTGAAAACATGGATCTGAGATGGGAAACAGGAGCATAAGTATTGGTAAATGCCTGAAAATATGCAATGTAACTATGACCATGATATTTTTGGCGTACCTGTTCTTTTCCCATAGCAAGCTGTTTTTTGATTGAAGTTTCTGCATCTGGTGCAAAGTCACCAGATCCTCCTGCGCTGCAGAATATGCATCCTCTGGTTCCACAGGTTCCGTCACGGTTTGGACAGGTGCAGCCCCCATTTAAAGAGAGCTTATATATTTTCTCATGATAAGTTTCTTTCAGGTAATAATCCAAGGCATAATAGCGTCTCTCACCCCAACGGGCAGGAGTGAGAGACGGACAATTATCTTTTTGCGATTTTGAACATTGCATGTTAAATCAATGCCTTAACAGCTTCGCTGACAACCTGAGTTACGCGAGGGTCAAATGCTTCCGGAAGAATGAAGTCTTCATTTAATTCCTCATCAGAAACAAGTCCTGCAATAGCAGTAGCAGCCGCCAGCTTCATTTCTTCTGTAATCTGTGGAGCACGTCCCTCTAAAGCGCCCTTGAAAATACCAGGGAAGACCAGAACATTGTTTACCTGATTTGGAAAATCTGAACGTCCGGTTCCGATTACTTTTGCTCCGGCTTCTTTGGCAAGGTCAGGCATAATTTCCGGAACTGGATTTGCCATGGCAAAGAGAATGGCATCCTTATTCATAGAAGCGACCATTTCTTTTGTCACGATGTTCGGAGCAGACACACCCACAAAGATATCAGCACCCTTAAGGGCATCAGCAAGTGTACCCGTAGCGCCTTCTAAGTTGGTTATTTTTGCCATTTCCTTCTGCATCCAGTTCAGGTTCTCGTATTCAGGAGAGATGATTCCACGGATGTCACACATAGTAACGTGAGGAAAACCATAATTAAGCAAGAGCTTTGTAATAGCAATACCCGCGCTTCCGGCGCCGTTCACAACCACCTTACAGTCTTCCTTTTTCTTGCCTACCACCTTTAATGCATTGATGATTCCCGCAAGAACGATAATGGCAGTTCCATGCTGGTCATCATGGAATACAGGAATGTTGAGCAACTCTTTTAAACGGGTTTCAATTTCAAAGCAGCGAGGTGCAGAAATGTCTTCCAGATTGATGCCACCGAAACCAGGTGCAATATTTACAATTGTTTTAATGATTTCTTCGGTATCCTGTGTGTCTAGGCAGATCGGTACAGCATTGACACCACCGAATTCTTTAAAGAGAACAGCCTTCCCTTCCATAACCGGCATGGCGGCATATGGCCCGATATTACCAAGACCCAGTACAGCACTTCCGTCTGATACGACAGCGATGGTGTTGGATTTGATCGTGTATTTGTAAGCAGCTTCCTGATCCTTTGCAATTACCTTACATGGTTCTGCAACTCCCGGTGTATATGCAATCGCAAGGTCTTCGCGTGAATTCACCTTCGCTTTGGCAACTACATCTAATTTACCATTCCATTCTTCATGCATCTTTAATGCAGTTTCATAAATCGACATTTTTATTTCCTCCCTTAGCGAGCTTTTCGATAATATATGATGTCAGGGTCAAAAGGTCTCAATCCACATGAGCCTGCTCAGAAGTGGGTGAAAAACCTTGAAACCCGCAGGCATCACAGTTGGGGACTTTTGACACCAACATTATAATATGTTTATGATAACATTCTTGGAAAAGTAAATCAAATAAAATTAATGCTTTTCTTTTAATTTCGAATGTAGTATACTCTCTTATATCTAATTTGTGTATGTCGTGTCAGACGAAAATCCCAAGGAAATCCGATTTCGAATAGAATAGATTTGGCAAATTTCACAGGCAGAACGTCTGGATTAAGTTGAGATAATTTATTGAAAGAGACAACAGGGAACAGAAAAGAAATAAAGGAGGAGCATATGAACAGAGAAAAGTATGAAACGTTACCCCTTACAACATTGAAAGAACTGGCAAAAGCCCGTGGACTTAAGGGAATTTCAACTTTGAAGAAATCAGACCTAATAGAAGAAATGTTAAAAGCAGACGAAAGAGACAGTGCAAAGGAAGCAAAAGAAGAAGTAAAAAGCGAAAAGGCAGGAGTTGCGGACATTGAACAGCTTGACAGTGGAATTTCCGTTGCCGGTATTCTGGAGGTTATGCCGGATGGTTATGGATTTATCCGGTCAAAGAATTATCTTCCGGGGGATGAAGATGTGTATGTATCCCCATCTCAGATTCGGCGTTTTGGATTAAAGACCGGTGATATTTTGACTGGAAATACCAGAGTGAAAACACAGACAGAAAAGTTCAGCGCCTTATTGTATTTGACGAAAATCAATGGTATTCAGCCTGCAGAAGCAGCAAAGCGTACAAGCTTTGAGGATTTGACACCAATTTTTCCAAATGAAAGACTCCGCCTGGAATCTCATGGAGCAAGTACAGCCATGCGTGTAATGGATTTACTTTCTCCTATTGGAAAGGGACAGCGTGGAATGATTGTTTCACCACCGAAAGCAGGGAAAACTACGCTCTTGAAGGAAGTAGCGCTTTCCCTTCGGAAGAATAATCCGGAGATTCATCTTCTGATTCTCCTGATTGATGAACGTCCGGAAGAAGTTACGGATATCAAAGAGGCCATTGAAGGAGACAATGTAGAAGTGATTTATTCCACGTTTGACGAATTACCGGAACATCACAAACGAGTGTCTGAGATGGTAATTGAGCGTGCAAAACGTCTGGTAGAGCATAAGAGAGATGTGGTGATTTTGTTAGATAGTATCACCAGGCTTGCAAGAGCCTACAATTTGGTTGTACCGCCAAGTGGAAGAACCCTTTCCGGTGGTCTTGACCCTGCAGCGCTTCACATGCCAAAACGCTTCTTTGGAGCGGCACGTAACATGAGAGAAGGCGGAAGTCTTACTATTCTCGCTACGGCACTTGTAGATACCGGAAGCAAGATGGATGATGTTATTTACGAAGAATTTAAGGGTACTGGTAATATGGAACTGGTTCTTGATAGAAAATTATCAGAAAAACGTATTTTCCCTGCCATCGATATTCCGAAATCTGGAACCAGAAGAGACGATCTGTTGCTGACGAAAGAAGAACAGGAAGCAGTATATCTTATGCGCCGGGCACTAAATGGCATGAAATCAGATGAGGCAGTAGACAATATCTTGAATATGTTCGACAGAACGAAAAATAATGATGAGTTTGTCCAGATGGCAAAAAAAATGAAATTTATTTAGAATTGAACTTGCATTACGATTATATCCATGATATAATAACAAAGCTGTTTAAAGACATTAGCCGCGTGAGAACGCGTAAAACGAATAAACTAAGAAGAGGTGAAAATCATGAAAGAAGGAATCCATCCAACATATTATCAGGCAACTGTGACATGCAACTGTGGAAATACATTTGTAACAGGTTCAACAAACGAATCTATTCACGTAGAAATCTGTTCAAAGTGTCATCCATTCTACACAGGACAGCAGAAAGCTACTCAGGCTCGTGGACGTGTTGACAAGTTTAACAAGAAATACGGAATTCAATAATTACAGGATTCATTAGGCTGGGCTCGTTGGAACTCAGCCTATTTTTGTTGCCAAGCATACGACGAAAAGGACCGGTGGACCTTTTTAAGTTGTTTACGAAGTAAGTAGCGGGTAGGAGTCTGCCTGCTTGGTTGTTTCAGAGAGCGGTGTGCTCTTATAGCAGGAGGATATATGAAATCTTCGAATATTGGAGGTCAGGCGGTACTGGAAGGTGTTATGATGAAGAACAAAGACACCTATGCAGTCGCGGTAAGAAAGCCTGACGGTGAGATAGAAGTGAAAAAAGATACTTATCAAAGTATTACAGGAAAGTGGAAGAAGCTGACTCAGATTCCGTTTATCAGAGGCGTGTTTAATTTCATTGATTCCATGATTCTTGGTATGTCAACGCTGACCTGGTCGGCCAGCTTTTTCGAGGATGAGGAAGCCGAGGAGATAAAGACGGAGGAAGAAGTCGGAAAAGCAAAGAAGCAGGAAGATTTGATGATGGCAGGAACGATGGTACTGTCATTTGCCATGGCAATCGGCATTTTTATGATTCTTCCATATTTTTTATCAGGATTATTGAAAAAATGGGTGCCTTCTTATACGGTGCGCCTTATTTTTGAAGGAATCATCCGGATAGCAATTTTTGTAGCATACGTGGCAGCCATTTCGTTGATGAAGGATATTAAGAGACTGTATCAGTATCATGGTGCAGAACATAAGTGCATCAACTGTATTGAAAGCGGGCTCCCGCTTACGGTTGAAAATGTGCGAAAAAGTTCAAAGGAACATAAGCGATGTGGAACCAGTTTCATGTTGTTTGTTATGATAGTAGGAATTGTATTGTTGTTCTTTGTGCGAGTAGAGTCAGTTCTGATGCGTGTGCTGGTTCGTATCGCACTTCTTCCGGTTATTGCCGGAATTTCTTACGAATTGATCAAATGGGCAGGATGCAGTGAGAACCCGATTGTAACTGTACTTAGTAAGCCGGGACTTATGCTCCAGAGACTGACAACAAAAGAACCAGATGATTCTATGATCGAAGTTGGAATTCAGTCAGTTGAGGCTGTGTTTGACTGGAAAGCATATTTGAAAGAAAATTTTGATTATCAGGACGGAGAATAACAGTGACTTATCAGGAGGCAAATCAAAAGGGCAGGGTACTGCTGGAAGAAAAGCATATGGAAGATGCGTCTGTGGATGCGTGGCTCCTGCTGGAGTTTGTGACCGGTATGAACAGAACTCGTTTTTTTGTAGAGAATTACAAAGAAATGCCGGAAGCTGAGGAAAAACAATATTTTGCGCTAATTAAGCGGCGGAGAGAACGGATACCTCTTCAGCATCTTACCGGGACTCAGGAGTTCATGGGCCTGGATTTCCGTGTAAATGAGCATGTGCTGATACCGAGACAGGATACAGAGCTTCTGGTACTGGAAGCAGAAAAGCGGCTCGGAATTCTGAAGACGAAGCAGGCACAGGTTCTGGATATGTGTACCGGTTCCGGATGTGTTGCCATCAGTCTGAAAAAGCGCAATCCGGAAATTGTGTGTTGCGGAGCAGATATTTCAGAGGAAGCGCTTCGGACAGCGAGGGAAAATGCACAGGTTCTGGATACAGAGATTACGTTTATCCAAACAGATATGTTTGCCGATATAGAAGGCCGGTTTGATGTGATTGTGTCAAATCCCCCCTATATTCCGACAAAAGTGATAGAGGAACTGGAAGAAGAAGTACGCTTGCATGACCCTTATACCGCACTGGATGGTAAGGAGGATGGACTTTATTTTTACCGGATTCTTGCAAAAGAAGCCCCAGACCATTTAAAGAAGGGCGGATGGCTGTATATGGAAATCGGATATGACCAGAGCGAAGCGGTAGAACAGCTCCTGAGCCAGAATGGCTTTACCGATATTCGGACAGAAAAGGATTTGGCAGGACTTGACCGGGTTGTTTGTGGTGTGTACAATAAGTAGAGATAAGAACGAGGAGGAAGAAAAATGTTTGACAAGTTAGAAGATTTGCTCATTCGTTTCGAAGAAATTATGGGCGAATTACAGGAACCAGATGTTGTGAATGACCAGAGTCGTTTTCGCAAATTGATGAAAGAACAGAATGATTTAACACCAATCGTTGAAGCATATAAAGAATATAAAAGCTGTAAGCAGAATATTGAAGACAGTCTTACCATGTTAGAAGAAGAGACTGATGAAGAATTGAAAGAGCTTGCAAAGGAAGAATTGAATGATTCTAAGAAGCGTGTGGAAGAACTGGAACAGGAACTGAAGATTTTACTGCTTCCAAAAGATCCGAACGATGACAAGAACGTCATGATAGAAATCCGTGCAGGTGCAGGTGGAGATGAAGCAGCTCTTTTTGCTGCAGAGATTTATCGTATGTACGTGCATTATGCAGACAGCAGACGCTGGAAGACAGAAATCATCTCCATTAGTGAAAATGGAATCGGTGGATTCAAGGAAGTTGTATTCATGATTACCGGACAGGGTGCATATTCCCGTATGAAGTACGAGAGTGGTGTCCATCGTGTCCAGCGTGTGCCGGAGACAGAAAGTGGTGGGCGTATCCATACGTCTACCATTACGGTTGCTGTAATGCCGGAAGCAGAAGAAGTAGATGTTGTTATTGATGAAAAAGATATTCGTATTGATGTTATGCGTGCATCCGGAAATGGAGGACAGTGTGTCAATACAACAGATTCTGCCGTCCGTTTGACCCATTATCCTACGGGAATCGTTATCTACAGCCAGACAGAGAAATCGCAGCTTCAGAACAAAGAAAAGGCGTTCCGTCTTCTGCGTTCCAAGCTGTATGAACTGGAATTAGAGAAGAAACAGTCTGCTGAGGCAGAAGCAAGAAGAAGTCAGATCGGAACAGGAGACCGTTCTGAGAAGATCCGTACCTACAACTTCCCACAGGGGCGCGTGACAGATCACAGAATCAAACTTACCCTTCATCGCCTTGACCAGATTATGAATGGCGATTTAGATGAAATCATCGACAGCCTGATAGCAGCCGACCAGGCGAAGAAGTTAAGCAATATGGAAAATGAAGGCTAGAATATGGTAATATGCTTTGGGGGAGCGCAGAGTCAGTCGAAAGGCTGACTCTAATTTTTTGCACTTTTTCGCAGGTTTTTGGTATATGGCTTGTCTGGAAAATAGGGGGGTATCTTTTTTGGCAGAAGCGAAATATTTCCGAGAGTTTCGCTCAATTACGCTGTTACAATTGACTAACTACTATGGAGATTGATAAAATAAAAATATCTAATGAGAACTACTCTTTCTGATTCATACATCTGCAGAGCATTTGATGAAGAAGATACAGTAGCATTCGATTGGAAAGATTTTCATACAAACGAATAAGAAAACTCTGACGGCAAGGATTAGGATGTACCGAGCAAGAATAGTTACGAAATAGGGATTGGATTCATAGAACCATTTTTCTGACATTTTGCCGGAAAGATGGTTTTTTTAATGAAACGTGATAGGAGGAGCAACATGCTAAAAGTAGCAATCTATGGAAAAGGTGGTATTGGAAAATCGACGGTGACTTCCAATCTGGCAGCCGCTTTTGCAAATATGGGAAAGCGTGTCATTCAGATTGGATGTGATCCGAAAGCGGATTCCACCATTAATCTGCTTGGAGGAGAGCCGCTTCGTCCGGTAATGAATTTTATGAGGGAAGAAGATGAGGAGCCAGATGAACTGGCGCAAATCTCAAAGGAAGGATATGGGGGTATCCTTTGTATTGAGACTGGTGGACCTACACCGGGGCTTGGATGTGCAGGACGAGGCATTATTGCCACTTTCCAGCTCCTGGAAGATATGGAACTTTTCGAACGTTATAAACCCGATGTGGTCTTATATGACGTGCTTGGGGATGTCGTCTGTGGAGGCTTTGCCGCACCGATTCGTGAGGGGTATGCCAGCAAGGTTTTAATCGTTACTTCCGGGGAAAAGATGGCGTTATATGCAGCCAATAATATTTCCAGTGCGGTGAGAAATTTTGAAGACCGCAGTTATGCCCGGGTATTCGGCGTTGTACTTAATCATAGAAATGTGGAAAATGAGAAGGAAAAAGTACAGGCATTTGCTGAAAAAATCGGGGTGCCGATTGTAGGGGAAGTACCACGTAGTGATGAAATCATACATTGGGAAGAACAGGGAAAGACAGTGATCGAAGGAGACCCGGATTCAGAAATCAGTAAGTGCTTCTTTGACCTGGCTGAATTGTTATGGAAAGAAGAGGAAAACGAATGAGACAGGAAGCTTATTTTTGTACGGTAAAAGAGTTGGAAGCATTGGGAAAAGAAAATCTTCCACAGCAACTGATTTCTAATACGCACTTAATTTACAGTTCCCCGGCGACTCTGGCATTTAACTCTCCGGGTGCAGAAGGATTTGGTGTAAAGCGTGCAGGACTTGCAGTGCCGGATTCCATCATGCTGATCGTGTCTCCCGGATGTTGTGGACGTAATACATCGGTTTTAAGCTCTATGCGGGCTTATCATGACCGCTTTTATTACCTTCTGATGGATGAAACGGATATCGTAACCGGCAGACATTTGAAGAAGATTCCAAAGGCTGTAGCGGAAATCTGTGAGGGGCTTGAAAAGAAACCATCCGTTGTAATGATTTGTATTACCTGTGTAGATGCACTTCTTGGAACGGATATGGAACGTGTCTGCCACAAGGCAGAGGAATATGCAGGAATTCCTGTGAAACCATGTTATATGTATGCACTGACCAGAGAAGGGCGGAAACCACCTATGGTGCATGTGCGACAGTCCATCTATTCACTTTTGGAGCCAAAGAAGAAAAAAGGAAATGTGGTAAATCTTCTTGGATTTTTTTCACCACTGGTGGATGACTGTGAACTGTATGATTTGCTTCACAGTGCAGGAGTAAAAACCATTCATGAGATTTCCAGATGCAAGGATTATGAAGAATACCAGACCATGTCCGAAGCGAACTTTAATCTGGTCCTTCATCCGGAAGCCCGGTTTGCGGCAGATAATCTTCATGAACGCCTGCAGATTCCTTATATTGAGCTTCGCAGGTTGTATCAGATTGATAAAATCGCCAGTCAGTATCGTGCCTTTGGTGTCGCCCTTGGAGTGGAATTTGATGACGAAGAGCCAAGAAAAGCAGCGGAGAATGCAGTGGAGGCATTCCGGAAAGCACATCCGGATGCGGCATTTGCAGTTGGAGAATGGATGAACGGAGACCCATTTGAGCTGGCACTTGCGTTGGTTCGATACGGATTCCGCGTGCCGGAGATATATGGAACTATATCTGGTGAAAATTTCATCTATGTGAGACAATTGGCAGCATGTAGTCCGGAAACGAAAGTGTTCTCTAATCTGGAGCCAACCATGCTGTATTATGACGGAGGCCAGTCCGGTGTCAATCTGACGATTGGAAAAGATGCTGGATATTACCATAAAGAGTGTCCGAATGTGCTCTGGAATGCAGAACGGCAGCCGTATGGTTATGCCGGTGTACGTAGACTGTTTGAGGCACTGATGGAGGTATAGTATAATGAGAGGATTGAGAAAATATCTGACACCTTTTGCCCCGGATCAGTCCGGTGCGGTGTCTGTATTATATGAATTTGGCGGAATTATCGTCATTTGTGATGCCGGTGGCTGTACCGGAAATATCTGTGGATTTGATGAGCCAAGATGGTTTGAGAGTAAAAGTGCATTGTTCAGTGCTGGACTTCGTGATATGGATGCCATTCTTGGCCGCGATGACCGGCTGGTGGAAAAGCTTGCAGATGCGGTAACAAAACTGGATGCGAAATTTGCAGCGATTATTGGCACTCCGGTTCCGGCAGTGATTGGGACGGATTATCATGCATTAAAGCGTATGACGGAGAAAAAAGTGGATTTGCCGATTATGACGGTAGATACAGATGGCATGGAACTGTATGACAGAGGCGAAGAAAAAGCCTGGATGGAGTTGTTTCTTGTGTTTGCAGGTGGAAAAGAAGATGTGATTCCGGACAGAATCGGAATTCTGGGAATGACGCCTCAGGATATCAGTGATTTACGTGCCGCAGACCGTATCCGGGAACGCTTTGCAGCAGAAGGAAAAACTGCTGTCTGCTATGGAATGGGAAATGGTCTGGAGGATGTTAAGGCAGTTTCTAATGTGGAGAAAAATATCGTTGTTTCACCGGCAGCCTTAGAAGCAGCAAAATATCTGGAACGGACCTATGGAACACCATATGAGGTTGGTTATCCACTGGTGGACGAACTGATTTGTGATATGGATTATCACGGGAAAAAAGTGCTGGTGGT
This sequence comes from uncultured bacterium, assembly GCA_905216215.1. GTDB lineage: Bacteria > Bacillota > Clostridia > Lachnospirales > Lachnospiraceae > Allocoprococcus. The sequence continues at coordinate 2,771 of CAJMSZ010000028.1, read as the reverse complement.
ACAGCAACAGGTAATTGGTGTTGCTATCCGGGAAGAAATATTAAAGCAGGCTCCCGATGCACAGGTAACTGTTGCAAGCTGGTTTATGGTAAAGCCGCATCTCCGCAGGGAGGAAGACCTGCATTTACGAGATGAAGAAGATTATATCCGGTTGGTAGAAGAGGGGGCTTTTGACGTGATTTATGCGGATCGTTGTATGGAACGGATGACACCTTCCTTTGACGGAGCATTTATAGATACCATACATTTTGCGGTGTCGGGACGACTGGTATCAGCAAAGGAATAAGTTGGTCATGTGTCTGTGATAGGAGAAGAATATGAACGAGAAGAAAATAACCTGGCGTGTTCGGGTATATGGTATTGTTCAGGGAGTTGGTTTCAGGCCAACCGTAAGCCGTCATGCATCGAAAAATGGGATTTGTGGAACCGTCTGTAATAAGGGACCATATGTAGAAATTTATGTACAGGGAAAAAAAGAACAGGCAGAAGGATTTCTGAATGATTTGGAAAAACATCCACCGAAACGGGCGGCCATTTTAAAAATAAATACAGAGGATGTTACAACAGAAACAAGCGTACATTTTGATTCGTTTGACATCATCGAAAGTGAGAAGACAAAGGGAGAAATTTTTGTTTCACCGGATATTGCAATCTGCGAAGAGTGTAAGGCAGAGATATACAATCCAAAGGACCGAAGATATCTGCATCCCTTTATAAACTGCACCTGCTGTGGTCCAAGACTTACGATTCTGGATTCACTGCCCTATGACCGAGAACGCACCAGTATGAAGGAGTTCCCCATGTGCCCGGACTGCGCGAAAGAATATTATGATGAAAAAACAAGACGCTATGATGCGCAGCCTGTGTGCTGTAATGCATGTGGGCCGGAAGTGTATTTAATCGGAAGAAGTGAACGGGGGCGGGAGGCAATCACCTATACACGGAAGTTGATTCATGATGGAGGGATTGTTGCAATCAAAGGAATTGGCGGTTTTCATTTGTGCTGTGATGCGACAAATGAGGAAGCAGTAGGGCGTTTGCGTGCTTTGAAATGTCGTCCTGCAAAGCCTTTTGCTGTTATGGCAAAAGATGAGACAGTAGCAAAGCGGGAATGTGTTGTAACACCGGAACAGGAGGAAATCCTGACAGGACATCAGAAACCGATTCTTTTGCTGGACAGACGGAAGGATGGCAAACTGGCGCCTTCGATTGCACCAGGCAATCCTAAGGTTGGTGTGATGCTTCCATATGCACCGGTGCAGTTGTTGATTTTCCAGTATGATGATGGAATTGAGATGCCAGATGTGCTGGTGATGACCAGCGGAAACACCTCTGGTGCACCAATTTGCCGCGAGGATAAAGAAGCAATGGCTGAACTTTCAGGGTTATGTGATGCAATGCTATCACATAACCGGAAAATCAGAATTCGGGCAGATGATACCGTAATGGATTTCTATAAGAATACACCTTATATGATTCGACGTTCCAGAGGCTATGCACCACTGCCGTTTATGACATCGACAGACTGGAAAGGACAGGTTCTTGCCGTTGGAGGAGAGCTGAAAAATACGTTTTGTATCGGAGTGGATAGTCGGTTTTATCCATCCCCGTACGTGGGAGATTTGGAAGATATCAGAACGGTAAAAGCTCTGCAGGAAACCATTCACCGTTTTCAGACATTGCTGGAGGTAAATCCGCAGGTGGTAGTCTGTGATCTGCATCCGAAATATAATTCTACGGTAGTGGCAGAACAGCTTGGCTATCCGATGATTCAGGTGCAGCATCATTATGCACATATCCTGTCCTGTATGACAGAGAATGATTGTCAGGAACCTGTAATTGGCGTTTCCTTTGACGGAACAGGGTATGGAACAGATGGCACCATCTGGGGCGGAGAAATTCTGCTGGCAGATTATGAGAATTTCACAAGATTTGGAAGTATAACACCATTTTTGCAGATTGGCGGTGATGCTTCTGCGAAAGAGGGATGGCGAATTGCAGTATCCATGATTTACGGATATACGAAGAATCGTGAAGAAGCATGGAAAATCATTGAAAAACTGGGACTTTGCAGCGAACAGGAGAGCAAGGTGCAATTTACAATGGCAGACCGGAAGATGAATGCAGTCGTATCGACCAGTGCAGGACGTCTTTTTGATGCAGTCAGTGCCATCCTTGGAATCAGGAAAAGGTCTGGATTTGAAGGGGAAGCGTCGACAGCACTTCAGTTTGCGGCAGAGACATATAAAGAACAGAAGCATTTACATAGAGAAGATGGAAGCGTGCATCAATTGGTGTACGAAAATGATGGACGCCTCATATTGGATACCCAGACGTTAGTACAACAGATTGTAGAAGAAAAACTGCAAGGCGCAGACAGTAATCAACTGGCATATCTGTTCCATCAGGAACTTGCAGAGCAGATTACAGCAGCTTGTGTAGAAGCACGAAAAGTCAGTGGAAGGAAGAAGGCTGCCTTAAGCGGTGGCGTATTCCAGAACCGGTTACTGCTTCGTATGACAGAGAACCGGCTTATGGAGGAAGGCTTTGAAGTGCTTCGCCATTGTATGATTCCACCGAATGATGGGGGAATTGCTATTGGACAGGCAGCATATGGGATGTATCAATTACAAAACAGGAGGATATAAAAATGTGTGTTGGTTTATCAGCGAAAGTAGTAAAAATAAGTAATGGCACTGCAGTTATTGATGCAGGTGGTGCAAAAAGAGAGGTTTCTGCCCAGCTTCTGGATGAACTGGAGCCGGGAGATT
>CAJMSZ010000027.1 GCA_905216215.1 uncultured bacterium | reverse complement strand
GAACGTGGTATTTCTGTCACCTCCTCTGTTCTTCAGTTTGAGTACGGTGGATATTGCATTAATATCCTTGATACACCGGGACATCAGGATTTCTCGGAAGATACTTATCGTACACTGATGGCTGCAGATTCTGCAGTCATGGTAATTGATGGTTCCAAAGGTGTAGAAGCACAGACTAGAAAACTATTTAAAGTCTGCGTCATGCGCCATATTCCGATTTTTACTTTTATTAATAAAATGGACCGTGAAGCCATGGATACCTTCGAGCTTCTGGATGATATTGAAAAAGAACTTGGTATTGCAACCTGTCCTGTAAACTGGCCAATTGGTTCAGGTAAGGAATTCCGTGGCGTCTTTGACCGGAATACAGAGGAACTGGAAATTTTCTCAGATACGAAAAAGGGTACTGCCATGGGAGCAGTACGGAAAGTTTCCATTCACAGTAACGAGGCGAAAGAAATCGTTACTCCGGAGCAGTACGCACAGTTGGAAGAAGAAATTGAATTGCTGGATGGTGCCAGTGCAGAATTTGACCAGGAACGGGTAAACAAAGGTGAGCTGTCACCTGTATTTTTCGGTTCCGCACTCACAAACTTCGGAGTAGAGACTTTCCTTCAGCATTTCTTAAAGATGACAACTTCACCCCTTCCGAGAATGTCAGATAAAGGTGAGATTGATCCAATGAAGGAAGAAGACTTCTCCGCATTTGTGTTTAAAATTCAGGCAAACATGAATAAAGCACACCGGGACAGGATTGCTTTCATGCGAATCTGTTCCGGTGAGTTTCAGGCCGGTATGGAAACTTTCCACATTCAGGGAAATAAAAAAGTCCGTCTGTCGCAGCCACAGCAGATGATGGCAAGCGAGCGAAAGATGATTGACAAGGCTTATGGTGGTGATATTATCGGTATTTTTGATCCGGGTATCTTTTCTATCGGAGATACGTTGACCAATTCGCCAGAAAAATTTTCCTACGAAGGAATTCCAACCTTTGCACCGGAACATTTTGCCAGAGTACGTCAGGTAGATACTATGAAGCGGAAACAGTTTATCAAAGGAATTAACCAGATTGCCCAGGAAGGTGCTATTCAGATTTTTCAGGAATTCAATACAGGTATGGAAGAAATCATTGTTGGTGTTGTAGGTGTCTTGCAGTTTGATGTTCTGAAGTACCGCCTGGAAAATGAATACAATGTTGAGATAAGGATGGATTCACTCCCATATGAGCATATCCGATGGATTGAAAATGAAGAGCCGGAAATGAACAAGATTGTTGGTACGTCCGATATGAAGAAGATTAAAGATTTAAAAGGCAGACCACTGCTGTTATTCGTGAACAGTTGGAGTATTCGTATGGTGCAGGAACGAAACGAGTGGCTGAAATTATCCGAATTTGGGCGCTCTTAAAAGATGGATGCACAAATTTCTTCCAAAGTAAAGAAAATTGTGATACACTATAAGATATGATAGTCAGAAATAAATGCTATGAACTATACTCCGGAAAAAGACCGGCAGTGTAAGGAGGATTAAGATGAGCAGAGAAGAAAGAAACACATATAAAATCGAATACAATGGAAATTTAGGTGAAGTCCAGATTGCAGATGAAGTTGTAGCAATCATTGCAGGGATTGCAGCAATGGAAGTAGATGGTGTATCTTCGATGGCTGGAAATGCAACAAGGGAATTAATCAGCAAACTGGGAATGAAAACGCTTTCCAAGGGTGTAAAGGTAGATGTCCTGGAAGGAATTGTTACAGTTACACTGGCACTTAACCTGAAGTTTGGAAGCAACATTAAAGAGACGACTATGGCAGTTCAGGAGAAAGTAAAAGCCGCAATTGAAAATATGACTGGTCTTACAGTTGCAGACGTAAATATTCGTGTTGCAGGCGTAGAAATGCCGGTAGAAGAATAAGACAATTGGAGACAGGATATGGGAAGAAGCGAACTTAGAGAACATATTTTTAAGATGATTTTCGGATTAGAATTTAGCGAAAATGAACAGATTAACGAACAGTTGGAATTATATCTTGACCAACTGGTGGATGTACAGGAAAAGGATTATGACTATATGCTTGAAAAAGCAAAGGGCATTGCGGGAAAGGTAGCGGAAATCGACCAGATTATCAATGAAAATACAACCGGATGGAAGACAAGCCGAATGAACAAGGTTGATTTGTCTATTTTGCGTCTTGCAGTCTATGAGATGAAGTGGGATGAGGATGTGCCAGTGAAGGTTGCCATCAATGAGGCAGTGGAGCTTGCCAAACGTTTTTCCGGTGAAGAAGGACCAGCCTTTATCAACGGAGTACTTGGGAAGATTGCATAATGTTTTATCAATAGTCAGGAGAAAGTATGCGTAATGTATATACGGTAAAGCAAGTCAATGCATATGTAAAAAATATGTTTGCACAGGACTTTATGCTGAATCGAATTTATGTAAAAGGGGAAGTGTCGAATTTAAAATATCACACTTCCGGACATATTTATTTTTCCTTGAAAGACGAGTCCGGTACGATTGCCTGTGTTATGTTTGCCGGGCAGCGTAGCGGACTTTCTTTTCGTATGCAGGAAGGACAACAGGTGATTGCACTCGGCAGTATTTCTGTGTACGAGAGAGATGGAAAATACCAATTATATGCAAAGGAAATTGTACTGGACGGAGCCGGACTTCTTTACGAAAAGTTTCAGGCACTAAAAAATGAATTAGAAGAAATGGGAATGTTTGCACGGGAGTATAAGCAGCCCATTCCCTCATATCCAAAGACCGTTGGCGTTGTGACAGCACCCACGGGAGCAGCAATCCGGGATATCATCAATATAACCTCTAGACGAAATCCCTATGTGCAATTGATTCTGTATCCTGCACTGGTTCAGGGAGAGGGGGCTGCACAAAGTATTGTAGAAGGTATCCGCGCTTTAGAAAAGCAAAGTGTAGACGTAATGATTGTAGGACGCGGCGGTGGTTCCATAGAAGATTTGTGGGCTTTTAACGAAGAAATCGTTGCAAGAGCTGTATTTGAATGTAAAGTTCCGATCATTTCTGCCGTAGGACATGAAACCGACACTACGATTATAGATTATGTTGCTGATATGCGGGCACCAACCCCATCTGCGGCAGCTGAACTTGCCGTTTATGAATACCAGGGATTGGAAACACAGATTACAGAATACAAAATTCGTTTACAGAGGCTTATGCACCAATGTCTGAATCTGGAACGGATGCGTTATGAGAAGTACAGAAATACGTTTCAGTACTTAAGCCCGGAGCGTATGATTACTGATTACAGACAACGGACTATGAATTTAGAAGAAAAGCTTCAGGCTTTTATACATCGGATTCTTCTGGAAAAACGTCAGGAACTTGCAATTCGAATTGAACAGATAAAACGGATTTCTCCACTGGACAAGCTGAATCATGGGTATGCTTTCGTTGAGACGTCGGAACAACAGCCATTGCAAAGTGTATCTGCTGTGAACCTTCATGATAAGATCAAAATTTTTGTACCGGATGGACATCTTATTGCGGAAGTCGAAGAAATCCAAAAGGAGGCTTCTTATGGAAGAGAAGAAGGAATCTAGTAAAGAAATAGAAAAAGAAGAAGTATCTTTGGAAGAGTTATTTCAGAAACTGGACTTCATTGTAGAGAAAATTGAAAATGGAAAGCCTGCACTTGATGAATCCTTTCACTTGTATCAGGAAGGAATGGAATTATTGAAACAATGTAATTCGAAAATAGATTTTGTAGAGAAACAAGTAATGATTTTGGAAAAGAATGGAGAATTACATGAATTTTAAGCAGGAATTAGAACAAAGAACACAAGAAACAGACCGTATTCTTATGGCATATCTGCCAGAGGAAACAGGACATCAGAGAATTATTATGGAAGCCATGAACTACAGTGTCATGGCCGGTGGCAAACGTCTCCGTCCTATGCTTATGAAAGAAACCTATCAATTATTTGGCGGAAACAGCAAAGTAATTGAGCCTTTTATGGCAGCCATGGAAATGATTCATACCTATTCGCTGGTTCATGATGATCTGCCGGCGATGGACAACGATGAATATCGTCGCGGAAAAAAAACAACCCATGTGGTCTATGGGGAAGCCATGGGGATATTAGCGGGGGATGCCCTGTTAAATTATGCCTTTGAAACAGCTGTAAAAGCATTTGAAATGGCCCCTGACCAAAGCCGGACGATAGGACAGGCACTTCGTATTCTGGCAGAAAAAGCCGGTATTTACGGAATGATTGGCGGACAGGTTGTGGATGTACTTGATACAGGAAAAACAGTTTCCCGAGAAGAACTGGATTTCATTTACGAACTCAAAACCGGTGCACTCATAAAAGCTTCCATGATGATTGGAGCTGTGCTTGCCGGTGCCTCAGAAATGAATATTTACAAAATAGAACAGATTGCAGCCGATGTGGGACTTGCTTTTCAGATTCAGGATGATATTCTTGACGTCACAAGTACAACAGAAGAACTGGGAAAACCTGTTAAAAGTGATGAAAGAAACGAGAAAACTACTTATGTAACCACACGTGGACTGGATAAAGCCATAGAGGATGTGACTAGAATTTCTGAAGAAGCTCTTCGACTATTAGATGAAATAGAAGAAAAAAATCCTTTCCTGGAATTATTGATTCGTGAATTGATACATAGGAAAAAATAACGAGGTGACATAATGTATCTGGAGCGTATAAACGAGCCAAATGATATACAAAAGCTGAATATAGATGAGTTAGAAGTTCTTGCAGAAGAAATCCGCAGCTTTCTGGTTGAAAAGGTCAGTAAAACCGGTGGGCATCTGGCGTCTAATCTTGGAGTTGTGGAACTGACAATTGCAATGCACATGAATTATAATCTTCCAAAGGATAAGATTATATGGGATGTTGGACATCAGTCTTATACCCATAAACTTCTGACCGGAAGAAGAAGTGGATTTGACGAATTAAGGAAATATGGCGGAATGAGTGGATTTCCCAAACGAAAGGAAAGTGCCTGTGATGCTTTTGATACCGGTCACAGTTCTACCTCCATTTCTGCAGGGCTTGGATATGTGTGTGCAAGAGATATCCAAAACGAAGATTATCAAGTCGTGTCCGTAATTGGCGATGGTTCCCTTACAGGTGGCATGGCATACGAAGCACTGAATAATGCAGCCAATCTGAAATCCAATTTTGTGATTGTGTTGAATGATAACAAGATGTCCATTTCCAAAAATGTGGGCGGAATGTCCAAATATCTGGATACACTTCGAACAGCTCCGGCATATAGTGATTTGAAAAATGCAGTTGAGGTTGCAATCAGTAGTATTCCTTTAAAGGGGGATGCTATGGTTGAACGTATCAAGAAGACAAAAAGCAGCATCAAGCAATTATTTGTGCCAGGAATGTTCTTTGAAGATATGGGAATTAAATATCTGGGGCCTGTAGACGGTCATGATATTCGTGCTCTGATTCGTGCATTTAAGGATGCAAAGCGCGTCAATGGGCCGGTTTTACTTCATGTACTGACAACCAAAGGAAAAGGATATGTTCCCGCTGAAGATGATCCATCCAAGTTTCATGGAACAGGACCTTACATTATAGAAACCGGAGAAGCCCTTGCGAAAGATGGAAAGGATTCAAATACCAGTGTATTCTCTAAAGTAATGTTAGACCTTGGCCAAAAAGATGAAAAACTGGTTGCCATTACAGCAGCCATGGAAGACGGAACAGGTTTGTCAGCATTTCACAGACGTTTTCCTGAACGTTTCTTTGATGTTGGAATTGCAGAGGAACATGCGGTTACCTTTGCAGCAGGACTGGCAGCTGCTGGCCTACACCCTGTATTTGCAGTCTACTCTTCCTTTTTGCAGAGAGGCTTTGATCAGATGATACATGATGTCTGTCTTCAGAACCTTCCGGTGGTATTTGCTATTGGCCGGGCCGGACTGGTAGGAAGCGATGGTGAAACCCATCAGGGTGTGTTCGACTTATCCTATCTGTCAATGATTCCGAATATGACGGTTATGGCACCAAAGAATAAATGGGAGTTGGCTGACATGCTCCGCTTTGCAGTGAAACTCGGAACCCCGGTGGCCCTCCGTTATGCTAGAGGGACTGCATATGAAGGCTTTCACGAATATCGTGAACCAATTTTATTCGGAAAAAGTGAAATGATTTACGAAGAAGACAGTATTGCACTTTTGTGTGTGGGAAATATGTTCGAAACCGGGGCCAATGTATATGAAAATCTTCATGCGATGGGATATCATTGCTCACTTGTTAATGCAAGATTTGTAAAACCGATTGATGAAGAATTATTAACAGAGTTGTCTACGAAGCATAAGCTTATTGTCACAATTGAAGAAAACGTGCGTGCCGGAGGATACGGCGAAAAGGTACAGGAATTCATTTCTGATCACAGACTCCCCCTCCATACACTTACAATTGCAATTCCAGATGAATATGTAGAGCATGGAAATGTAAATGTTTTGCGAAAAGAAGTAAAAATGGATACAGATGCAATCACAGAACGGATTGTGGCTGCATTTACCCAGGAAGAACCGAAAAAGGACAGGTAACTATGAAAGAGCGATTAGATGTATTATTAGTGAAAAGAAATCTGGCTGCTTCCCGTGAAAAAGCAAAGGCAATTATTATGTCGGGTAATGTATTTGTGGATGGACAGCGTGAAGATAAGGCCGGAACAATGTTCCCGGAGGATGTGTCCATTGAAATCAAAGGGCATACACTGAAATATGTAAGCCGTGGAGGCTTAAAATTAGAAAAAGCCATGAAAAATTTTGATGTGTCCATGAAAGGAAAAACCTGTACAGATGTAGGCTCTTCCACAGGCGGCTTTACGGACTGCATGTTGCAAAATGGTGCTGTAAAAGTATTTGCTATTGATGTGGGACGCGGACAGTTAGACTGGAAGCTTCGTCAGGATGACCGGGTTGTATGCATGGAGAAAACAAATATCCGCTATGTTACCCCGGAAGATTTGGGAGAACCAATTGATTTTTCTTCCATTGACGTTTCTTTTATTTCCCTTACCAAAGTATTGCTTCCTATTCGTAATTATCTGAAAGAGGATGGCGAAATTGTAGCGTTGATTAAGCCACAGTTTGAAGCTGGGCGTGAAAAAGTAGGGAAAAAAGGCGTTGTGCGTGAAAAGAGTACACATATAGAAGTAATTGAAAAAGTGACCGAATACGCAATCAGTATCGGATTTGAAGTAAAAGCCCTTGAATTTTCTCCAATTAAAGGACCAGAGGGCAATATAGAATATTTGGTGCACTTGCACAAGTGTCCACAGGAACTGGCATATATGGAAGAAGGTATCGTCATTCGTGATGTGGTGGAAGAAGCCTTCCGAACATTAGCAAAAAAGGAACAGGCAGAATAAAATGGATAAATTTTATATTATAACCAATTATACCAAGGATGGTGATAGCCGGATTACCAGACAGATTAAGAAGTGCATTGAATCCTATGGTAAAACATGTATTCTCTGTGAGAAGAACGAAAAAGAAGAGATTATCGTGGAAACAATTCCAAAGGATATTGACTGTGCGCTTGTAATTGGTGGAGATGGGACTTTTATTCAGGCATCCCGTCTTCTTTTCGGACATGAAGTTCCTATGCTTGGTATCAATATGGGAACGTTAGGTTATCTTACAGAAGTGGAAGTACAGAATGTGGAAGATGCCATTGCCCAGTTAATGCGTGGAGATTACTGCATTGAACGCAGAATGATGTTGTATGGTTCCGTATTCAGCCAGGGAACCGACAAACTATCCGATGTAGCGTTAAATGACATTGTACTCAATCGTGATGGCTTAATGAAAATTGTACATTTTGATTTATATGTAAATGGACAACTGTTAAATTCCTATCAGGCAGATGGACTTATTGTTTCAACGCCAACCGGCTCTACCGCGTATAATTTATCCGCAGGAGGCCCCATTGTAGAACCAACCGCCTCTCTGATGGTGATTACACCGATTTGTTCTCATGCACTGCTTAATTCCAGAAGCATTGTATTTTCGGATGAAGATGAGATTACCATACAAATCAGCTCCCGAAAAGATGGTCAGATTGATCAGGCGGCAATCACCTTTGATGGAGATGACTTAATTCCCTTACAGACAGGAGATAAAGTAGTCATCAAAAAGGCCTGGGAAACTGCTCGGATTATTAAATTAAGCAAAATCAGTTTTTTAGAAACGTTGCGTGAGAAAATGAAAGGACATTAACATGAAAGTAAATCGACATGCAAAAATTGTTGAGTTGATCAATAAATATCAGATAGAGACCCAGGAAGAGCTGGCTGATTACCTGAACCAGAACGGATTCCGGGTAACACAGGCTACGGTATCCCGTGATATTCGTGACTTGAAACTCACTAAAGTTCCGGCAGATAATGGCAGGCAGAAATATGCAGTTCTTCAGACGGGACAAAATGATTTGGGCGAAAAATATATCCGCATTTTAAACGATGGTTTTCTTTCGATGGATATGGCTCAGAATATCCTTGTGATTAAAACGGTTTCCGGAATGGCAATGGCCGTTGCAGCTGCTTTGGACGCTATGAAATGGAACGAAATTGTGGGCTGTATTGCGGGAGATGACACCATTATGTGTGCGGTACGCAGTGTAGATGACACCATTATTCTCATGGAAAAAATCAGAAAATTACTGAAAAAATAAGGAGGATACATGTTACAGAATTTACATGTGAAAAACCTTGCTTTAATTGATGAGGCAGAAGTAGATTTTACGGATGGATTGAATATTCTTACCGGTGAAACCGGCGCAGGTAAATCCATTGTATTGGGAAGTGTGAATCTCGCACTTGGAGGCAGATACACAGCTGACATGATTCGAACCGGTGCCAATTACGGACTGGTGGAACTGACTTTTTTGATCCATCAAGAAGAAACCCTTAAAAAACTAAAAAATATGGATGTGTTTCCGGAAGACGGGCAGCTTGTTATCAGTCGCAGGCTGATGGACGGAAGAAGTATCTGCCGAATAAACGGAGAAACTGTGACACTTGCAAAGTTGAAAGAAATTTCATCTATCCTGATCGATATTCATGGACAACATGAACATCAGACACTGCTTTACAAAAAGAATCATCTTACTATATTGGATCATTTTTCAAAAGAAGCGGAAGCAATGAGGCAAGCAGTAAAAGAACAGTACACCATGTATCAGAAAATAAAGAAAACTTTAGCAGAAACAGAAAGCAATGAAGCAGACCGTTTAAAAGAGATTTCTTTTCTTCAGTTTGAAATTGAGGAAATTCAAAACGCAAATTTATCCGTGTCAGAAGCGGAAACTTTAGAAGAAACCTATCGTCAGATGCTTACCGGAAAGCGCATTTACGAAAATCTGGAAGAAACATATGCATATACTTCTGAAAATGGAGATAAAGCTGTTTCTGAGACCCTTAGCCGGGCAGTACGGGCAATGTCAGGAGCTGCAAGTCAGGACAAACATGCAGGGGAACTTTACGAAGAGATTCTGGAAATTGAAAATCTCTTGAATGATTTTAACCATGATTTAAGAGACTATATGGATGAAGTATCCTTTTCAGCAGAAGCCTTCTATGAAACAGAAAACCGGTTAAATGAAATCAATCATTTGAAAGCCAAATATGGAAATCAGATAGAAGACATTTTAAACTATTGTACGGAGAAAGAAGAACGGCTCCGTATTCTCCAGGATTATGACAATTATCTGGAAACATTAAGGAAAGAACTGGCAGAAGCAGAGAAAGCACTTCGTCAGGAATCTGATAAATTGAGTATGATTCGAAAACAGGCAGCGCAAAAACTCCAGGAACAGATTCGCAGTCACTTGCTGGATTTGAATTTTCTGGATGTACAGTTTGAAATTCATTTTGAACCGACTGCTTCTTTCACATCGGACGGAACAGATGATGTAGAATTCCTGATTTCCATGAATCCGGGACAGCCTATGCGTTCACTGTCAGAGGTTGCATCCGGTGGAGAGCTCTCCCGTATTATGCTGGCAATTAAAACAGTAATGGCTGACAAAGACGATATCGAAACCATGATTTTTGATGAAATTGATGTAGGCATCAGTGGGAGAACTGCACAAAAAGTTTCTGAAAAAATGGGACTCATCGGAAGATGCCGCCAGGTAATCTGTATTACACACCTGGCACAGATTGCAGCTATGGCAGACTCTCATTTTGAAATCAAGAAGGATGTACACGAGCAGGTAACGACTACGACCATTTCCCGTCTGACAGAGGAACAAAGTGTGCTTGAACTTGCGCGTATTCTCGGAGGTGCCCTGATTACCGATACGGTTATCGAAAATGCGAAAGAAATGAAAAAACTGGCATCTGGTTTAAAAAAATCATAATATCCATATACTAGACAGGAAGCAATTCCTGTCTTTTTTACTTTATGGGAAATCGGAAAGCAACTATTTGTCCTTTCCGTAGGAATTTCACTTCACTACATCATAGAATGGAGAGGAAGGACAATGTCAGCCAGGTTATATAGAAGAATGTTATTGATGCTTTTGATTTTTGTATTATCTTTGGGGGGCGGTTATGGGGTGATTAAACTGCAGCAAAATCGTCTTCAGATTCCGGTAAATGGAGAGAGCGAGACTCGGCAGTATGTGATTCCAGGTGGAATTCCTATTGGGATTTATCTGGAAACAGAGGGCGTACTGGTACTTGGAACCGAAGAAATCAAAGCAAAAGATGGAACCACCGTGAATCCTTCCAAAAATCTGGTGAAAAGTGGAGATTATATTGTAGGGATCGATAAAGAAGAAATTTCAGATAAAAAGGAATTAATTTCTGCTGTCAAAAAGCTGCAGGAAACAAGTGTTGTGTTACACTTAAGAAGAGATGAAGAATATATCGATGTCAAAGTGCATCCCGGGGAAAATGAACAAGGCGAATATAAACTTGGAATCTGGGTCCGCGATAGCGCACAGGGAATCGGTACAGTAACCTATATAAAGGAAGATCACTCTTTTGGTGCACTTGGCCATGGAATTCATGATATAGATACCAATGAACTTCTTGAGATCACGGAGGGAACTTTGTATGAGACAAGTATTCAGCATATCAAAAAAGGAAAAAGCGGAGAACCAGGTGGTTTTGAGGGCGTGATTACTTATAACAATTACAATATCCTGGGTACGATTTCTCAGAATACAGAAGAAGGAATTTTCGGAAAAATCAACCGGGTAGACCAAATACTTTCCGATATCACGCCCTGTCTTACTGCGGACAAGGACGAAATAGACTTAGGCGCAGCGACCATCCGTTGCTCACTGAATGGAACAGTAAAAGAGTACAGCGTCCGCATTATCGGACTGGATTATTACGCAAAAGAAGTAAATAAAGGGATTATGATACAAGTAGATGATTCGGAACTGCTTGAAGCAACCGGAGGTATTGTTCAAGGAATGAGTGGATGCCCGATTATCCAGAATGGAAAGCTGGTAGGTGCAGTGACTCATGTACTGGTAAACGACCCCACAAAAGGTTACGGCATATTTATTGAAAACATGCTGGCACATTAATTGTACTCCCCCAAAAAACATGCTATGATAAATTCTGTACACAAAAACAATTTATATTCAGATTTTAAAAGGACATAGTTATGATAGATGGACATATTCATTTTGTAAAAGCAATGAAAAATCAAAATTTAAATCGATTAATCTCCGAAAAAGGGTTAAGCGGAATTGCACTTCAGTGTATTCCCCAGTCAGATGGTATTCCCGTAGAAGACGATGCTTTTCAGTTTGCCAGGCAGAGCAACGTCCCGGTATATATTTTTGGTGGGATTAACAGACAGATTTACTCCCTTTCAGAAGAGCAGATGGAAAATGCCCTTGTTGAAGAAGTGAAAGCACGGATGGAAGAAGGATGCACAGGAATAAAAATGCTGGAGGGAAAGCCACAGATTCGAAAGGCATATCCCATTCCTGATTTTGACAAAAAAGTGTGGGATGCTTACTGGACATATCTGGAGAAGGAACAGATTCCTGTTTATTTCCATGTAAATGACCCTGAAGAATTCTGGGATTCAGAGAAAATATCCAGACATGCTCTGGAATGTGGCTGGCTGTATGACGAAACCTTTGTTAATAATGAAGACCAGTATCGTCAATTGGAAAATGTACTTATAAGCCATCCGAATCTTCGAATACTGTTTCCCCATTTTTTCTTTTTCTCCAAACAGTTGGACAGGCTTTCCAGAATCCTGGATAAGGCACCACAGATGCGGATAGATATTACGCCAGGAATTGAATTGTATTATAATTTATCGAATCAGCCAGAAGAAGCAAATGCATTTTTTCGGAAATATCAGAACCGGATTTTATATGGAACAGACATTGGGGCAAGAGAAGAAGTAAGAGAAAAAGGTGAACCACTTTCCCTGAAAGAAGCCGGTTCACGAATGAATCTGATCTGTCATTTTTTAGAAACAAAAGGAACTTATACCATGTACCCGGATGGACTTTATGTGCAGGACGGTCCCACTCAGATGCATGGACTGGGTTTAGAAGAGAATATATTAAAAAAAATATATGAAGATAATTTTATGACGTTTATTGAGACATCACCGAATAAAATTGGAAGAAGGAAGCACTATGAGTAAAAAAGAATTGAAAACAAATGCCATGCGTATTTTAGACAAGGCAAATATATCATACAAATATCAGACTTATGAATGTGATGAATTTATCGACGGGGTACATACGGCTGATATACTTGGCTGCGACCATAGCTTTGTATATAAAACCCTTGTCACAGTAGGGAAAAACGGAAATTACTACGTATTTGTAATTCCCATTGAAGATGAAATTGATTTCAAAAAGGCTGCAAAAGCTGTAGGAGAAAAATCACTGGAAATGCTGCCATTAAAAAATTTAACAGCAGTTACCGGTTACGTACGAGGCGGATGTACTGCCATTGGAATGAAAAAAACTTATCCTACGGTTATACATATCTCAGCAGAAAATCAGGATAAAATCTATGTGAGCGGAGGTAAAATCGGTATGCAGCTTTTGCTTTCACCACAGGATTTACAAAAAGTGTCCGGTGCCATTTTCGCTGATGTGATCCGCGAAAAATAAATTTCTTTCATAAATATTTAACAGGATGTTAATTGTTTTTCTCAGATTTATCCAGTATAATATTGAAAATTAATCACAGGAAAATAGGAGGTAATTGCCATGGCCAATACTACACTTGACACTACTTTATTCGAAATTACACCTGAAATTTTAGAATTAGCAGAGCTTTGCAACAAGAGCAATGCCATAGATAAGGAATTATATACCAAGTATGAAGTAAAGCGTGGACTTCGTGACCTGGACGGAAAAGGAGTCCTTGCAGGACTGACCAATATATCCGATGTCTGTGCAAAGAAGATTGTCGATGGGAAAGAGGTCCCATGCGCAGGAAATCTTTACTATCGGGGTTATAACATCAAAGATTTAGTAAAGGGATTTCTGGATGCACATCACAGTGGTTTCGAAGAAGTAGCTTATCTGTTGCTGTTTGGGGAATTGCCGAGCAAAACACAACTGGAGCATTTTCAGCAGATGCTTGCCGAGAGAAGAACACTTCCGCCAACTTTTGTCCGTGACGTTATCATGAAAGCTCCAAGCAAAGACATGATGAACAGTTTGTCCCGCTCTATCCTGAGTCTTTATACATATGATGAAAAAGCGGATGATACCAGCATCCCTAATGTATTACGTCAAAGTCTGAATCTGATCAGTCAGTTTCCAATGCTTATGGTATATGGTTATCATGCTTATAATTACAGGCAGGGGGAAGATTTGTATATTTATGCCCCAGATCCTTCCAAATCCGCAGCCGAGAATATTTTAATGATGCTTCGAGAAGACCGGAAATATACAGACCTCGAAGCAAAGATTCTGGATATGGCACTTGTGCTCCATATGGACCATGGTGGTGGTAACAACTCCACATTTACTACTCACGTAGTTACTTCTTCCGGAACAGACACTTACTCTACGATAGCAGCAGCCATGGCTTCTCTGAAAGGGCCAAAGCACGGCGGTGCCAACATTAAAGTAACCCAGATGTTCAGTGACATGAAGAAGACCGTAAAAGACTGGGAAGATGATGACGAAGTCCGCGCTTATTTGAATGCACTTCTGAATAAAGAGGTATTTGACCAGAAGGGGCTGATTTATGGTATGGGGCATGCAATTTATTCTGTATCTGACCCTCGTGCAGAGATTTTCAAGACCTTTGTAAAACAACTGGCAATGGAAAAGGGCTATACACAGGAATATGCACTTTATGAGAAAGTAGAGAAGATGGCACCGGAAGTGATTGCTGAGAAGCGACGAATTTACAAAGGCGTAAATGCCAACGTGGATTTTTACAGTGGTCTTGTTTATTCCATGCTTGGAATTCCGGAACAGCTTTACACACCTATTTTTGCAGCAGCACGTATTGTTGGATGGAGTGCACACAGATTAGAAGAGCTTCGTAATGTGGATAAAATCATTCGTCCTGCCTACAATCCTCTGTCTCCATATCGGGATTATATAGAACTGGAGAACCGCAAATAAGAAATATTGATAAAAAGCTATTAGAAAAAGGTTTCTATTTATAAAAAATTTTTATTGCATAGCCTATTCCATTCGTGTATAATGTTACGAGACTTTAAAGAAACAAATGCATGAGGAGGAAGCGGATATGTCCCAAAGAAAAGATATACACAAAGTATTGATTATTGGTTCAGGCCCTATCATCATTGGACAGGCGTGTGAATTTGATTATTCTGGTACTCAGGCGTGTAAAGCATTAAGAAAATTAGGTTATGAGATCGTGCTGGTGAACTCTAACCCGGCAACAATCATGACAGACCCTGAAACAGCAGATGTCACATACATTGAACCACTCAATGTGGAACGCATTGAGAAAATTATCGCAAAGGAGAGACCAGATGCGTTACTGCCAAACCTTGGTGGACAGTCAGGGCTTAATTTGTGTTCCGAACTTTCAAAAGCAGGTGTCCTTGATAAATATAATGTTCAGGTAATTGGTGTACAGGTAGATGCCATTGAACGTGGTGAGGACCGTATTGAATTTAAGCATACCATGGAAAAGCTTGGTATTGAAATGGCAAGAAGTGAGGTTGCTTATTCCGTTGAGGATGCACTCGCTATTGCAGATAAGTTAGGATATCCGGTAGTACTTCGTCCTGCCTACACAATGGGTGGCGCCGGTGGCGGACTTGTATATAATGTAGAAGAATTGAAAACCGTATGTGCCAGAGGATTACAGGCCAGTCTTGTAGGACAGGTTCTTGTAGAAGAATCTATTCTCGGATGGGAAGAACTGGAACTGGAAGTTGTACGTGATGCAGACAATAATATGATTACTGTTTGTTTCATTGAAAACATTGATCCTCTTGGTGTGCATACAGGAGATTCTTTCTGCTCCGCTCCTATGCTTACCATTTCTGAGGATGTTCAGAAACGTCTTCAGGAGAAATCATATAAAATCGTAGAATCTATTCAGGTAATCGGTGGAACCAATGTACAGTGGGCACATGACCCGAAAACTGACAGAGATATCATCATCGAAATCAACCCAAGAACATCACGTTCATCAGCTCTTGCTTCAAAAGCAACCGGTTTCCCTATCGCCCTCGTATCAGCGATGCTTGCAACTGGACTCACATTAAAAGATATTCCATGTGGTAAATACGGAACACTTGATAAATATGTACCAGACGGGGACTATGTTGTAATTAAGTTTGCTCGTTGGGCATTCGAAAAATTCAAAGGTGTAGAAGATAAACTTGGTACTCAGATGCGCGCTGTAGGTGAAGTTATGAGTATCGGTAAAACTTATAAGGAAGCATTCCAGAAAGCTATCCGCAGTCTTGAGACAGGCAGATATGGTCTTGGACATGCAAAAGATTTTGATACAAAATCAAAAGAAGAGTTATTAAATATGCTGATTCATCCTTCCAGCGAACGTCATTTCATCATGTATGAAGCACTTAGAAAGGGCGCTACTGTTGATGAAATTCATGAACTCACAAAAGTAAAACATTACTTTATCGAACAGATGAAAGAACTGGTAGAGGAAGAGGAACAGTTAATAGCCTCCAAAGGTCAGCTTCCATCCGATGAGGCTCTCATCGCAGCAAAGAAAGATGGTTTCTCAGATAAATATTTAAGTCAGATTCTTGATGTAAAAGAAGAAGATATACGTAACAGACGTATTGAACTTGGCGTGGAAGAAGCGTGGGAAGGTGTTCATGTAAGTGCTACCGAAGACAGTGCTTATTACTACTCTACTTACAATACAAAGGATGAAAGCCCGGTAAGTACAGCAAAACCAAAGATTATGATTCTTGGCGGTGGACCAAACCGTATCGGACAGGGTATCGAATTTGACTATTGCTGTGTTCATGCATCCCTTGCACTGAAGAAACTTGGATTCGAAACAATTATCGTAAACTGTAATCCGGAGACTGTATCTACGGACTACGATACTTCTGATAAATTATATTTTGAACCACTTACACTGGAAGATGTGCTCAGCATTTACAAGAAAGAAAAGCCAGTAGGTGTGATTGCACAGTTTGGTGGTCAGACTCCGTTAAATCTTGCGGCAGATTTGGAGAAAAATGGCGTAAAGATTCTCGGTACTGCACCATCCGTAATTGATTTGGCAGAAGACCGTGATCAGTTCCGTGCCATGATGGACAAACTCGATATTCCTATGCCAGAATCAGGAATGGCTGTCAATGTAGAAGAAGCTTTGGAAATCGCTGAAAAGATTGGATATCCTGTTATGGTTCGTCCTTCTTATGTACTTGGCGGACGTGGAATGGAAGTTGTTTATGATGCAGAAAGTATGGTAGGATACATGAATGCTGCTGTTGGGGTAACACCTGACAGACCAATCCTGATTGACCGTTTTTTAGGACACGCAACCGAATGCGAAGCGGATGCTATCAGTGATGGAACACATGCTTTTGTACCAGCGGTTATGGAACACGTTGAACTTGCAGGTGTACATTCCGGTGACTCTGCTTGTATCATTCCATCAAAATACATTTCAGAAGAAAATGTAAAGACCATTAAAGAATACACAAGAAGAATTGCAGAAGAGATGCATGTAAAAGGTCTGATGAATATGCAGTATGCAATTGAAAACGGAAAGGTTTTCGTACTGGAGGCCAATCCAAGAGCATCCAGAACGGTGCCGTTGGTTTCTAAGGTATGCAACATCAGAATGGTTCCTCTTGCAATCGAAATTGCGACAGCAGAACTGACAGGAAGACCATCACCGATTCCAGAATTAAAAGAACAGGATATTCCATACTATGGTGTGAAAGAAGCGGTATTCCCATTCAATATGTTCCAGGAGGTTGACCCTGTACTTGGACCTGAAATGCGTTCAACCGGAGAAGTACTCGGACTTTCCGTTTCTTCAGGAGAAGCATTCTATAAAGCTCAGGAAGCAACACAGACGAAACTCCCACTCAGTGGAACTGTACTGATTTCTGTCAATGATAAAGATAAAGAAGAAGTTGTAGAAGTTGCTCAGAAATTTGCTGATGCCGGATTCAAGATTCTTGCTTCAAAAGGAACTTACGAGTGTCTCCAAAAAGCTGGAATCGAAGCTGAAATGGTAAAGAAACTTCGCGAAGGACGTCCTAACATCCTTGACTTGATTACAAATGGTAAGATTGATTTAATCATCAACACTCCACGCGGAAAGAATGGTGTTGATGACGACAGTTACCTTCGTAAGGCTGCAATCAAGAAGAAAGTGGCTTACATGACTACAATCGCTGCTGCAAAAGCAACAATCAGTGGCATTTGCTACATTCAGCAGCACGGAAGCAGTGAACTGAAATCTCTTCAAGAATTACACGCAGAAATCAAACATAAATAAAATTTGTATGATGTGCTATAAAAGAGACGGTTTTACACCGTCTCTTTTTCATGCTTTTTTCAGGCAAAATTTTATATAGATACCATAAAGTTTAGAATAATTTCACTATACAAATATTTCAGTTTGAATTATAATTTATACAATGATTTAAATTACAACGGACTGTATCATAGAAAACATCCGTGTAAATATGCTATAATGAAATACGAAAGGAAGAAACATATGATTGAAATATTATGTGTCATCTGGCTGTTAAATCAAAACGGAAAAATCGCCCTGGCCAGAGGGCAGAACCCATCAAAATATCGAATCATCACCATTGGATTATGGTTTGGACTAGAGGTTCTGGGAACAATTGCCGGTACTTATATTGCGCTTACTTTTGCGCCAAACAGAAAACCATTGATGATTGCATATGCGTTTGGTATTACCGGAGCACTTCTTGGAGCATTTCTTTCCAGAATGATTGTAAATAGAGCACCTCTTGGAAATTACAAGCCTCAGGATATGTTTCAGGCTACCGGGAATGCAGCAAACAACATTTCATACGGATACGGAAATCCTAACCAGACTACGAATACAGCACAGAACGTCATGAGTAGGCCACTTTCATCTCCGGCAACTATTCGTCTGGTAGATGAATACTACTGGAATGATAATTCGCAGGATATGTTCTTTTTAAACGGGCTTCCGATTTGTACCCTTCGTCCCGGAACAGAGTATATGTTTGCTACACTTACAGAAAAGAACGTTTTCACAGTAGGGCAGCCTTATTTACCAAAGGAAGACACAGATCATTGCATTCGGTTTATTGCATCGGAAAATGGAAAAATTGAAATTGTTGTAAAAGATGGAAAAATTATGACAGACCAATTTAAAAATTTCAAAAATTAAAATACGCAGTTTCTTAGCATACCATTTCATCTGATTTCATATAGTTAGATAAAATCATGTATGGCTTGTGTGATGAATAAGCGAGACCAGGAAAAAAACGGAACACTGGGGTATCGAATCACGGAGGCATCCAGCATGCCCAAAGATGTAATCCTTGGTGTTCCAATTGTTACGATTACCGGTGAATTTGAAATGAATATTGAGAACTATCGTGGTATTATAGAATATACGGATACCTTAATCCGGATAAAACTCAAAAGCGGACAGTTAAAAATCTCTGGAGCAAGACTTGAGATTGCATATTATACAAATGAGGATATGATGATTACAGGCAAAATTGATAAACTAGAATATCAGTAACAGGAAAGGGGTTCACCCTATGCAGGCCAGAATCAGGAAATATATCACAGGATATTTAAAAATCCAGATTACCGGTTATTCGCCAGAACGTTTTTTCAACATGTGCGCTCACCATAAGATTGATTTGTGGAACCTCATTTCTTGTGGACACGCTTATGAAATGAATATCTCAATACATGATTTCCGAAGATTGAAACCAATTCTACGCAAAACCAAAACGAAAGTCAAAGTAAAAGAACGATTCGGCTTTCCTTTTTTTTTACAAAAATACAAAAAAAGACAACTATTTACATTAGGTCTGATATTTTGCTCAATCTTTCTTTTCCTGATGACAAGATTCATCTGGAATATTCAGATTGAAGGAAATCAGAAATATTCACAAGAAGAAATCAGAAAAGCACTGAAAACGCAAGATATCTATGTTGGTCAGTCTAAGAAAAATGTTCAATGTGATGCCATTTCTGCGTATCTACGTAAAAATTATTCCGATGTTATATGGGTCTCCGCATCAGTAGAAGGGATTTTTCTGAAAATACAGGTGAAAGAAAACAGGGAGCACCTTTTAAAACAAAACAATAATCCTGTCGATGTTCCGTCTGATATTATTGCTGATAAAGATGGAATCATAACGGATATCATTACTCGACGTGGTATCCCTGTCGTACATATCGGTGATACTGTTAAAAAAGGTGATTGCCTGGTAAGTGGCAGTATTCCCATATATAATGATGCAAAAGAAATTGTAAATTATCAATATGTATCCTCGGACGCAGATATTTTCGCCCGGACTGAGTCCACTTATGAAGAAAATCTGGATACCAGACATTTTGTCTTGAAAGAAACCGGCAATAAGAGATGGGGATTTTGGATAGACACAGGAAACACACGCTTTTATTTTGGAAAGGAAGAATCCGGTTATTCCTGTTATAAAGCTTTGGAAAAAGATGCCCGCTTGTTCATAGGCAAGCAGTTGCGTTTCCCTGTTTCGTTTGGCCTCCTTGAATATCGTGAATGTAATCAGCAGGAAGAAAATTATGAGAAATCAGAAGCCAGATGTATATTAAGCGCAAATTTCCAGAGATTTTGTAGAAAATTAGAAGAAAAAGGGGTTCAAATTTTGCAGAATAGTGTTAAAATATACACTGGTGTAGAACAAACAACCGCAAAAGGGGTTCTCATATTTCATGAGAAAATCGGAAATCCCGTCACTGTCGACAGACAGTCGATTCCGCAGACGGAAAAAACGACAGACGAATAAGAAGGGAAATAAATTTATGGCAATTTTGGAGACAATCATGGAAATTCCTGCTGAGCATGAACGAAATGTTTTCGGGCAGTTTGATATGTTTGCAAAAAAAATAGAACGAAGTCTGCATGTCACTTT
Source organism: uncultured bacterium (assembly GCA_905216215.1). Classification (GTDB taxonomy): domain Bacteria; phylum Bacillota; class Clostridia; order Lachnospirales; family Lachnospiraceae; genus Allocoprococcus. The sequence continues at coordinate 8,270 of CAJMSZ010000027.1, read as the reverse complement.
AATCGCAAGAGACGGTAAAGTGAAAATTCTCGGAGATGCAGCAAATGTAGAACGCGCACAGAATGTACTGGAACAGTTAACCGAACTTTCAAAACGTGGAAATTCCATTCAGGAGCAGACTGTGGATTATACCCTTGCGCTTACCATGGAAGACAGTACAGAAAGTGTTTTAGAAATTGATAAAGATCTCATATGTCATACCTTGCAGGGGAAACCAATCAAGCCAAAGACACTTGGTCAGAAGAAATACGTAGATTCAATCCGGGATAAGATGATTACCTTCGGTCTTGGACCTGCCGGAACCGGAAAAACCTATCTGGCCATGGCAATGGCAATCACCGCCTTCAAGCGAAATGAGGTGGGAAGAATCATCCTGACAAGACCAGCTATTGAAGCCGGAGAAAAGCTGGGTTTTCTTCCAGGAGATTTACAAAGCAAGATTGATCCTTATCTTCGACCTTTATATGATGCACTTTACCAGATTATGGGAGCTGAGAGCTTTCTGAAAAATTCTGAAAAAGGTCTGATCGAGGTTGCTCCACTGGCTTATATGCGTGGACGAACGTTGGATAATGCATTTATTATTCTAGACGAAGCACAGAATACGACTCCTGCACAGATGAAAATGTTCCTGACCCGTATTGGGTTTGGCTCTAAGGTAGTGATTACCGGAGATTCCACACAGAAAGATTTACCATCCGGACAGATTTCCGGATTAGATGTAGCAATTAATGTTGTTCGGAATATTGACGATATTGCTATCTGTCGTCTGACCAGTAAAGATGTTGTCAGACATCCTCTGGTACAGAAAATCGTGAAAGCATATGAAGAGTATGAGCAGAAATCTGCTTCACATAAGAAATCCAAAAACACAGACAGAAGGAAACGTGGATAAGTATGAGAATATATTTAGAAAATGAAGAAGGACCGGAACTTGACCTTGATTATATGGAAATAGCCAATCTGGTTACAGAAGGTGTTCTGGATTATGAGAATTGCCCTTATGAATCCCAGGTTGAGCTTCTTTTGACAAATAATGCTGAAATCCAGCGAATAAACAATGAATTTCGTGGGATTGATCGTCCGACGGATGTTTTATCTTTCCCTATGATAGAGTATGACAGTCCGGCAGACTTTTCTTCCGTTGAAGAAGATGATAGTAATTTTGACCTGGAAACCGGAGAATTAATACTTGGAAATATCGTCATTTCCAAAGAAAAAGTGATTGCTCAGGCAGAAGAATACGGGCACTCCGTAAAACGTGAATTTGCCTTTTTGATTGCACACAGTATGCTTCATCTTCTTGGGTATGATCATATGGAAGATGGGGAACGACTTGTCATGGAAGAAAAGCAACGAAACATTCTGGATAATCTTGGAATAACGCGATAGGGATTATTTTAGAGTTTCAGATTTACCGCATAAGAGATTACATAAATGAGGTGCTTTATGTCAGAAAAGAAAAAATCATCCAAGGATGGGTTTCTAATTCAGGGAGCCATATTGGCAGTAGCAGGGATTATTACGAAAATTATCGGATTTGTCTATCGTATTCCTATGCTCAATATTATGGGACTTCAAGGACAAGGCTACTATGAAATCGCATTCCAGGTTTACTCCATGGCACTGCTGATTTCATCTTACAGTATGCCCCTTGCTGTATCCAAATTAGTATCCGCAAGAATTGCAAAGGGCCAATATAAAAATGCCCAGCAGGTATTTAAAGCTGCTTTGATGTTTGCAATTTCTGTTGGTTCGATTATTATGATAATTATCTTCTTCGGAGCGGAATTTATTGCATCAATTATGGGTGCAAAAGTCAGTTTATATGCACTTCGTGTGCTTGCTCCGGGACTTCTCGTAGTAGCAGTCATGGGTGTATTCCGTGGTTACTTTCAGGGATGTGGAACTATGATTCCAACTGCAATTTCACAAATTCTGGAACAGATTTTAAATGCTGTTGTCAGCATTGCAGGTGCAAGTCTGTTAATGGACTATGGACTGAAAATGGCACAGAAGCAGGACAATGAACTGTTGGGACCGGCTTACTCTGCAGCCGGAGGCACTCTGGGAACTGTTTCCGGAGCTGCTATTGGTCTGTTGTTCTTAATTTTCTGCTATTATGCTGCCAGAAAAGTCATTCGCAGACGTGTAAAACGTGACCGTTCTCGCAAAATGGAAAGTTACAGTTCCATTTTCAAACTGATGTTACTTACCATTGCACCGGTTATCTTAAGCTCTGCTGTATACAACATGGGCAATATTATTGACAGTGCCATGTTTAATAATATTATGGCAGCCCAGGGACATTTGGAAAAAGAATGTGTAGAAATTCTTGGAAAGCTTGGACAATACTACAATCTATTCAATGTTCCCCTTGCTGTTGCAAGTGCGCTTGGGTCATCAATGATACCTGGGCTTGTCCGTGCATATGAGACAAGAGAAAAACGATTGTTATACAACCGGATTTACATGGCAATACGTTTTACTATGCTGATTACCATCCCAAGCGCTTTTGGTCTCTGTATTGTAGGAAGACCAATTCTGGATTTCATCTGGCCATCAATTGATAATACAACGCAGGCAATGATGTTCCGGATAGGCGGAATTTCACTTGTATTTTATTCCCTGTCCACCGTAACAAATGCAGTACTTCAAGGAATCAACCGTATGATGAAACCAGTGAAAAACGCAACCATTTCATTGATTCTTCATGTGGTATCACTGTTTATCATGATGGTATTTTTCAAGTGGGGAATCTACGGAGTTATCGTAAGTAAAATTATTTTCTCACTGTCAATGTGTATTTTAAATGCACACAATATCAGAGAAGCAATTGGATACAAACAAGAAACGAAAAAAACTTTTGTAATTCCATGCATTGCCTCTGCAATTATGGGTGTCTCAGTGTATCTGGTCAACCTGGTTTTAAGTATGTTTATTTCCGGACGAATTGCCATTCTGATTGCTCTCGTAATTGCAGTCGTAGTGTATGCAATCAGCCTTCTGAAGCTGGGTGGACTTACAGAAGATGAAATTTTGGAAATGCCAAAAGGAGCCTCATTGTTGACCATCTGTAAAAAGTTTCATTTAATAAATGACAGATTTTACTAAAATTTGTATAAGAGAAAAGAGTCAGGTTAATACTGTAGAAAAAAGGAGATGTCCTTATGCAGAAAAAATATGGTGTTATCCTGACTTTCAGCTTGTTTGCTTTCCTCGCGGTTCTATCCCTTGGTTATAGAGAAGAATACAAATATCTGGTAAGAAAATCACAAAATCCTTCTGAGACACAAAGTGAAAATCAATCTGATGATACCTTGTTGCAGGTACAGGGAACCGCAGAGAAAGAGGAAGAACAATCTTATTATCTGACAATACTGAATGGTTATGTAGTTGTGTTCCAGTCAGACAGACAAACGTTATTTGAATATACAGACATTCCCCTTGCAGATTTGCCGACAGAACTGCAAAACGAATTAAAAAAAGGAAAAATAATTATAGGGGAAGAGAAGCTTTATGGTTTTCTGGAAAACTATTCAAGCTAAACATTTTTGCCGGCATATTGCCAAAAGTAAATGAGAAAGGACAAAAGAAAATGGATGATAAAAAAATTGCACGAATTAATGAATTGTATCACAAATCAAAAGCAGAAGGACTAACCGAAAAAGAATTTAAAGAACAGCAGGTTCTCCGCCGAGAATATGTGGAAGCATTTAAACGTAATCTCCGTGGACAGTTAAACAATATTTCTATTCAGGAGAAGGACGGAAGTATCACAGACCTTGGTGAAAAATATGGACACAAAACAGCAAATTAGAAAGCGGATTCGTTCGCTCCGAAAAGAAATGACTTTGGCTGAGGTCTGCGAAAAGAGCAGAAAGATTACAGAACAGGTTCTTCGGACTAGCGAATTTCAAAATGCAGAGCTAATATTAACTTATGCGGATTTTCAAAACGAAGTGCAGACCGGCTTATTGACTAAAGCAGCATGGAAATATGGGAAGAAAGTGGCATTTCCAAAAGTGAACAAAAATGAAATGGATTTTTATCTGATTTCTGAATACACACAGCTCGCACCGGGTGCCATGCATATTTTAGAACCCACTGCCTATTGTGAAAAGATTGCGTTTTTCCCAGAAAATACGCTCATGATTATGCCCGGAGTTGCATTTGATGAAAATTTAAACCGTGTTGGATATGGCGGTGGCTATTATGACCGTTTTTTGGACAAACATCCAGATTTAAAATTAATTGCAGTGGGCTATGAGTTACAGTTATGCGAAAGCATACCAACGGAACCCACAGACTACAGACCTCATATGTTGATTACGGAAAAGAAAATCCTGACAGCAGAAAACTAAGACTCTGTTCTGTCAGGATTTTTTTAACCCTTTATGATTTTGTTTTTAAGGATAACTTATTCTGGATAAATCAATTGTTTTTCTGTGATGTTTTCCAATACTTCTTTTAAATATTTCCGTGCACAATATTTTGCCATTGGAAGGTTCATATCCAGATAATTACCGCAGTCTTTCGGAGATGCACCCGGAACTTCACCTTCAAATTCAGCAATAAACGTAAACATCTCTCTCATAAGAGGTACAATATCTTTGGATTCATAATCACCAGAAAGAAGTAAATAAAATCCGGTCCGGCATCCCATTGGACCAAAATAGAGAGTTTTATCTCCGTATTCTGCATGATTTCTTAAAAAAGTTGCTCCCAGATGTTCCATGGTATGCATTTCTGCAGTATTAATCGTAGGTTCTTCATTTGGCTTCGTCATACGAATATCAAAAGTTGTGATGGGATGTCCCTCTACCGAATCCTTTCTTGAAACATAAAGACCTGGAACTAATTTTATGTGGTCAATGGTGAAGCTTGAAATTTTCTTCATTTTGTTCTCCTTTTTTATTTTACACAATTCTTTAGTTGTCTGTCTCAGCCATGGTATAAGTCTGACGTTTTCTTGCCATCTCATCACTAGCAAGATACTCGTCATAAGTTGTCATCTTATCAATCATCTTTCCGCCTGGCATGATTTCCATAATACGGTTCGCAGTAGTCTGCACAATCTGATGGTCACGGGAAGAGAAGAGAAGCACACCATGGAATTTCTGCATTCCATTGTTGAGCGCTGTGATTGCTTCCATATCAAGGTGGTCTGTTGGTTCATCCAAAATCAGAACATTGGCACCGGAAATCATCATTTTAGAAAGCAGGCAGCGTACTTTTTCACCACCGGATAATACTTTGACTTTCTTTACACCGTCTTCTCCGGCAAAGAGCATTCTTCCCAGGAAACCACGGACATAAGTTACATCCTTAATTTCAGAATACTGGGTTAGCCATTCTACAATCGTATCGTCATTGTCAAATTCTTTTCCACTGTCTTTTGGAAAATATGCCTGTGATGTGGTAACACCCCATTTGTAAGTTCCTGCATCCGGTTCTAATTCACCTGAAAGAATCTGGAATAAAGTCGTTTTTGCTAATTCGTTTCCGCCTACAAAAGCCACTTTGTCATCACGATTTAAAGTAAACGAAATATTATCCAGAATCTTTTCTCCATCAATGGTCTTTGTAATGCCTTCTACGGTAAGCACTTCATTTCCGATTTCACGATTGGGTTTGAAATCAATATATGGATACTTACGACTGGAAGGACGGATTTCATCCAACTGAATCTTCTCTAACGCACGTTTTCTTGAGGTCGCCTGACGAGATTTTGATGCATTGGCACTAAACCTTGAAATAAATTCCTGAAGTTCCTTGATTTTTTCTTCCTTTTTCTTGTTTGCTTCTTTCATCTGTCGGATAAGGAGCTGACTGGATTCATACCAGAAATCATAGTTTCCTGCGTAGAGCTGAATCTTTCCATAATCAATATCAGCAATCTGTGTACATACTTTATTTAAGAAATAACGGTCATGTGATACAACAATAACAGTATTGTTAAAGTTGATTAAAAATTCTTCCAGCCATGCGATGGCATCCAGATCCAAGTGGTTGGTAGGCTCATCCAGAAGAAGGATATCTGGCGAACCAAAGAGTGCCTGCGCCAGCAACACTTTGACCTTCTGCGCACCGGTCAGATCATGCATCAGTGTATAATGAAGTTCGGTCTCAATGCCAAGCCCGTTCAGGAGAGAAGCGGCATCAGATTCGGCCTCCCATCCATTCATGGTAGCAAATTCGCCTTCCAGTTCACTGGCTTTGATTCCATCTTCATCTGTAAAATTCTCTTTGGCATAAATGGCTTCTTTCTCTTTCATGATTTCATAGAGACGTGCATTTCCCATAATTACGGTATCCAGTACCGGAAACTCATCATATTTGAAATGATCCTGCTGCAAGAAAGAAAGACGCTCTCCCGGTGAAATAATCACTTCACCGGAGGTTGGCTCCAACTGCCCGGATAAAATCTTCAAAAAAGTCGACTTTCCGGCACCATTTGCACCGATAAGTCCATAACAGTTTCCTTCTGTGAATTTAATATTTACATCTTCAAACAATGCTTTCTTCCCAACACGGAGGGTAACATTACTTGTACTAATCATTGAATTTTCTCCTTCATATTGTTTATTATAATCATATAGTTAGTTTTTACCGCTTAATATCGTACCATGAGAATACTTTTTTCGCAAGACAAGAAAACAATGTTGTGATATACTTATGATATCTTAAAGCAGAAGAAGAGGTGTAAGGATGATAAATGGAAGTCTGATTTTGGAAGGTGGTGCCACAAGAGGCGTGTTTACCTCCGGTGCACTGGATTATCTGATGGAACGCGACATCTACTTTTCGGACGTGACAGGTGTCTCCGCCGGTTCCTGTAATGCAGTAGGTTATGTAGCAAAACAGCCGGAGCGTACGAAGAAATGTATGATTCACCGTGGAAAAGAATATAACTATTATTATGGACTGAAGGGATTCATCAAAGAACGCAGTATTCTGGATATGGATATGATTTTTGATAAGATGCCGAATAGTCTGATTCCCCTGGATTTTGAATCCTATTTCAACTCCGGCATACATTGTGAAATTGTAACTACGAACTGCATTACCGGAAAAGCAGAGTATTTAACCGAAGACTCAAATCCACAGCGTCTGATGATGATGTGCCGTGCCAGCAGTAGCATGCCTTTGGTCTGCCCGATTGTAAATGTAGATGGTATTCCTTATCTGGACGGGGGACTTGCAGATTCCGTTCCGGTAAAACATGTAAAGGAACGTGGTGCGAAAAAAATTGTACTTCTCCTGACCCGTAAAAAAGGGTACCGAAAAGAAAAAATTTCAAAAGCGTATATCGAATTATATCGCAAAATGTACAGCAAATATCCTGAACTTGTCAAAACCTGTATTCTTCGTAACAAACGTTATAATGTAACCATGAATTACATTGACTGGTTAGAAGAGAAGGGTGAGATTTTCGTAATCCGTCCTACCCATAAACCAATTCACAGAATTGAAAAGGATGTAGAAAAGCTGGAAGCTTTCTATGAACACGGATATGAAACCATGGAACAACAATTTGACAAGATGATGAAATACCTGGAATCGTAATACGAAGAAAAGCATATGAGAGAAGGAAGTCTTAACGACTTCCTTCTTTTGTCTTCCTGACAGAATCCACCATGTGGTCTATCTGTTTTTTTTCACTATCCGTTTTGCCTTCCTTCATAATTGCCAGAATGAGGTCTGTCTCCTCCGTAGTAAAACGGATGCCCCGTTTATTGGCGCTGACAATTAAAGAAAGCATGACTGGAGCCAAAGCTTTACCTGATTTTCCTTCCGTCTGTCTTGCAGCAGTTCGAATCAATTCCAATTTAACAGGATCAAGATTCTTCATTGCCGGATGATTCATCCATTCTTCCATGCTCTTCCGCCCTTTCTTGTTGAAACACCTGGAACATGTCACTCATATTCATAGAGCTGAACATATCTTCTGCGTTCATGTTCTGCATCATTTCCATCATATTCATCGCCTGCATCAAAGTTTCCATTATTTCAAAATTTTTTTCCGGATAATATTCTTTTAAGTCTGATATGATGGATTCTACCGATACATCAGAATCGTTTTTTTTCCAAAAATGTCTGCCCGGGAACTGTCTGAAATAAGAAACGGTGTTCTGAAATTCAGCAAATTTTACATATATTCCCAAAAAAGATTGATACTCTGAAGGAACATATGGAAGCAAAAGCTTTAAGGTCTGCAATTTTTCATCTGTTACCACCAGATCAAAAGGTGTTAATTTCTCTGCCAT